>CAZFDW010000440.1:0-6077 GCA_964517865.1 uncultured Chitinophaga sp.
TTTCAGGGCTTCCACGTTTGAAATTGCCATTTCCTGGGGCGATGCCCCAGGCTTTTACATGATGCCGCGTTGCGGCAAGATCCTTCGGAAACGCCATCCGTGGTGACGGATCAAAAACCGGGTCAACAAGCTACCCCCATCAACGCAATCTTTGCGCAGCCCGGGCTGGTCCTATGTCAGCCCGTTGGGCCTGAATTCACCCGATACACTCCGTTTCTCAATTGCACATATACCGCACGCGGTTGGTATTTGCTCGTTTAACCGCGTGCCCAGCGGGCCGCGCTCACAGCGTCCTGCGGGCTGGATTCGCACGCGCGGGGCGTTGCCCACGCGGTTAAACGATTGTGCCATTCTCAACCGCGCGGTATTCACACAGACTCCTGGCATGCGCAAAAGTCGGGTTCACAATGGTCATTGAATTATCCCGGTTTTGTTCCGGCAGGATGGTGCCGCAGTGCGGCACAACCCTTCGGATACGCCAGCCGTTACTACGAGCGGCGGTCGCTTGTGGCTCGTGGCATGACTGGCGTATTATCAGTCGGCGTCCTGAGCGATCACCGTCGCGCGAGTCGCGTTCCGATTGGCGGAGTCGGAAAGTGAGCTATCAACGAAATACTTTGAGAATCACCGCGACGGATCAAGGCGGGCAAATTCCAGGAACCCTATCAACATGAGAAACGTTGTAAACGCTGCGCTGATACTGTGTTCCTGTCTCGCCGTTGCGGGAAGTGTGACTGTTGCGGGGGCTCAGGAGCCGCAGCAGTCGGAAAGTTACATCCGCCTGCATTATACCAAGCATGAGTACATGGTGCCGATGCGTGACGGCGTGAAGCTCATGACGTCGGTTTTCGTGCCGAACGATACGACAAAGACCTACCCGATGCTGATGAAGCGCACGCCTTACAACGTCGCGCCGTATGGCGCGGACAAGTATCCGGCGAAATTGGGGCCGAGCGAGCACTTTGTTACAGCTGGCTACATCTTTGTCAATCAGGATGTCCGCGGACGATTTGCATCCGAAGGCACGTTCATGCAGGTGACGCCACACTTGCCGAACAAAACGAAACCGACAGATGTTGACGAGAGCTCGGATGCGTATGACACGATCGAGTGGCTCCTGAAGAACGTGCCAAACCATAACGGTCGCGTCGGCATGTACGGAATTTCTTATCCCGGCTTCTATGCGGCTGCCGGCATGATTGACGCGCATCCGGCACTCAAGGCGGTCTCGCCGCAGGCACCCGTCGGTGACTGGTACTTTGACGACTTTCTGCATCACGGTTCGTTTTTCCTGGCACATGCCTTCAAATGGCTGAGCGGCAATGCGACCGAGCGATCCTCGCCGACAACCGAAGCCGCAAAACCGTACATCTATCCATCGCCGGACGGCTACAAGATGTTTCTGGAAGCGGGTTCGATTGAGAACATCGACAAGCTCTACCTGAAGGGTACGATCCCGTTCTGGCAGGAGATGATGCAACATCCCAATCGAGACGAATTCTGGCAAAAACGGGCGTTGATTCCACACCTGAAGAACGTCGCCCCGGCGGTCATGACCGTTACCGGCTGGTACGACGCGGAGGATCTTTACGGCTCGTTCAAAACGTATCAGTCGATCGAAAAGCAGAATTCGAAGGTCAACAGTGTGCTGGTCGTCGGCCCATGGCATCACGGTGGCTGGGCGTCTGTCGATGGCGATAAACTCGGAAATGTGACTTTCGGCTCAAAGACCGCTGCGTTCTTTCGAGCCGAGATTGAGTTGCCTTTCTTCGAAAAGTATCTCAAAGACAAAGACTTCCCGGCACCGGCAGAAGCAACGGTCTTTGAAACCGGCTCGAACGTCTGGCGAACCTTTGATCACTGGCCACCGCGAACGACAGAATCGAAGCAACTGTTTTTGCACGATCAAGGAAGACTGGATTGGACCGCTCCGGACGGCAAGCCGGAGGCAGAGCATGAGGAATCCAATGACGTGTTCGTCAGCGATCCGAACAAGCCTGTTCCATACAGTGAAATCATTACTCCGAGAATGACGATCGAATACATGGTGGATGACCAGAGATTCGCCTCGCGCCGCCCGGACGTGCTGACATACCAAACCGATGCGTTCACCGAGGACACAGTGCTGGCCGGGCCCATCGAAGCGGACCTTTGGGTTTCAACTACCGGGACCGACGCAGACTGGGTCGTCAAACTGATCGACGTGCGTCCGGATGCTCCGGAATCTACACCGCTCGCCGGCTACCAGATGCTGATTCGCAGCGAAGTGATTCGTGGCCGGTTCCGAAATGACTATGCGAAGCCGGAGCCCTTTATTCCCGGTGAGCCGACTCGCATCCGTTTCGAATTGCTGGACGTCCTGCATCGCTTTCAGAAGGGGCATCGTCTCATGGTGCAGATCCAGAGCACATGGTTTCCTCTGGTCGATCGCAATCCGCAGAAGTACGTTCCCAATATCTACTTTGCGAAGCCGGACGATTTTCAAAGCGCCACGCATCGCGTCTTCAGATCCTCTGCCCACCCGACCAATCTGAAAATCGGAATCCTGCCTGTCATGTAAAAGAGACCGTGTACTCTGTTCCTCACGGATCGATGGGTGGCTGGGGTTGGAGGGCGCTTAGCCCGAAACCCCGGGGCTTCCTCCGCTCAGTCCAGCCCTGGCCACCCGGTCCATTAAAGCAGAAGTGACAGAGCACCAGCATCAGGCAGGAATCGGAATTACTCAAGAATTCGAATACACGAAGGACCTGGAATCTCAACAGGCTCGCCAGCCGATGTCAGCATTCCTGTGTCCGCATTGATTCTGAAAACCGCAACATTGTTGCCGGGCATATTGGCACACAGCAGCAGGGCTCCGTCTTTGGTAATCGCGAGGTTCTGCGGCCCTTTTCCAAGGCTCGCCTTGATCTCGATGAGACTCAGCGTGCCATCATCAGCGATGCGATACGCAGCGATGCTGTCGTGGCCTCGATTGGTACCGTACAAGTATTTGCCACTGGGTGTGATCCTGAGATCTGCCGTGTGACTTATGCCTGCGAAATCGGCGGGCAGCGTTGAAATAGTCTGGCGTTCCGTCAGTAATCCGGATTCCGGCACGAAATCAAACAGCGTCACCGAATTCTTCAGTTCGTTAATTACGTACATCAACTTCCCGTTCGGATGAAACGTCAAATGCCGCGGACCGCCTCCGGGAGGTGTACGCACGAACGATGGGTGATTTGGCGTGAGTTTCGCCGTCGCGGGATCTAATACGTAGCAGACAATCTGATCAATTCCAAGATCTGCGGAGTACGCAAAGCGGTTGTTCGGACTGATGACAAAGCAATGTGCATGGGGCTCCTTCTGTCGCGCGGCATCAATACTCGAACCCTGATGCTGCACGAACGAAACCGGCTCCGAAAGCGATCCATCAGCTTTCACCGAATATGATGCCACGCTGCCCGTTGAGTAATTTGCCAGCAGCACCGTCCTGCCGGTCGCATCCACGTCCAGATAACACGATGCGGTGCCTTTTGTCGATTGGCGATTGAGTGGGTTGAGCTTTCCGGATCGGCCTTCGATTCGGAACGCCGCGACTTGCTCGTTTTCTGTGCCGCCAAACGTCGGGGCATAGATCGAATAAAGAAATCGGTGATTCGGCGACACCGCCATGAAGAATGGATTCTCTACACCAGCCGTCCGGTGCAACGGCTTCAGAGTTCCCACCTTTTCATCCAGCGTATACGCCTGAATCGCACCTTGCTCGCCGGAGGCAAATGAGGAAACAAAAATCAGTGGATCCTCAGCAACAGTAACACCGTGTTGTGCCATCAGAGTCACGCCTGCGATCACAAAACTCAGTTGGGAAAGATAACCGATGCCCATGATTTGATTCCTCGAGTTGAATTCCGTCACTTTTTCGACCTGAACACATGTTGATCGATCAGGACAGGGTTTCCATCCGGATCGAGAAGCATCAAGCTGGCGGGCCCTGTTGTTGACTCCTCGACAGAACAACCAAAGATCAGCCAACAAGCGGCTTCACCCAGATGTTGCGATACCGCACGGGGTCGCCGTGGTCCTGGAGATAGATCGGGCCGTCTTCCGGTCCTTCGGCAACCGGGGCTGCACGTGTGCCGCGAGGGAGTTTGACTTTTTCGTGGATCACCACACCATTGTGTTTGACGGTCATCCAGGCATCGTCAGTCTTTTTGCCGGCGGCGTCGAATGTTGCGGCGTGGTATTCGATGTCGTATGTCTGCCAGCTCAGAGGCGGGAAGCACATATTGACGTTGGGTTTGCGGATTTCATAAATCCCCCCGCATTCGTTGTCTTCGCCGGTCAGGCCAAAGGAGTCCAACATCTGAACCTCGTAACGCCCTTGCATGTAACATCCGCTGTTACTGCGTCCCTGGCCGCGACCGTTTGGCATGTACGACAGCATGAACTCAACATGCAGTTCGAAACTGCCGAATTTTTCTTTGCTGGTGACACCCGGCAACAGCAGCTTGTCTTCACTCAACTTGCCGCCTTCGAAATGATCGGCAGTTGTTCCGTCAAACAGCACGACAGCTCCTTCCGGCGGTTTGCGTCCATTCGTAGATGACACGCGAGTTGTCTTTGAAATCTCACCCAAACGCACCTTGTCAGCGTTGATAATCACCAGACTGCCGTCCTTGATCTCGCCTTGTCCCGTTTCGCCCTTGAGCACCGCGGTCTTGCCATTCACTTCACCTGCTCCGCGCATTGGCGCGTTGCCATCCCAGCCATCGCCGGGCAGGCCACCGATGAACGCAGCCCATGCCAGTTTATTGCTGCCTTCCGAAACAACCTGAACTCCCAGTCTGGCTTCGTTATCACCCACCTTGATCGTTCCGGTGTACTCGCCCTGAACGGCGAACTCCGGCCCGGCCTCTTCGCCGGTAAGGTAAGCTTTTTTGGCATCAGCCGCATCGTCCGCCACCGCACCGCCGCCAGACAAAATCAGACAACATACCACGAGCAGACATGGTTTTAGGCACATAGTTAAAGGTCTCCGTTGAATCGTGAATAGTGGCAGACGGAAGTCGATACGTCGGTTATTGTGAGCCATCGGTTGATTCAGGCACATCCAGCGGCCAATGTTTTTACTGAGAACCTCTGAAAAAAACTCCGTAGCCGCGTTTTGTCGAGAGTGGTCGAGTCGCAAGGAAGAAGAACGAGGCCACAAATGTCGGCCAGGAGTGATGACGCCGCAGATCGGCCTCCAGCCGTAATGAGTCGATCGGCTCTGGACCAAACTTCGATTGCTCCAGGCTCTGAGAATTTCGTGTCAGAGATTCGTTGGGGGGGAAATCCTGACTGCAGTGCTGAGAGTATTCACGCGAACACGCCTTTGGTAGGACGAACAGGTGCAGTAGTCCATTCCGGAAGAATGGACCTACTCCACAAACATTCGCGAATGCACCGAGTACGAACTATCCCCATGGTGATCCGGTGAGTCAGTCAGCAATTCAGCCAAACTGAATTCCCTGGGCCAGCGGCAGGGATGTGGACCAGTTGATGGTGTTCGTCTGGCGACGCATGTAGGCCTTCCACGCATCGGAACCGGATTCACGTCCACCGCCCGTGTCTTTTTCTCCGCCGAATGCGCCGCCGATTTCTGCGCCGCTCGTTCCGATGTTGACATTGGCAATGCCGCAGTCTGATCCCGCTGCGGAAAGGAATTTTTCGGCAGTGATCAGGTTGGATGTAAAGATTGAACTCGACAAGCCCTGCGGCACATCGTTGTGCATTGCGATGGCCTGGTCAAAATCGCGGTAACTCATCAGATACAGGATCGGAGCGAATGTCTCGTGGCGCACCTGATTCGTCTGCTCAGGCATGCGGATAATGGTTGGCTGTACGAAGTGTCCTGGTCGATCGCTCAAGGCGTTGCCACCGCAGATGACTGAGCCCCCTTCGCTGACGGCTTGCTGAACGGCCTGCATCATCAATTCGACCGATCGAGACGTGATGAGCGGCCCCATGAGTGTGGCGGGATTCAGTGGATCACCGATTTTTATCTGTGCATAGGCTTGCACCAACCGGGCCTGCACGTCTTCGATTACGGACTCATG
>CAZFDW010000441.1:0-6076 GCA_964517865.1 uncultured Chitinophaga sp.
GGGCTTACGCGAATTTGGTCCGGCCTACGTGAATAATCCGGGTTAAACGATTAAGTCAACAGCCCGCTAGCGCCTTGCGGCTCACAGATGTGCTGTCGTGGTCATGCGACGGACATGAATGTCCATCCTGGATACAAAACTACCAGCACAAAAGAAGCCGCAGGAACATGTGATCTGTTCCAGCGGCTTCATGTCGAACGTCATTTGCTAAAATCAGTTTTTGCGCCGTGGAGGGCGACCTCCGCCGTCGCGCCGACCACGGGATTCCGCTCGGCGCGCGTGCTCCTCAGATGGCGTTCGAATTGCCAGACTACCGATGGCTTCTTCCCAGGTGGGAATGTCCTGAAACTCAGCAGCGACGATTGGAGGCCGAGGGCCTCGACGGCTATCACCTTCGTTACTTGCAGAGGCAGGTCGCGGCTCTCGAGTTGGACGGGCCTCCCGCTCCGGTCGAGGCTCCCGAGCTGGTCGGGGTTCTCTTTCTGGCTGAGAATCGCGAGCTGGTCGGGGCTCTCGCGCCGGTTGAGCGTCCCGAGCTGGCTGAGATTCCCGCGACGGTCGAGAGTCCCGAGCGGGCTGACGACGAGGCCCTTCCGTTGATTCCGGATCTTGAGGTTCGCGATCTTGCTGACTGCGTCCGCGTCCTCGGCCCTGACCACTGCGTGGGGGACGTTCGCTCCGAACAGGTTCGGTTCGAGCAGGCTCACTGCGAGTTCCTTCGCGGCGACGCGGCAATTCTTCATCGTCATCCAGATCGCCGAAGTCTGTCAGATCGACATCGTCAACTTCAAGATCATCATCATCATCGTCCATGTTGTCTTCATCACGCGCCGGACGTCGTGCGCTGGCGGCCGGGCGTTCTTCCGCACGAACGGGTTCGCGGGAGTCTTCACGTCCTCGACCACCACGCCCTCGGCGACCGCGTCTGCCACGTCGCGGACGGTCCGGACCGCTTTCGCCGTCGGCCGAACGTTCAACGTCTTCGCCCTCTTCGTCTTCATCGTCGGAATCGTCCGGTTCAGTTTTTCGAGCTGCCGGCGACTGAGGCTCATCCTGGATGCGACGCTGAGCCTTTACGCTGCCAGCTGACACGCTGACGAAATCCTCCTGATCTTCTTCGAACATGATCTCGCTAAAGTCATCATCAAAGTCCACAGTTTGGCCAGTTGAAGCTGCTGCGTCGCCTGCTGGTGCCGCCGTTTCGATTTCATCACGACGTCCACGCCCGCGGCCGCGACCACCTCGCCGTCGCCCGCGACGACGTGGTGCAGCGTCTTCGCTCTCCACGCGTGTCGCTGGAGCTGCCGGAGCCGCTTCAACGATCTCGTCATCGTCGTCATCGTCGTCATCAGCAATATCGGCGGCTATGGGACGCGATGCTGACGAAGCCGCTGGTTTCTTTTTTGCGTCGTCGTCCCAAACCCAGCCCTCAAGTTCATTCCAGTGTTCATCATCGGCCGACGGCGATTTGCGACCGGCATCAGCCGCTTTTGCCGCTGGCAGACGATCCGGTCCACGGCTGTCAGCACGTGTCGTCCTGGTTTCCTGCGGACGACCACCGCGAGCTGCAGGGCGATTGTCGCGAGCTGCAGGGCGTTCATCGCGACGGTCGCCGCGATGACCTGAAGAAGGACGTTGCTCTTCACGCGACTCAGCAGAAGCGCGACCAGAACGTGACGGGTTGCTTCGCGAATCAACTCCGCGCTCATCCCGCGCTGGCCCGGATGCACGCGCTGCCGGAACGGTCTTCTTTGGAGCGGGAACGATTACATCGTCACCGAAATCCAGTTCCGCATCGTCCAGCTCGTCTTCTTCCTCTTCATCGTCGTCTTCATCATCGAAGTCTTCCTCATCATCATCTTCTTCCTCTTCCTCTTCCTCATCATCCTCGTCACCGAAGTCGAAGTTTTCGTCATCGTCTTCTTCGTCTTCATCATCGACGACGACGTCATCATCATCATCGTCATCGTCTGAAAACACGATGAGATCATCAAGGTTCTCTTCGAAGCGATTAGGCGCGGAAGTCACGCTGGAACTTCCGGCATCAGCAGACGAAAAAGCCTCGAACGACGCAGCACCATCCGCAGATCTTTGCGGGCTGGCACTGCCCGTCTGGATCGCAGATTTGTTGTCGTCATAGTCATCAAACAGCACTTCGCCGCCGACGTCGGCGGGATTCATGTTGAGACCGAAAAATGACTCTGCCAGATACTTGGCAGCGTCGTCAGATTTGTGTTTGTGAGAATCTTCGCCCGGGCCGGTCATTTCATCCATCTTTCAATATCGGATTCGTCCCTCCTGCAAAAAGATGCCACAGGACGGGAATAGCGAGCGAAGGCTACTCCGGCGCAGGCAGGAATGCAATTCGAGACCGCCAGAGAAGGAAAATCCCTTGTTGATTCCGGAAAAATGACTGCATTTTTCCTGGCGGTACACGCTCCGTCGCATTCGGGTTGCATACGCATCCCGGATCCCGGATCTACGGCAGGTTAAAGCCTCCGCTTATCCTGTCAGATTTAAAAAATGGATCGTCTTTACTCAATTGCTGGTATTTCACTTTACCGATTAAGGCGGCTGTACCGATAGTAACGACACAGTTCCGTCACTCGCGGCGGCATCGCGCGCTCCAGGTTTCGCGGCTGATCTGGACACTGAAATAAGGGATTAGGAACATGTGGAATTGGCGAGACCGACGTTTTCAAAATCGATCACGGAATCCACAGGCCGCTGCGGCAGAGTGCATTCAAGTGCTGGAAAGCCGTACCCTGCTGGCCGGCAATGTGGTCGCCAGCCTGAACGGCGGACATCTGTCGGTCTCGGGCGATGCCGCTGACAATCAGATCGAAGTTACAGCAGCCAACAATCAGGTGGTTCTGCGTGGTCTGAGTAATACGACGATCAACGGATCGACGGCACTTTTTGTGATCGCGGCCAACACCGATACAGCACCAGGGAATATCTCGATTCAGACGGGTGCCGGAAATGACACTGTGATTTTCAGTCGTAACGTGAAAGTATCGGGCACGACCTGGCTTGACGGCGGTGCCGGAAATGATGCGCTCAACGTGACCGGCGCAACGTTCCAGCACACGATCAACATTTATGGTCGAGCGGGCAATGACACCATCAGCGTGCAAAATGCCACGACAGCAGGTGTGCTGCGGATCAAAGGGAATTCCGGTAACGATCTCATCAGTCTGACAAATCTGACGGCTAACGGCGAGATTCGAATTGAGGGCAACAAGGGCGCAGACGGAGTTTCCTTCAATAACGTGACGACCAACTCAAGCACGAGAATCAACACCGGTACCGGCAATGATGATATTGTCATTCGTGGATCGACGCTGAACGGAGCCCTCCGAGTCCGAACGAAGCAGGATTCAGACATGCTGCTGATGGACGGCAACACGGTCGGTGGTGCGGTCGCGTTCAATATGGGCCGCGCCAGCGATGCGGTGCTGCTACGAAATATCAATACATTCAACCGTGCATTCCACGGGCAGTCGGGCGACGGAAATAACGACGAAGTTGATCTGGGAGCGGCGACCGTGTTCAATGCCGGTAACAGGGTTCGCAAGTCCGAAGACTCCACGGTGTCTCCGTCACAGACCGCTCGCATCGATGCCGCAACAACCGGGCTGATTGCCCGAGCGACTGCAGCCGATGCCGCCGCCGCAACATTGATTGGCCTGACACTGGCATTAGACAATTCGGCCAACACGACAGAAGCATCCGTGGGAGGTGTTCTGATCACTCGGAACGCCGGCTTTGAAGTCGCGGGAAACACTTTCCCGGGAGCCACCGTCACACTGGACACCGATAACGACGGGAATTTCGACGACGGCACGCTCACAGCCGACAGCGTCGGGCACTTTGCCATGATGGTTACTCTGCAAAGAACGGATCTGAACACCGCGACTGCCACCAACGACCAGTTGAACGGACTCAACAGGATCAAAGTGCGGTCAACTTTCACTGGTGTAGGGACGGCGGACTCAACAGTCAATGTGGAATTTATCCCTGCGACAGACAAGATCGTGCGATTCGTAACCAACGAAGGCACATACGAAGTGGAAATGTTCAACACCTTGACGCCGCTGACTGTGGCGAATTTTCTGGGGTACACGGCGCGGTATACCGATGCCATCGTGCAAAGATCGGTGAACAACTTCGTCATTCAGGTTGGACGGTATACGATCAACGATAATCAGCTTTCCGAAATCCCGAAGGATGCGAACATCGCCAATGAGTTTAACAGTGCCACCTCGAACATCCGGGGGACGCTGTCAATGGCCACGCCGGGCAATAATATTAACGGCGGATCCAGTGAGTGGTTTATCAATACGAACAACAACGCATCGAGCCTTGACGCCGTGCCACATACGGTCTTCGGTCGCGTCATTGGTAACGGGATGACCGTCGTCGATAAGATTGCCGCCTTGATAATCACGGACCTGTCCACTGCCACGGGAATCGGCGATTCCACCAACGGTCCTGTGAACACTGTGCCGATGCGAGTTCCGTTTACCGCGACATCCAGGACGCTCACCGGCACGGTTTCCACAACAGCCAATAGCGCCACGATCACCGGCGTTGGCACCAAATTCCTCACGGAACTCCATGGCCATGTGCCCAGCCTCGGCAGCAGCACAGGTTCGCGGATCAGTATCGGCACGGGTACGTTTCGAGTCCTGTCGGTCCAGAGCGACACCAGCCTGACACTGGACACGACACCCACGACGCCGGTGACGCCGAGAATTCCAACGACAACGGCAGCGGCACAATCCGCCAAAACCGACGACTTCGCCGACGACAACTTCGTTCGCTTTTCATCAGTTGCGGAAATCCTGAGTATCTGACAGGCCCCGGGAAACGCAGCGTGACTTCAGTCGTGTGAGGTATCAGAGTTTCGGAGGCAGATGGTATCTGTCGGCAAGCGGCGGACTATGGAAATGCCGTCCTGAGCCCATCGATGATCGAATCGTATTTGAACGGGATGTGCAGTGACTCACGAACCCCGCTGACCACGCGACGGTTGCCGCCACGGCGCGGAAACTGCGAATGAAATTCAGCAGTTTGCGCTGCAAATATCGGTGGCGGAGCGTCGGCAAGGTTGGCCAGCGTGGTGTAGTATTGTCGTCTCGTGACACTTTCGCCCGCCACGATGTTGATCAATGACGGTGGAGAGTCCAGCGTGCTGATGACATCAATTGCCGTCACTGCATCATCGACATGAATCAGATTCAGCCATTCATCCGCCGGCGACGTGATCGGCAGGTTACTCTGAAGATCGGCCATGCGCCGCAGGAGTCGATTCGGACCGTAAATCCCGGCCAGCCTCAAAATTGAAACACACGCCGAACTCTGCATTGCGAAATCCTGCAGAAGCTGCTCGGCCGCAAGGCACGCAAGGCCACCTTCTGACGTCGGATTCGGCACTGCGTTTTCATCTACATCCTGCCCGTGTCCGTCGCCGTAAACACTCGTACTCGATGTGTACAAAATCCGTCTGGGCTCTCTGCGTGGAGGCAGGGCGTGGAGTAGCCGTTGCAAACCATCAATCCAGATCGCTTGCCTTGACGCTCCGGACGTGCGGTCAAAGCCCACGCTCCAGAGCACGACGTCAACATCAGGAAGCTGTGGAATCGGAGGAGCCTGAGCCAGATCAAGCAGGATCGACGTCATTCCGGCATTAGTGATCTCCTGCGCCTTCACCTCACTGCGTGTGACAGCAAACACCCGCATTCCACGAGTCTTCCACGTCGCAGCGACACGGCCACCCACATAACCACACCCTGCGATCAGCGCGGATTCAGGAATCTTCACAATGGTTCCGTTCTGAATAAAAGATTAACGTTTGGCGAGTAGAAGACGATCGTGGGTTGGTTTAGCGTCGCCTCAATAGTTCCTTAGCAAGCGACCTTTGGACTGCGGTCACCCGTCACCGCTTTCTCGTTCAGGTCATTTGGCTTTGGAAACCACATTTGTTTGTACTGCGGACTTCACCTGAAATTGAAATGGAATGTTCACTGTTTTCCCAGGCCGGTTGAAAAAAGTACCGTGTTGGAAAGGCAAA
>CAZFDW010000442.1:0-5984 GCA_964517865.1 uncultured Chitinophaga sp.
GTTTCCAAAACTTGACTCATCTGCAACATGTTTCAAAAAGTAAGCGTAGCTAAGCAGTAACTGTCGCCTGCGGCTTGCCGTCGAACGATGAAATCAAGAACCTGCTAGCCTCGGTTGTCGTCACCGTGTTTTCCGTCCCTGCCGCTCGCCAGAACAGGAAATGGTCATGGAATTTCTAAAACATACGACTCGGAATCTTTTCTTTACCGGCAAGGGAGGAGTCGGCAAGACATCGGTGGCTTGTGCCACTGCCGTGCGACTGGCGGACAGTGGAAAACGAGTGTTGCTGGTCTCAACCGATCCTGCGTCGAATCTGGATGAAGTGCTCGGCACGCCGCTGGAACATCATCCGACACCGGCGCCCTCCATTCCGAATCTGTATGCGATGAATCTGGATCCGGAGAAATCGGCCGCCGAGTATCGCGAAAGGATGGTGGGCCCCTATCGAACACTCTTACCAGCCGCTGCAGTCGCCAGCATGGAAGAACAGCTCTCAGGATCCTGTACGCTGGAGATTGCGGCGTTCGATGAATTCTCTCGCCTCCTGGGAGATGCCACGGCCACGTCGCAGTTTGACCATGTGATCTTCGATACGGCGCCGACTGGCCATACTTTGCGGTTGCTGACTCTTCCTTCCGCGTGGTCAGGGTTTATGGAATCCAACACCACGGGTACTTCCTGTCTCGGACCGCTCGCCGGATTGCAGACTCAGCAGTCGCTGTATCAGGAGACCGTCCGCGCACTCGGCGATCCAAAGATCACGACCTTGGTCATGGTCACGTGAGCCGAAGCCACGGCGTTCCGGGAAGCTGCTCGTACCAGCGGCGAATTGATGGCTCTGGGAGTGAACAATCAGCATCTCGTGATCAACGCTGTGTTTAACGCAAAAGGAAGTGGTGACCCGTTTGCCTTGGCAATGCAGCGACGTGGAAAAAAAGCGATTTCCGAAATGCCGGAAGTACTCAAAGATCTGCCACGCACGTTAATCCCGTTGACAGCCGGCGGAGTTCTGGGCGTTGCGGCGTTGCGAGATCTGGGGCGGTACCATCGCGAGGTGACTCGACAGACCAGCGGCATGCCGGAAGCCGTGCAGAATCTGCTGCCGCGTTTACGAGATCCGGAGTTTACTCGTGTGCTCATCGTGACGCTGCCCGAAGCGACACCCGTGCATGAAGCCGCTCAACTACAGCGAGATCTGCGACGAGCAGAGATCGTTCAGAAAAACGGAACAAAAAGCTGGTTTCTCTTTAGAAAGTGACTGGCACTGTGTTGGGGCTTTCGGGCGTCAAAGAGACGGACTCGGTTTACCAACCGTGGAAAGTTCTGGTACGCTGGGTCGGATATTCTGCCATGGCGAGTTTCACGGGGATTCAGGTATGAGAGACAGCCAGATTGATCATCGAGTCTTTATTTTTCTCTTGAACCTGCTTGCGTCGCAGGCCATGGGCATCGAAGACGTCGGGCGGATCGACTTCAATCGGGACATCCGCCCGATTCTTTCCGACAACTGCTACACGTGTCATGGCCCTGATGCGCAGCAGCGGGTGAGTGATCTGCGGCTGGATCGTCGGGAAGTGGCGTTCTCGAATCGTGAGGGACATCCGGCGATCGTGCCGGGCGACGTTCAGGCCAGCCATCTCCGCCAGCGAATTTCATCATCCGACCCTGAGAAACGGATGCCGCCGAAGGATTCCGGGCGCGAACTGACTGACGCCCAGATTCAACTCCTGACCGAATGGATCCGACAGGGAGCCGAGTGGACCGAGCACTGGGCCTTCGTCGCCCCCCGGCGTCATGATCCGCCAGAGACGCAGTTAAAGAACTGGAGCTGGAATCCGATTGATGATTTTGTGCTGGCCCGACTTGAAGAGGAAGGTCTGAAACCGTCCGTTGCAGCAGGCCGACACACGCTGATTCGGCGAGTCACTCTGGATCTGACCGGACTGCCACCGACTCCGGAAGAGGTTCAGGCCTTTCTGTCGGATTCTGCACCCGATGCCTACGAAACCGTCGTTGACCGGCTGCTGGCATCGCCACGATACGGTGAGCACATGGCCGTTCGCTGGCTGGACGCAGCTCGTTATGCGGATACCAGCGGGTATCAGAACGATGGTCCGCGGTCCATGTGGCGATGGAGAGACTGGGTGATCAATGCGTACAACAGCAATCAGCCGTTTGATCAGTTTACAATCGAACAGATTGCCGGAGACCTTCTGACAGATCCGTCGCTGGATCAGCGTATCGCCACCGGGTTCAACCGCAATCACCGCGGAAATGCGGAAGGCGGAATTATCCCGGAAGAATACCAGGTCGAATATGTCGTTGATCGTGTTGACACCACGTTCACTGTCTGGTTGGGTCTGACGATGGGTTGTGCTCGCTGTCATGATCACAAGTACGATCCGATCCTGCAAAAAGAGTTTTATCAGGTCTTTGCGTACTTCAACAACATTCCTGAGAGCGGGCGTGCCATCAAGGAAGGCAATTCGCCACCACTTGTCAAAGCTCCTATGCGCGAGGAACAGTCGCAATTGATCGAAATTGACCGGAACATCAAAGCGGCGGAATCCAGACTCAAAGGTCTGCAGGGCCAACTGGGTGAAACTCAACTCGCCTGGGAGTCCGACTTCTCGCCAGCGCAGCCTGTCGACTGGTCGGTTTCCGCAGGACTGGTGAATCATTTTGGCTTTGATGGCAACGTCACGGACTCGGCTCGCAAGACGGACGCGGTGTCTGAAGTCAAACCGGCCAGGTATGCAGCCGGTCGTCTCGGACAGGCAATCGACTTCGATGGTGTGTGGATCCTGAATGCCGGCGACACAGCCAGCTTTGGCTATTTCGACAGGTTTTCAATTGCCGCCTGGGTCAATGCGACCGCTGACAACGGGACGCTGATTTCTCGCATGACTCCGGTCGAAGAAGGCGCAGGGTATTCCGTCCATCTTCGGGACGGCCGAGTTCAGGTGAACCTCATCAAGCGATGGCTCGACGACGCGATCCGCGTGGAAAGTCACGAACCATTGCCTCGTGATCGCTGGTGCCATCTCGCAGTGACCTATGACGGCTCACGTCTGGCGGACGGGATTCGGGTGTACGTCGATGGTCAGCCGATTCCGATGGACGTAAAACTTGACCGGCTTAATCAGACGTTCGCCATGGCGACTGAACCACTGCGAATCGGCGGCGGGCAAAGTCCTTTTGTCGGGGCGCTGGATGACGTCCGGATCTACGGGCGGGATCTGGCATCGACGGAAGTTCAGCTGCTCGCGGTTCCGCAAACGGTGTCTGAAATCCTGAGCCTGCCTGCTGAATCCCGGGATGTTGCTCAGCGGCTCAAGCTCACGCGCTACTTTCTGGAACACCATGCTCCGGCTGTGATTCGCGATGCCGACCGGCAGTTGACTGAACTCCGGCAACAGCGGCGTACGTTCTACGAAAATCTGCCAACTGTGATGGTCATGCAGGAAATGGAGCAGCCTCGGGAGACGCATGTTTTGATCCGTGGACAATACGATCGTCCTGGAGACAAGGTGGAATCCGGTGTTCCGGCGGCGTTTCCTGCGATGCCTGCCCATGCCCCGAATAATCGCCTCGGTCTGGCGCGCTGGCTTGTCAGCCCGGATCATCCGTTGACCGCTCGAGTCGCCGTGAACCGCTTCTGGCAGCTCTACTTTGGCCAGGGGCTGGTCAGTACCAGCGAAGACTTTGGTGCTCAGGGTGAAAGTCCGAGCCATCCGAAACTACTGGACTGGCTGGCGACGGAATTCGTCCGACTCGGCTGGGACATGAAGGCACTGCAGAAGGCGATCGTCATGAGTGCCACGTACCGACAGTCGTCCCGCATTTCTCCGGAGCTGCTGCTCCGCGATCCTGACAATCGGCTGCTGGCAAGAGGACCACGGCGGCGGCTTCCGGCTGAGACGATCCGGGATCAGGCGTTGTTTGTCAGCGGATTGCTGACGAACAGAATCGGCGGTCCGTCCGTCAAGCCTTATCAGCCAGATGGTCTGTGGCAGGAGATCGCCACCGACACAGAGTACACGCAGTCGCACGGCGAAGATCTGTATCGCCGCAGCTTGTACACGTATTGGAAGCGCACGGTGGCTCCGCCGTCGATGGTGACATTCGATGCCACAAGTCGCGAAGCCTGCATTGTCCAGCGGGCCCGAACAAACACTCCTCTGCAGGCACTGGCACTGATGAATGACATCACGTTTGTGGAAGCCGCTCGGGTGTTTGCGCAGCGGGTGCTGGTCCGTATTGAAGGCCCGATCGAAGACCGACTCAAACATGCCTTTCTGATCGCGACCGCGAGAATGCCACGGCCCGAGGAACTTGCGGTCCTGAGACGTCGATTTGATCGCAGTCTGGAAGTCTTCCATAATGATCCTTCCGCCGCACACGACCTGGTTCATGTGGGCGAGTTCGTGGTTAATGAGAAACTGGATGTCTGCGAACTCGCAGCATTCACCACGGTCACCAGTCTGATTCTGAATCTTGACGAAGTGGTGAATAAGGAATAACCCGACGCATGAGGACCTGACTATGACGACAACTTACGATCGACTCTTCGCAGAAACTCGCCGGCAATTTTTTTTGCGACGTGCACCGGCTGTCGGCCTCGCGGCTCTGGCGTCCCTGATCAATGAGTCGGGGGCCGCGAGGGCTCAGGAGCCAGCCATCAGTCCGGGATCAGCCGGTTTTCCGAATCTGCCGGTCCGGGCCAGGCGTGTCATTTATCTGTTTCAGTCGGGAGCGCCGTCGCAGATCGATCTTTTCGATCATAAGCCGGGACTGGCCAGACTCCGCGGTGCGGACCTGCCCGATTCTGTGCGACAGGGACAACGTCTGACGGGCATGACCAGCGGACAGGCCAGCTTTCCGATCGCTCCTTCGAAATTCCAGTTTGCTCAGCACGGCAAAAGTGGTGCATGGATCAGCGAGTTGTTGCCGCAGACGTCGAAGATTGCGGACGATCTGTGTTTCATCAGATCAATGCACACGGAGGCAATTAACCATGACCCGGCAATCACTTTCATGCAGACAGGTGCACAACTCGCCGGACGTCCCAGTCTGGGTGCATGGCTATCCTACGGGCTGGGTAGTGAGAGCGCCGACCTGCCGGCATTTGTCGCCATGATTTCGGGCAGCGGCGATCAGCCGCTGTACGATCGTCTGTGGGGCAGCGGCTTTCTTCCGACCCGATATGCCGGCGTAAAGTTTCGTTCGCAGGGGGATCCGGTTCTGTTTCTATCCAATCCACCGGGCATCACCCGTGAGCTGCGGCGTGGAATGTTGGATGATCTGTTGGCCATGAATGAACTCAAGCTCCAGGAAACGGGCGACCCCGAAATCACGACGCGCATCTCACAGTACGAAATGGCCTGTCGCATGCAGACGTCCGTCCCTGAACTGACGGACATTTCCCGGGAACCTGCCGCGACCTTTGAACTTTACGGGGAAGACGCGAGGAAGCCCGGGACCTTTGCGTGGAACTGCCTGCTCGCCCGCCGGCTGTGTGAACGAGGCGTGCGATTTGTGCAATTGTTTCATCGTGGCTGGGACCAGCATCTTGAACTGCCGAAAAACATCGCTCTGCAGTGCCAAACGACAGATCGGCCGACGGCCGCACTGGTGCAGGATCTGAAACAACGAGGACTTCTGGAAGATACCCTGGTCGTCTGGGGCGGCGAGTTCGGGCGAACCGTCTATTGTCAGGGAAAACTCACTCCCGAAGACTACGGTCGAGACCATCATCCTCGCTGTTTCACGATCTGGCTGGCTGGTGCCGGGATTAGACCGGGGACGACCGTCGGTGAAACTGACGATTTCAGTTACAACATCACCCGTGATCCAGTGCATATTCACGATCTGAATGCCACCATCCTGCACCTCCTGGGTGTCGACCATTCGAAACTCACATTCAAGTTCCAGGGCCGCCATTATCGTCTGACCGATGTCCACGGCGAACTGGTTCGCAGTAT
>CAZFDW010000443.1:0-5981 GCA_964517865.1 uncultured Chitinophaga sp.
TCAGTCGTCAAGGGTAACGGGGCGACGTCCGCCAGCAGCAGCCCGTCTTTGATGGCGGGGGCATCCACGGCGGGAAGGTCGGATGATTTCAGGACAGGATCAATGTGCCAGCGTTTGCTGTCGCGGGTCCAGATGGCGGAGACCAAAGTAGCAGGCACACTTCGTGTGCCGTCCGCCACTGTTGTGCGAGGGTCTCCTGACCCCGCACTGCTGTCGACCGAAGGTCTCCCAACGCCGCCTGTGCTCGGGAGACCTGCGGTCGCGGCAGGTGGTTCGGTCGGGAGACCGGCCACAACATGTGTCGCTCCTTGATCAACAGCCCCCTCATCTGGCCTTCGGCCACCTTCCCCCCCTGCCAGGGGGAGAAGGGACGCATGCGGGCGAACTCGCGTTGGACGATAGCCGCTGGTGCGTAGCGTTTCTGCGACTTCGAGAAATTGCGGCAGTGGCATGTCCTGGCAGAAGGCGAAGCGTTCGGCGATCAGGCCATGGGCCGATTCGATTAGGGCTCGAATTGCCGGTGAGGGTTCGGGCCACGCGAGATCCAGCGGTGCGTCTTTCCAGTCGGGCTCCAGACGTTGGGCCAGCACCGCTTCCAGATTGTTGACGGCGGCTGTCTGATGCTGTTGAAGGACAGGGAACAGCGATTTATCGGACACGACATCAGCAGCAAGGACGAGTTCCGTCAACGTGTCGGGGTCTTGAGCGGCGTAGTCGGCTAACAATGATGTGGTCAGCGTTTTGGCCAGTTCGCCGCGATTCAGATCTTTGAAGATGGTGCTGAGTGCGGGCACGAGTTGAGGAGCGACAGGGCGTAGCAGTTCTTTGAACTCCCCGATGTACTCCGGGCTGACGGCGACAAGTTGATCGGCGACCAAAGCCCTCAATTCCGGATTCGTCCATTCCGAACTGTCCGCATCGAATCCGGCCAGAGCACATGCCGCTCGAAAACGCAGGCCGGCTGGCTGGGCCGTATCTTTCGCAACTGTCCAGTAAGCAGGAAGCAGGTCGGACTTCTGCGGTTCCATCAACTCCCGCACTGGGCCAATCTGGCCAGGCGAGATGGTGAGCAATCGATCCTGCAGAAATTTGCTCAACGTGGGATCGACTTGTTTGCCATCCGAGAACAGTGCCAGTCCCGCATGCAGTTTGGCATCGGAATCTGTGGCGGCCTCCTGAAACTCCTGCTGCAATTGAGCATCGGCCCATGTGCGAAACGGCTTCAGGCTTGCCAGACTGTCACTGACCTTCGCGGTATTCGCGGCAAGCAGACCTTCGACCAGTCGAGTCGCCTCGGCCTGGTTACGTCGTTCATCAGCCTGCCGGTTCCGGCCGAGGGCCGCAGCGATGATCAGACCGATTCCGAGTACTGTGATGCCCGTCCGCAGCCCGTGGATTCTGGCCGCTCGATTCATGACAGAGCGTTGTGCTGCGGTCCAGTGTTTGGCTTCCGTCAGCCAGCGAATCCCGATCCACTCCTTCAGCGATGGCAGATGGCGGTTTTCTGGTTTAGCCGTCCACAGGGCCGTTCGTTCTTCCAGTTTCAGTTCCGCTCGGCCTTTGCGGGTTTCCTTTTGTTTGCGGGTGAGCCATTCGCGAAGCGACGGGACGAGGTAATCGTGGGTGAGTTGATAGTAGCGAAGTGCGGAGGGTGAAGCAGCAACAGGAGAACTCGGAGGGCTTACGCCGCTCCGCTCGCCGGAGAAGGAGTCGCCTTCGGGGGCGGTGGGCGTGATAAGGCGGAGTTCGCCGTCAAGGATTCGTAACAGGTCGGTGAAGTCGGACGGGCGATTCTGGTAACCCGACGCTTCGAGCAGTTCCTGCTGCGATCGCATGTGGCCTTTGATGTCGGTGTCAAGTTCCGGAAGCAGTGCCCGGAGCACACCACGAGCGGCAACCGCATGTCGGCGGTGATTGGGATTCGCTTGTGGCGAACTGAACGTTTCTTCAAGGAAATTGACACCTATTCCCTGTGTGCCACCGACCTGCAGTAGCGTCGACGTCGTCCACGGTTTGCCTTTGACCATTTCCGCAAACAGTGATATACGGACAGAAACAACTTTGTCGTCCTGAGCCAGTCCTGCAGACACTTGACTGACAAACTGTTGCTCGTCGGCCGACATATCTCCGGCATTCGATGGCAGTTTTTGAAAGGCCTGGCCGAATTTCGTCAGAACTTTCGTGGCATGGTCAACATCGAACAGGTCCACCAGCGCGAAGTTATGCCCTTCGACAATCGGGATATCCAGAACTCGCATCAGCCGAGCGGCTGCAACGGAAAAGTCGTCACGCACCATGACGATCGCCTGCAGGTTTCCACCATCACACTGCCGCAAGGCTTTCACAAGCTCTGCCTCCAGTTCGACACGATGAGCGTGCAGCCATTGTTCGAACTGGTCGATGATGATGACAACTTTTTTTCCACCGGCCTGGCCACGTCGCAGCGAGGCGAGCGTGTCAGTCAGATTCTGACTCTTCGATAATTCCGGCAAGCGTTTTTCGAGACCTCGCAGAATTCGAGTCTCGGTCTCGTCTGGCGTGGCTTCCAGATAGACGACGATGACATCCTTCGACAGATTCGGCAGCAGACCCGCCTTCACCAGCGACGATTTCCCGCAACCGCTCGGACCGTAGATCAGGCCCACGCTGAAGGTCTGTTCGGGATCGATCTGTTCAATTCGCTGCTTCCAGAAGGCAATGCTCTCCGGCAGGCCGTCGCGGTTGCGTTGACCTGGCAAAAGTTCCAGAAAGAAGTCAGCATCGTTGGCGTCGAACGATCGCAGTCCCTTGAATGCAACCTGAGCTGTGACTTTCGCTGGAGTGTTTGCGGCTGTTGGCTTCAGCCATTGCTCCAGGTCTTCTGCAAAGTCGGACGCATTGGCGTATCGGTCGGACGCTCGTTTCGACAAGGCTTTCAGGCAGATGCGTTCCAGTTCGGCCGGAATTGTGTCCAGAAGTTCTCGCGGCGGCCGAGGTTCCTGTGTCAGCACCAGTTGCAGAGTCTCTGGCATGGTGCTGCCGCGGAATGGTCGCTTCGTGGTCAGCAGTTGGTAAAGAATCACGCCGAGCGAAAAGATATCACTGCGACCGTCCAGACGATGGCCTTCTCCGCGAATCTGTTCGGGGCTCATGTAGGCCGGAGTTCCGGCAACTACGCTTTGCTTCAGATAGTCCTCTTCCCGCACCGCGAGACCAAAGTCGGCCACAAACGGGGTGTTTGAACTGCTTTCGATGAGAATGTTGGCGGGCTTGATGTCGCGGTGAATCAGCCGTTTCTGATGAGCGTATGCTAGAGCCAGTGCGACAGTGGCCAACAGACGAGCTGATTCCTTCTCTGGCGGTCGCCCGGCGTTGATGCGATCCTGCAGTGTGGAACCATCAACGAATCGTGATACGACATAGATCGATCCGTCCTCTGTTCTGCCTGTGTCGTAAACAGAGACAATATTGGGATGATCAAGACCGGCCACAGTTCTGGCTTCTTCCAGATAGGCGAGAGCATCTTCCGGCTTCTGAAACCGAGCGGCGGTAGGCACCTTGATGGCGACCTGTCGCTGCAGTTCGGTGTCGAACCCAAGGAAGACCTGACCAAACGCCCCTTCGCCAAGGATGCGATCCAGTCGGTAGCGTCCCTTCTGCTGAACTCCGATGCCACTGTCGCTGATGTAGGTGGCGTTTGCCGGGATTTCGAGTACCCGCTGTGCCTCGGCCGGTTTCGATTCTTCTGAAGACTCCTGCTGAGGTCCCAGAAAGGTCTTCTCATCAGGATCAAAAATAGAGTTTGGCGTCGGCTGAATGATTGTTGTTTGCGATTGATCCACGGCCCCGGCGATGAAGGAATGTGTTTCGGCTAACTGGGATTCATTCTTGTCATTCGCTTCAAGACTTGCGAAGAGGATCTGCAGGGCTGCCGCAAACTGCGGGAACCGCTGCAGGTATTCGACCGACGTACACGTTTCCCCAAGTTGTCTTCGTAGCGTCACTTCGGCAACGACCAATTCCTGAAGTTCGTCATTCTGCAGCGGTGTGGGGACTGTACTGGCCAGTGTTTCCACCAGCAGTCGCTCGCCTCGCTGCCACGCCTGACGTTGCCGTTCACGCAAATTGTCCAGAGTTTCAGATGCCCGGGAGTTTCGATCAGTCATGTTTTGACTCTGTCTGGAATCAGCATGTGGTCACTTCGTGACGTTTCGTGACGTGAACTAAGGACGCAAAACAAAACCGGGATTGCTCCCGGCGAACTCTCTCAGGAAACGCATGAAGCAAGAGACTACGGCAGGGCGTCTATCGCTATTTTGTTAGAACTACTACTTCGAAAGCGTTGTGTTGCGATATTGGAGCGACCACAGGTCCGAAAGGGAAACAATTCACAGTGCCGGAGCCGTTTTTCTTCGGGGATGAGTTGACTGTGATTCTCCGACTTAGATATGCGACAAATCTCTTCTGTGACACTGCACTTTAGGCAAAAGAGTTACGTGCTACGAGGGCAGAGGTTGTCCAGCACAGAGTTTGGACGTGGAGTTGCATTGAGGCAATCTGGCGGAAAAGACAAGAGTCAGCTGAGCGAATCGTTTTGGTCATGTGCACAGGCTGATCACGTCCTTGATCAGCGTTCGGAATTTCCTCAGGTTCAGGGTCGGGGGCAGAGTCGCCAGGAATTGTTTCCCCAGCATTTCTCGGGCTATTGTGGAGCGGCGATCCGCATGAGACGGACGGCGATCGGGGTTGTCCCACGGACGATTGCTGCGGTCGGTCAGCTTTGGTTTTGCGACATCCCACGAGCATAACTCCACCAGCGTATACATCCATTGATTCAGGTGCCAGCAGCCGATGTTCGACCAGATGTTGCGGACCTGCTGTTGACCGGCTCCCCAGATTTCCTTCACGTCATGAAAATGCTCTTCGATCGCCCATCGCGCGGCAACGGTCTCCAGGATGTCGCGGACATCGACTTGCGCGTCAGTGCAGAAATATGCCGCCCAGCCGCCATCGTCGAAACGCACAATTACAACGCGGATCACGCCGCTCACAAGACGCGATGTCGCGAGGAACGCTTTGTATTCGCGCGTCACCATCGAACCACGACATTCATACGTCATCGATTCCCAGCCGTCTGCACGCGAGGCAAGCTTTGCGAGGCTGATACGATGGAATCCATAGATGCGGTGTCGACCGGACTGCCCCGGCTTTGGCTCAGGAGGCAGATCAAACAGACAGGCGTCCTTCCGCAACCGACTGAAGACGACGACTCCCAGATCTGTCAGCGGCTTCAAAACCGGGCGTCCCGCATAAGCGCCATCGGTCACAAGCCAGATTTTGCACTCGATGTCCAGTGAACGAACAGACGTCACGAACCATGTCACGAGATCTACCGCCAGTTCGAGTTTTGTGCGGAATTTCCACCCATATTTCTCTTCCAGCGCAGGCACGTCCTTCTCACGCACATACAACAGCGATCGCAATGGCAATGCGATCACTCCCCACAGCGAATGCGTCGCCAGAAAACACAGTGACACCCAGTTGTGGCCGTACATCCATTCGCCATCAGCCGGTCCTGCCGTTGGATTGTGATGCACGCCTGCGCCTTCGACATGCCGTCCGTATCGCTGCGTTGGCGAATCGTCAACCGCGACAATCATGTGGCCATCCGGACCGGGCGCAAACTTTCTCACAACGGCAATCAGCAAAGGTAGAGCCAGCAATCGTGTGCTGCGTCCGACGCTGATCAGACAATCATAAAAGCGATCCCAGTCATCCTGCACTCCGGCAGCAGCGAACCATGCGGCTGCCACACGACGGTCATCGGCCAGCATCATCCCGGCCATGATGATCGAAAGCCGGAACGCCATGCGCGCATCCAGCATGCCAGTCATCGACGTGACCAGAACGGCCATCTTCCCGGTGAGCGGCACCTTCGCCTTCACGGTCTTCTTCCGCTGAGGATTCGGTGTGTCGAGTCGCTTTCGCTTGTCATGCTGCGA
>CAZFDW010000444.1:0-5963 GCA_964517865.1 uncultured Chitinophaga sp.
GCGCCAGCGAGGCTGAAACGGCTGAATTCCTCGCTGGCGCTTCGGGTTAGTATGAATTTGAGCCCCAATAATCACTAAATCAACAGACCCCTAGCGTCCGGTTCACGCAGAATTACGTGGACAACCGGGTGCTAGCGCACTGCGGCTGATAGGATACGATCTACATGCCGGGTTCGTTCGCGTGCTGGCCCCTGGCATAGGTCGTGTAGAGATAAACAGGGATCTGCAGATCGCCTAAATGCTGTACGATCAGTGGATGAATAACCGACCATTCCATGCCACCCACGCCTGTGGCCAGCTTCGGCATTGTTCACGAAGGGCCAGAGCCAGTCCGCTGTCAAAATGATCGTTAGGCGCCACTCCGTGCGCTACGGCCTGTGCTTTGGTCAGTAAGATGTCGCCAGCGACTTCGTGGATCATGATCAATCGTGCCCTGGGAAAACGTGTTGGAAGAACGTCTGAATCGTTGTTGTACAATCAGTTGGCGGAACCTGACATTGCATGTGCGATTCCCGCAGAGCCAGCGGCAACGGCAAGGAATACCCATTGAATATGTTCTGAGAAAAAACCTGTCGTCAGCCCCACGATGGGAATTGCTGCGGCAAGTACAAAGTTTACGATGGCCGATTTCGGCCAGCCACAATACCATAAATCCGCACCCGGCAGGACGAAGCTCAGGAGTGACGCTTTTGTTGAACGCTTCATAGCAACTCCGGCACTTTTCCACCGACTGATTCAACACAGTCGTCTTATAGCAATTTGCTGCGAGAAGAGAAACAGTCCCGGATGACCAGTTTTAACGGGGGTGCAGTCGCCGAATTCGGTAGGACCTGCTTGCCGAGCAGGACTTCGCGGCCACGCCGCGACCAGCGACGAGTCGCGGTCGCAAGCACTGCCACGCGGCGACGTGGAGCGGATATGCGCCCCAGGGCGGTTCGCCTTACGGCCAAGTGAAAATCCTTTCCGGCAGAAAGCTGCCATGTGGGTTTGTCAAAAAGAGTGTGTCATGCCATCCGCTGAGAATCATGGCAATCGGAAGAAAAACGTCAAGTCCCGCACTGACGACCGCGGTAGACACGCAGCAAAATCAAACCAAACGGAATCAGCCAGATCAGATCATTGATCGGGATCAGGTACAGCACACGGCTGGACACATCGCCTTGATTGACACTCCAGGCCATACCAATCGGGCCGAGCGACTTTGACAGCAGGCCGATCAGGATGATTACCCAATGCTGTGATGGATTCTTAGAGGCGATCGCATAGCCGATGCCGAAAAGCACGATCACCAATCCGGTCCCCTGCCACAGAAACAGTTCTTCTGGTGGCTGAGCAAATCCATAGGCCAGCGACGACCGCTCGGGCCATCCGATGATGAAGACTCCCCAGATGAGGCATTGTAGTCCGGCAACGAGCACGGCGATGCGTTCCCAGCGTGGCGTTCCACTGAGAAGCGGTGATTTCGAATCACGGACAGCTGCGGTCACGACAGTTCATGCTCCAGACAGCCAACCAGTTCCGGATAATGAAACTCAAATCCATGCTCCTTCAACTTCTTCGGAGTTACCCGAGTACTGGACAGCAGCAGCTCATTCGCCATCTCGCCGAGCACCAGTTTCGCGACAAATGCCGGCAGTGGAAACAATGTCGGCCGATGCAATGCGCGACCGACCCCTTTGGTAAAATCATAATTCGTCATCGCATTCGGACTCACCGCATTGACCGCACCCTGAATCGAATCATGATTAATGCAGAAGGCAATGATTCGCACCAGATCGTGCAGGCCAATCCAGCTCCAGTATTGCTTTCCTGAACCAATGATTCCACCAGCCCCCAGCCTAAACGGCAGCAGCATCTTTGCTAATGCTCCGCCTTTGGCGCTGAGGACCACACCGATTCGAACTTTGACGACGCGCAGGCCCAGTTCTGACGCCGCGTCAGCCTCATGTTCCCATTCGCGACAGACGTCCGCGAGAAATCCCTTTCCCGCAACTGCATTTTCTTCAAGAAGCGTGTCACCGCGTTCGCCATAGAAGCCGATTGCCGAGGCACAGACGAACGTTTGCGGACGATGACTGCAGGCTGCGATGGACTTCACCAGACTTCGCGTTCCCTCGATCCGACTTCGACGGATTCGCTCCTTCAATGCTGGTGTCCAGCGTCCGGCCGCGATGTTTTCACCGGCCAGATGAACGACGGTATCGACAGTTTCCAGCCGAGAAGGATCTTTGAGCCCGCTCGCAGGATCCCAGAGGATGTTTCCGCCTGATTCACCCGCTGCATTCCGCGCGATAGTGACCGGAGTGTGCCCGGATTCCCGCAACACAGTCGCCAATGGCGTCCCAACCAACCCCGACGCGCCAGTGATCGCCACCGTTTGTTTTCTGCTTGTCATATCGAATCTCCCATATCTGAATTCGTTCCCGCTGTGCCCTGAGCAGTCTCTAGTTCACATGTCGAGCGCCGGGTCACGGTACTGTAGATTGATGTATCGAAAAAACGAGTGCCTCGATTCAAGCACCAAAGCGACAATGAGAAAGTGACCGTCCAAACCGAGTTTCTGGCGGGAAAATCCCCGAAAGTCGGACATTCGATTGCTGCGTCTCGCGGAAAGCGTACGATTTTCCCGTGGAGTCCATGCTTTTGCCCGCGACACAGTCGTTCGAGGTGTGTATTCCTGCTTTGCTCCCGCCTCAACTGTCCCCTCATCAAATTGTTCAAAGCCTGCCTTGCTTTATCTACCGCACCCGCGCCCGGGAATTCACGGTCCGTGTTCGCTATGACTCACAACTTGCGAAAATCAGTTTTCGACTCCTTCCGGCGCGTCGTCGTCGCCGTCATTGTCCTGCTTTCGGCATCACAGCACGCTGCCATTGCTGATGATGCACACGATTTTTTTGAACAGCATATTCGACCCATGCTGCTTGAGAAATGCACTGAATGTCACGGCCCGACTAAACAGGAAAACGGTGTTCGGCTTGACCGACGGGACGATGTGCTGAAGGGCAAGGCGGGTGATGCGCTGCTGATCAACCTTTCGGCTCCGAACGAGAGTCGCTTGTTGAAGGTGTTGCATTATGCGGAAGGCGACACACAGATGCCGCCGTCCGGAAAACTGGACGACGAGCAACTTGCTTACGTCCAGCAGTGGATCACAAACGGAGCGGTCTGGCCGGAATCCGCCGACCTTGAAGGAGAAGCCAAACGCCGCGCCGAACGATGGAGAGAACACTGGGCCTTTATTCCGCCAGTGATGCCCGATCTGTCCGCCGTGCATGGGAACGAAAATCCGATCGATCATTTTGTGAAAGCGCGGCTGGCCGCAAAGAATCTGGCTCTGTCTCCAGCTGCGTCACCAGAAATTCTCGTCCGACGCCTGTCGTATGCGTTACTGGGATTGCCACCGGAATTGAGTGACCTCGCAGAAGCTGATGCCGCCGCGAAAAACGAAACACTGACGGCCTGG
The DNA here is from genome assembly GCA_964517865.1 of uncultured Chitinophaga sp. Lineage (GTDB taxonomy): Bacteria > Planctomycetota > Planctomycetia > Planctomycetales > Planctomycetaceae > SXXK01. Next base: position 3,467 of record CAZFDW010000444.1, read on the forward strand.
AAAACCGCTTACATCGATCGTCTGCTCGCATCGCCCCATTTTGGTGAACGCTGGGGGCGATACTGGCTGGACATTTCTCGGTATGCCGACACAAAGGGTTATGTATTCACTGAAGATCGGGAATATCCCGACGCATGGCGATTTCGTGAATGGGTGATCAAGGCTCTCAACGATGACATGCCTTACGATGAATTTCTCAAGCGACAACTGTCTGCGGACCGCATGCCTGGTTCCGACGATCCGGCGCAATTGGCCGCGATGGGATACCTCACGCTGGGCCGCAGATTTCTGAACAATCCGCATGACATTATCGATGACCGCATCGACGTTGTGACGCGGGGCATGCTGGGACTCACTGCCACCTGTGCGCGATGCCACGATCATAAGTTTGATCCGATCCCGACGGCTGATTATTACTCCTTGTATGGCGTCTTCGCGTCTTCCGATGAACCGAAAAACGAACCATCGGCGTTGCGACTTGTGGACCGCGCGAATCCGGTTGAGCCCGTGATTTTTCAACGTGGCAGTCCGGGGAATCGCGGGGATGCTGTCCCGCGTCGTTTCCTGACTGCCCTGTCTGCACCCGATGCGCCGTCGTTTTCGGATGGTAGCGGCCGACTCGAGCTGGCAAATTCCATCGCCCACCGCAATAACCCGCTCACGGGCCGCGTGGCCGTGAATCGCGTGTGGATGCACTTGTTTGATCGCGGGCTGGTGGATTCGCCAAGTGACTTTGGCGTCAGGACAGATCCGCCGACGAATCCGGAACTGCTCGACTATCTCACCATCAGTTTTATGGACCATCACTGGTCGATCAAGTCGCTGATTCGACAAATTGTCATGTCGGAGTCCTGGCAGCAAAGCTCCGATCGTCGCACCGATGCCGAAGCGGTCGATCCCGAGAACCGGCTGTTTGCCCGCATGAACCGCACGCGACTGGATTTCGAGGGACAACGTGATGCCGTACTGGCGGTGGCTGGACGACTTGATCCGGCAATCGGCGGCACGTCTGTGGATGTGACAACAGACACAGGCACCGGACGACGCACGATCTACGCCCGGATCGACCGCCAGAATTTCCCGGGTCTGTTTCGCACATTTGACGTCGCCAGTCCCGATGCCCACGCCGCAAAGCGTTTTCAAACGACAGTTCCGCAGCAGGCATTGTTCCAACTGAACAGTCCTTTCATCATGGATCGCGCAACTGAGATTTCCAAGGCGACAGAATCGGCGGATAGTTCAGGCCATCCGACGGCCCGGATTCGATTACTCTTTGAGAAGATTCTTCGGCGACAACCCACACCGACTGAGGTTGCGCAATCGGTGGCGTACGTGACACAACTTCAGACAGAACAGCAGAATGCAATCGGTCCGACCGGCTGGAACTACGGTTACGGCAGAATGGATGAGGCCACTCAGACAGTGACTGCATTTTCCGAATTTCCGTCGATGAAGGATGGAACATTTCAAGGCGGGGAAAAGATGCCCGACGAGAAACTCGGCTGGACATCGTTGAACCGTCGCGGTGGACATCCCGGCGGCACATTGTCCTTGTGTGCGATTCGCCGCTGGACGGCGGATTGTGATTGTCGCATCTTCGTGAACTGCGTTGTGGTGCATGAAAAAGAAGAAGGGGATGGCGTCCGCTGTCGGATCGTGACTCCCGGACGTGGCGTGATGGCCGATGCAACCGCCCATAACTCGACTGAGTCAACATCCGTTGAAGCATTCGACGTCGCTGCCGGTCAGAACATCGACTTTGTGATCGACTGTCGCACCAACGAAGCACACGACTCATTCCAGTCAAAGATCATGATCACGCAGTTCGTCGGTGGAAAGATTCACCGCATCTGGAAGTCTGACGACGACTTTCGCGACAGCCCAGGTGCCGGCAGGCTGAGCGAATGGTCGCAATTCGCTCAGGCTTTGCTGCTGACCAACGAATTTGTCTTTGTGGACTGACTTTATGAATCCGTTGATACCAGAACCCGACACTTCGCCGATTGCCATCGGTCGCCGCGGAATGCTGACGCGCTGCGGCATGGGGTTTGGCTCCATGGCGTTGGCCGGGATGCTGAACGCCGATGCCGCACATCCCGCACTCGCAGCGGAATCTTCGAATCCGATGTTGCCCAAGCCGGCTCAGTTCCCTTCGAAAATCAAGCACGTCATTCATCTGTTTATGAACGGCGGGCCTTCGCAGGTGGATACGTTCGACCCGAAGCCGGAACTCCAGCGGCGCGGCGGGCAGACGATTTCAGACGGAAATCTGAAGACCGAACGTCCGACGGGCGCATTGTTTCCTTCGCCCTATCGCTTTCATCGGTACGGCCAAAGCGGCATCGAAGTCAGCGAATTATTTCCGCACGTGGCGCAACATGTGGATGACATGGCCATTATTCGGTCGATGCACGCCGACGTGCCGAACCACGAACCGTCACTGCTCCTGATGAACTGCGGCGAAGCGAGGCTGGTGCGGCCGAGTATGGGATCGTGG
>CAZFDW010000445.1:0-1795 GCA_964517865.1 uncultured Chitinophaga sp.
TCAGTACTCATCACGAGTCTGCATGAACAACGCTTTTTTTTCCCCTGGCAGCGTAAAGTCGAATCCGCACGCCTGGAAAAAACCATCAGCGGACGTAATCGCCATTACTTCCAGCACATTGCGACGGACGGCCAGATCAACACAACGCTGGACGAGTCCTCGACCTATTCCCTTGCCCTGATGATGCTCGTGGACGGCAAGACTGCGAATTTCCGCCAGCTTTGCAGAATAAATCTCCAGCGCCGCAAAGCCCACAATGCATCCATTGCTCTCCGCGACAAAACCAAACGGGATCAGATCACACAGTTCATCAAACGTGCGTGGCAGCAGGCGATTGGCTGTTACGAAGTGATCGACCAGATCTTCCAACTGCGGAATATCTTCCCGACTCGCTTCGCGAATATTGAACATCGGGTCGTTGGACCGTGCTTTTTCAGTTTCCGTCATTGAGCTGCGTTTCCGAGGAAGGATTCGTGTTGGATGAACAGTCGCAATCGATTCAGGGCAGTCCGCGCGGCGCGCTGCCGAAAGATAGCAAGGTTGCCGGACATGCTCACATCAAAACTCCTGATCTCATCTGCGGTGTTGACGGCCACATGACCGCGCCGAATGACAACTCCGGAATCCAGGAGTTCGTCATAAAACGGTGAAGAGAGCAGTACGAAGTCCACGTGATGGTTCAGCCGAATCTTTTCACTCACGTCAGTGGCCATAGTGAGCCAGTCTTCGTGCTGGTCAATCTCCGTCACGGGCGGATCGACTCCGATCGTACGCAACGCCACGGCATCCCACTTTCCCGGAATGACGATGGCGGCTTTCACCACCGATGCCACCGTCGGATTCTCTGACATCCACATGGCGAGTTGCCCGCCGGTGGTTGCACCTTCGACAAATGCCACCGAACGGTTTCCGCGCTTCAGTTGTTCAGCCAACACGTCGTGAAGTTCGTCGTCGCCGTCCGCATAGACGGCGTCACCCAGCCGTTCCCGAACCAATTGACACGTTTCGCTGCTCAGCCGGGCTGCTTCCTCTGCAGACTCTGAGCGGGCCGTGACCCACAGAGAAATCACCGCTTCACTGGCCGTGATGCCGACTTCCGGATTTCGTCCGCGCGCCGTCAGATCCCCCAGCAGTCGCTCGGCATCCGATTCGCCGAATCCAAACGTCCGAATCACCGATCGATGCAGCACCATGCCGCTGTCGAGCAGGAACGGACGAATATGCTGGAGGAACATCGGTTTCATCTCTGCCGGTACACCGGGCATCACCGCGATCAGACATCCTCTGATTGTTGCATGATCATCGTGCTCAACGCTCAACGCTTCGCCATTAGACGCGACTCGCATCATGACTCCCGGTGCTGTGCCACACGAGTTGAACAACACGGCCGAATGTTCAGGACGATCGGCCTGCCGATGATTCCGTTCGGGCATTTCACGCCCTCGTGCCACAAATAATTCCTGAATCTGCTGCAATGACTCCGGATCGCGAATTAACCGCTGTCCAAACGCCCGTGCCAGTGCATCGCGCGTAATGTCGTCGAGCGTCGGCCCAAGTCCACCCGTGATCAGGATAACCTGAGCTCGCGCTGCCGCGGCTCGGAATTCGCTGACGACGGAGTCCATGTCATCGGCCAGCGTCGTGTGGCGCATCACGGTCCAGCCGAGTGCTTCCAGTTCACGACTGAGCCATTGACTGTTTGTGTCCAGTTTTGAACCACAAGTCAGTTCAGATCCAATTGCAATGATCTCAGCAAACATAAGGCCCGGCAGTCCTGTTCAACGAATCGCTTCAG
>CAZFDW010000445.1:1895-5957 GCA_964517865.1 uncultured Chitinophaga sp.
TGAAAGTAGCTCGATCAGGATTCGGACCCAACCCGGTCTCAGCCGATGCAAACAGTGACAAACCGAGCAGGACAGCCGTGATCGACTTGTAACCGATTGTTTTGTTTGGAAGTTTTCCTGCGAGTGCGTTACGCTCCGCCCATGAAGCATTCAAAGCGTAATACCATTTGTGTCACCCTCAGCGCGTTGCTGCTGATTGAACTGATCGTGTGCCTGCAGTATCGCGGGCCTGCCGTGATCCCGCAACGGGACGCGGATGCGTTTGCCGCTGCCGGAGTGCCAACGTTTTCAGCAGAACGAGCGTTGAAGATTCATCAGCAGCTGTTCAATGGCACAACACATCCTGCCGGGTCGGTTCAGAACAATGCCGTGCTAGATCGATTGGTGCATTTGCTGAAGGAGTATGGCTGGCACGTTGAAATTCAGTCAGCTTTGGTCGATGGTCCTGAAGCGGACTCGCCGCTGCGGTTGCATAACGTGATTGCCAAACGACCCGAACAGATTGGCCTTTCACTGAAGCCTTTAATCCTGGCGACGCATTATGATTCCTGCCGATTTGGTCCGGGAGCAGGGGATGCAGGCGGCTGTGTGGCCGCAGTTGTCGAAGCCGGCCGGTTGCTGACGTTGCAAACTGAACAACTGACGCGACCAGTCTGGCTGCTCTTCACCGATGGTGAAGAAGCCGGTCTGCTGGGAGCGACCGAATTTGTTCGATCGCATCCACTGTCGCGACAACGGCCTCTGGTGCTGAATTTTGACGCCCGAGGCACCACGGGGCCAGCGGTGATGTACGAAACTCATGCGGGGAATTCGATCGCTGTTGACGCATGGATCAACGCGATTGCGAGGCCTCGCATTACTGGCTCATTGTTTACGGCTGTCTATCGATCAATGCCGAACGGGACGGACTTCAGCGTGTTTCAGCGGGCCGGATGGCAGGGATTCAACTTCGCGATTATTGACGGAGCCCATCGGTATCATCAGCCGGACGACACGTTCGAAAACCTGGATCCTCAAAGTGTCCAGCATTTCGGGGAACACGCATTAAAGCTGTCCACCTTAATTGCGAACAGCGTCGAAGTTCCGGCATCGACGCAGGAAGATGCAGTGTTCTTTGACGTGCTCGGACTGGTGGTGGTTCATTATCCTGTTTGGTGGTGCCTGCCGATCCGTTTCGCGCTGCTGATTCTATCCGTCCAGCTCTACGGACGCCATGTGCTGCGGCGCGATGTCCTGAAACAATCACTGCGCGTCTGGCTCACGATGCTGCTGATCGTGATTGCAGCTCCGATTGTGGGCTGGATTCTCAGTGCCTGTATCCGGGGCACCATGATTCTGCCGCGCCCATTCGTGTGGTACGGGCACGCGGTGTCGATTGCGATGTGGTGCCTGTGTCTGCTCATGGCGCTCAGCATCGCGCATTGGATGCTGCGACGGATTGATCAACGTATTGTGTGGGATGCATTCTGGCTGGGACAGGCAATGACCTGCATGTTCGTGTCTATCTGGGCACCGGAATTCAGCCACCTGCTGTCGATCCCCGGCGGCATGGCGATTTTGCTGATGCTCACCGTGCGATCCATTGCACTTCGAACGCTGCTGGCCACTGCCGGCGCAGGCGTCATTTTAATTCCCGTTCAGCATCTCCTGTCGATTGCGCTCGGCCCATCAGCGGGACTGTTGCTGTTTCCCGCATTTGCACTCATCGCAATGCCGATGCTGCCGGCCATGGGGAAACGTAGTCCGTAGCTTGACTCTCCGAGTCGAGCATAGTCCGTAGTTTGACTCTCCGAGTCGAGCAATTCGCTGTACCACGCCCACGATCGTCATGTCTGCTGCTGAGCAGATTGAAGGTCAGTCGATCTGCCATTATCATTTCGAGACACGATTCTGCCGGAGACGGATCTTTCGACTTTCCGAAACAGTCAGAGACGAGGGAAACGCGGCAACTTCAAATCTACACTAAGGACTTCTGTCAAATGCAATCTGACTGTCGGATACTCTTACTTGCGTGTTCAATTGCAGCGGTTGCCATGACGACGGACGGAGCCGATCCGTTGCCGTCTCGGTCTGACACAGGCAGCAGTCTTTTGGTCGGCGTTGCGGAGACGGACATCACACCTCCGGTCGGTTTCCCGATGGCTGGTTACTATCACGAGCGTCTGGCCGAAGGCGCCATCGATCCGCTGAAAGCCAAAGCGATCGTCTTTCGTGATGGCGATACTGCAGGTGCCCTGGTTGTCTGTGATCTGATCGGCATCGCCACCGATCTGTCGCGCGAAGTTCGGCGTCGAGTCTCGGAGAAGACCGGCATCCCGGAGAACAATATCGCGATCTCGGCGACCCATTCGCACACCGCACCGGACTACATGAAGGAACTGTATCTGTATCTGGGCAAAGAAGAGCAGCAGGAATTACGACTCACTTACATCGAAAAACTGATCGGCGGAACGGTCGAGGCTATCGAGCAGGCTTACGCCAACGCGAGACCCTCGTCGCTGGCAAGCGGTTCAGCGACGCAGACGACGCCGGTTTCCTTCAACCGCCGCTTCGTAATGCGCGACGGAAGCGTGCAGACATGGCAAGCCTTGTCGAATCCTGAAGTCGTTCGTGCTGCGGGCCCGATTGATCCTGAGATCGGAATTCTGGCAATTCGTAATCCGGAGGACGGCGCAACTCGCGGCATCCTCAGCAACTTCGCGCTGCATCTGGATACTGTCGGAGGCATGCGATGGAGTGCTGACTATCCGTTCTTTATCGAGCGTACGCTTCGCAATGCCTGCGGCACAGGTGTCATTTCGATTTTCGGCACCGGCTGCTGCGGCGACATCAACCACGCTGACCCTTCGACGACCGTCAGGAACAAAGCAGATTTTATCGGTGATTCCATCGGTACTTCGATCAGTGAACAGCTCGCCCAACTGACACCGATCGAAAATGCTCGGCTGACCGTCAAATCTCAGGTCGTACATTTGCCTCTCGAAGACGCGACTCGTGAAGAGGTCGAACGTTCGGTGCAGCTCGTGGATCTGGCCAATCGTGGTGGCAAGGTGGAGTTCCTTGAGCACGTCACTGCCTACAAGAAGCTGATTCTTGATCAGTTGCGACATCGTGAACCGTACACGAAAACCGCTGAACATATCACCTGGGGTCTGAGTCGTTCATTGGCTGGAATCGGAGAAACACTTCCGGTCAACATGACTGTGATGACGATTGGCAACGACGTGGCGATTGTTTGTATGCCCGGCGAGGTGTTTGTCGAGCTGGGACTGGCGATCAAACATGGGTCGCCATTCCGCACGACAATCGTTATTGAACTGTCGAACGCCGTGGAATCCATCTATATCCCACACCGAGCAGCTTATGCCGGGGGAAGCTACGAGGTGACCAATTCTGCCGTCCAGCCAGGCAGCGGCGAGTTGCTGGTCGAGACCGCTCTGACGTTGCTGCGCGCGGCAGCGACGGAATCTCCCAAACCATGACGAGCGTTTATGACTGCAGTTCGGCGTTCCGGAAGCACTCCGCCAAATGGTGGTTCACCATCCCGACGGCCTGCATGAAGGCATAACAGATCGTGGTACTGGATGTACTGGTCTCCAACTGCCCAGGGGCAGCGGATGCGTTCTGCAGAAGATTTTTGTTTTGTCATACGTTTCGTATTCTTCAGGACCCTGCGAGATTCGGCAAGCGTGGGTGTCGTCACCGACCAGGAAGTTGGATTTTTTGCTTCCGCTGATCGCGGAGTGCATGCGGAGCGACGTAGCATTGAATGAACTTCTTCCATAAACTCCGAGTCTCTTCAATTCGCCGTGCCATGGAATGTGTGGGAGAACCGTGCAATTCAGCTGCGGAACAAATAGAATCAGAGGAATCAAATCGCAGCACGCAGAAAGCCATACATGTCTCACATGAATTTATCCTCCTCTGTGCAGACGCAGGATGCACTGAATCGTCGTCTGTTTCTGAAACATGGTTCAACAGCGATCGGCGCCACGGCGTTGGCGACACTGATGAATTCAGGCCATGTTGCAAACGCTGCACCGGAACTCGGGTTGCCGCAGT
>CAZFDW010000446.1:0-5950 GCA_964517865.1 uncultured Chitinophaga sp.
GCAGAGTCAAAGCGACGATTAACCCGCTCGGGAATCGTACGAGCTTTGCGTATGATGTCGTGGGCCGTCGCATTCGATCACAATCCCCGCTGGGACGCATCAGTACGACCATTTACAATGCGGATGGACAGCCTGTGGCCAGTGTGGATCCCTCCGGCCTGCGGACCACCACGGTGTACGATTCCGGCAGACGTCCGAAAGCGACGATCGCTCCGACCGGCGTGCGTTCGACCACAATCTACGACACCTGCTGCAATCGACCGTTAGCCACGATCGCTCCCACCGGCGTGCGGACCAGTTTTGCCTATAACAAAGTCGGCAGCCAGATTCGGACGGTCAGTCCCACCGGAGCGATTAACACCACGGTGTATGATGCTCTGAACCGCTCGATTGCGAGTATCGATCCGTTCGCCAAACGCGCGACGACGATTTACGATGCTGCCAACCGGACGATTGCCAGTGTCAACGCATTGAATCAGCGATCCACCACGGTCTACAACGTGGCGAATCAGGCGGTGGCCAGCATCAATGCCCTGGGATTCCGATCAACGCAGGTCTACGACGCCGCGAGCCGCGGTGTGGCGTCGATTAATCCCAAAGGCAATCGCTGGACGACGGTTTACGATCTGGCGAATCGCAGCATTGCCTCAGTTGATCCGCTCACACGACGCACAACGACGGTGTACAACAAGAACAGTGCGGTCATCGCGACAATCAATCCCGCAGGCAGCCGCAGCACTACGGTGTACAACATCGCCGGACAGACAATTGCCAGCGTGAATGCCAAAGGAGCCCGTTCGACAACGACGTACAACGCCGATGGTCAGACGGTCGCTTCGATCAATGCTTTGGGATACCGCACCACGAACATCTATGACACCGGCGGTCGAGGCGTGGCATCGATAGATGCACGCGGCAACCGCTCGACAACGGTGTATGATACCAAGGGCCGAGCCGCCGCGAGTGTCAATCCCCTGGGGAAACGCTGGACGACGATCTTCAACACTGTCGGGCAGACCGTGGCCAGCAGAGACCCACTGGGAAATCGCAACACCACAGTGTACGACACAGCAGCCCGCGTCGTCGCGAACATCAATCCGCTCGGGAAACGTGTTACAACGGTCTACAACATCGCCAGCCAGTCACTGGCCACAATCGATGCCAACGGCAATCGAGTCAGCAGCGTCTACGATGCCCTTGGCCGACGCACCGTCGAAGTTAACGCCCTCGGCAATCGCACGACGACGATTTACAATTCGCTTGGGCAAACGTCGGCTCTGGTGGATGCCCGAGCCAACCGGCACAGTTTCGTCTACGATTCGACAGGTGCCCAGACGCAGCTTATTGATCCGCTCAACCGCCGCACGACATCGGCCTACGACGCCGCCGGACAGCAGACGCTGCGAATCGACGCCCGCAGCAACCGCACGAGCTTTGTGTACAGCACGGTCGGTCAGCTGACCAGTCGAAAATACCCGGACGGCAGCCGGGCAAGCTTCAGTTACGACACTGTCGGCAATCGCACCGTAATGGCCGACAGCACCGGACGGTACACTGCCACATACGATGCGATCGGACAAACAACCGTCACAACAAGCCCGAACAGTCAGCGGCAGACATTCTCGTACGACACCGTCGGGCAGAGACGCTCAATGGACGCGACCGGGGCTGGTCGGTTTACGTACCAGTACGATGCCGCCAATCAGATTTCGTCGCTCCGGAATCCGTACACCGAACGCACGACGTTTGGTTATGACGATGCCGGCAGACGGAATGTGCAGCGGAATGCGAACGACACGCGGGTCTCGCTATCGTATGATGCGGCCAGCCAGACGACTCAGGTGTTTCACCGCACGTCCGCCGGAGCCAGCGTGCTGCAGCTCGATTACCAGTATGACAATGCCGGCAACCGCAAATCGATGGCAGAAAACGCCACTGCAGCCCGCACGACATGGACCTACGACAAGCAAAACCAGTTGCTTGGCGAATACCGCACGGGAACCAATCCGTACCGGCAGACGTTTACCTACGACGCGGCGAGCAACCGGACTCTGAAAAACATCGACACCGTCCGCACCACGTATGCCTACGATGTCGCGAATCAGTTGAAGTACGGTCAGGCGGTCGCCGGTCGCACGTCCTTCGCTTACGATGCGACGGGCAATCAGCGGATTGAACAGCCGCCGACCGGCAATCGGACGACGACCACATGGAACTACGAGAATCAGCCGACGCAGTACCTGCCGCCTGCCGGTTCGCCGGTGACGATGACATACAACGGTGACAATCGCCGAGTGATCTCGCAGCAGGGGGTGACCAGCACCAAGTTTATCTGGGACGCGACGACCGACGCGTACCTGTCGGAACTGGATAGTGCCAATGCCGTGCAGGCTGTCTACACGAACGAGCCGCAGCACTACGGCTCGGTGGTAAGTCAGCGACGCAGCAGCACTTCGCACTGGATGCACGCAGATGCACTTGGCACTACCCGCCTGCTGACCGGCAGCACGCAGACGACCACGGACACCTACCTGCTCGATGCCTGGGGCAACCCGATCACCAGCAGCGGAACAACGGTCAATCCGTTTCGGTGGGTGGGACGGTATGGGTATTATCATGATACAAGTACAGGAATGGTCTATGTCAGGGCACGGATGTATCAGCCGACCGTGGCACGATGGTGTAGTGTTGATCCACTGTTTGAATATCGACTTTCATGGTATTATAACTATTGTCTCAATCATCCCATCGCCGCAATCGATAAGAACGGTTACCAAGTATGCTGTCCAATGCTGCAGCGTCTATGGCCACCTGTAGTTCCAAGTGGACCTGATGGATCCGCAGGTTGCGTTCGCAGCACGGTTGAATATATCGTCAACGTTGGACGGGTACGAAAAAATCTTCCAATGAAGTTCAAGGTCTTTGTTGAAGATTGTGAATTAACTGTTTGCGTCAATGTGCATGCACGTCGTTATCTCGAATGGTTTTTAGAACAAAAAATAGCCAAGACGCTTGCCGAGTCAGTGGAACTGTATCGCAAAGAATGGAACAAGACGCTTGAACGCACAATGTATCCGGGACGTGAGGTGTATTCGGAAGATGGCAAATGGGCCTTTCCGAACTTGCACTTGCTGCTGAATGGCTGCGATTCAGCAAATCAGTACGGCGGCGAATACGACGGAAACCCTGACAACGACTGGTACGAAGTAATTTCAGGGACATATGATAGCAATGACCATCAATGTGACACGGCATCAACAAGGTGTTGGCATGAAGTTGGTTCGCCTCAAGTAAAGGCAAATGACCCAGAAAAGACCTTGTCTCATGTAGCAGGATCCGACAAGATCTGCGTAGAGAAATGCACTCCATGTATTGGGGTTACATCTCGATTTGGAATGTCCCTTCGATATGGCGATCAGGGAAATGGTGGCGGCATTGCGAATCGGATAATCAACTACGCCGTGCGACACGAGCGATTAGTCGAGCCGCCAACCGTATCCGATTAGACGCGAGTAGCGTTCATATCTGAATCTGCGAAAAACCTGTTGTTGGCGTTTCTATTTCGATGTATTGAGGACAGGCGGATGCAACGTGTCGTGTTTCTTACAGCTACAATGTTGCTTACAATGGTATCCGTCGCACATGCAGAAGACTGGACTCCATCAGAGATCTGTCGTTGCATTGACAATGGCTGGAGCGTTGAATTTGAGAATGGAACATTGCGAAGTATTGTCGCACCTGGAAATATTAATTCAGGGGATATTCACCGAATCGCAAAGTCCACTGGTCTCAGATCATTGGAAATCTCACCTGAAATGTTGTCGCCAATTTTGTTGACCCGCGACGGGTTGCTGAGCCAACTTGAAACGTTGCGTATTAGTCGTGTTTCGATGAACGAAGCCGCAGAGCTTCCGATTGAGTCATTTCACAAATTGATGATTGCTCCGCATTTGCAAGTCCTGGAAATTCCGGGTTTCGTAATTACGGATTCATCGCCAATCGAGGTCTTTCCTCCAATGGGCGAAAGTCGTATCGAAGTCCTCAGTGTTGGGTTGGACGCCGGTGCTCAAGTCGGTGTGTTGACCAGAGGAACATCTCTTCGATCCGTGCGCCTGTTCCTTTATGACGATCCTTCTATTCTAACCAAGGAAGACATTCAGGCACTTCGCTTGCAGCGTAAACTGCAGGTTGTAGCTATTGAATGTATGCGGCCAAGCGGTGACGTATTGCCTTTAGACACGTTTACCGGGTTTCCCGAGCTACAACTCTTAAAGTTGCGCGGCGTGAATATAGGATCAATGCCAATCGGAAAGCTTCCATCAATGCATACGCTTGAGTTCTCTCGTTGTGCTTCCAAAGTCAGTTTGTTTGATATTGCGGCTTGTACTGGAGCACACAAACTGGTGATATCTGAATGGAATCGTGATCACTTTCCTTTGACGGGAAACCTAACAAAAGGCACCACTGAACCAATTCATTTGGAACTGCGCTGGCCCCGGAAAAGTGATTTATCAGAACTGTCGGCAAACACCTTTTCTGTGTCCGTCACTGCCGGAAACGAATGTGTTTCGCCGGAATCTGACTATGGTCCAATAAGGCCTGAGAACAGGTGGATCACATTCAACGAGACTGACAGCATGGCCGTCGCAAGACTTACGAATTTGCATTCATTTGCGTTGGTCGGCGATCATTTAGAGTCCAATGGTGACGCTGTTGCGAACCTGCTGTCATCCGATTCGCTCAGGTCACTCGATCTCAGCGGTGCCAATATCGACACATCAACTTTTGTTCAGCATCACGTCGCATCACCAATTGTCTTCAGGAAACTAGATCTTGGCTCAATCCTGCAGATCCCTCTCGGATTGCTCAAACAGCGAATAGGGCTTGGGACGGTGCAAATCGCGATCCCCGGTCCAGTTCAGGGTAATCTTGAACAGGAGCGAACGTCCCGTGAACTCGCTCGGTTGCTGCCCCAGGGGCTTGAATCATTGTCGCTCCGGTTCGGTAAATTCCCTTCAACATTCCACTGCGACTCGTTTGGTCACTTCAAGTTAACGCTTGCAGAATTGCATCTTGAGAACTGCGTACTCGAGAGTGGAGCATTCGCCGAAATAGAGACTTCATTCCCGAGCCTTCATCGCTTAACGTTGTCTGAATGTGAGTTCAATGCTCCGAAGGAATTTCGGAACTTTCTGCGTGCGACAGATATTGAATTTATTGAATGGTTGGATGCCGATGTGTTGCCTCATCTGTTTGACGAGTTCCCACGTGGCACGTACCGAATCGGAAAGTCTAGGTCATTCTCAATGAGTTTGAAGATGTGATAGGCCGCCATTATGGGTTACCAGCGTTGTTGGCAATAAACACTCTTCGCCTTGTGCCGAGTAATCGAGAAACACAAAAGGTGGGAGAAACCGAATGGCACTGGAACTTTCCTGGAAAGATTGAGTCTCTCGCTCTGACTTGTCTTGGAGCAAATTTGGTGGGGAATCCTTGGCCATCCATGACGAAGAACTCATGCAAGTAGGATAGGGAATTTGCACGAATTGCGGAATTTAAGTAGCTGTCGGCATCTTTTGGTTGACGGTGTCTTTTGCGGCAGGCACATGGCGCACACAGATCAGCGGGATTTGCTCGCGGATGTTGAGATTCAGGTGGTTCACTCCATCAATAGATGTGTACGAAAGATCTTGGGGCCGAGATCTTGGGGCCCCGAGATCTTGGGGCCAGCCGTCCGTTGGCAAATGGATAAGTGTTTTGCATAAATTGTGGAATTTGGGTGGTTATCGGAAGCAGTTTTTGGTTGACGGTTTCTGAGGCGGCAGACCAATGACACGCACAGATCGGGGGAGGTGCCAGCGGAGGACGTGATTCAGGGTATTCATTTCGTAAACGCGATTCTTCACTTTCCAGGTCCGCCCTGATTTCAAGCCTTCTTGACAAGCCGATG
>CAZFDW010000447.1:0-5942 GCA_964517865.1 uncultured Chitinophaga sp.
TGGATGCAGATGGAATGCTGGCCATCCCGGATAAACCCGGCCTTGGTTTGGAACTTGATCCAGACGCAATTAAGAAATACACGGGCGTGGATAATCTGCTGTAGCGTGCCCTTCGTCAAGGGTCACATCACCTCGGTCAGTTTGACGAGGCGGCTCTGTTCCGTCAGAGACTTTGCGGCCGCGTGGACGATGGCGGTGACCTCTAGAATTTCCTGATGCGGGATCGGTTCGCGGCGGGTCTGGACCATCTCGCGGAAGGTCGCTGCCATGCGGAACATCTCGTAGTGATGGCCGTACCAGAAATCGCCCTCGATCCCGGCCGTGTACTCAAACCGCATCTTTTCGAAATGCACTTCGGTGTGGCAATACTCCCACGTCGAGTTAGGTCGGCCAAACCAGATCTCAGCCGGCATGCGATCCGGGTACGTGACCAAAGCGTGCGCGACATTTTCGCGGGCATACATGCTTACGGCTTCGACGCCCGGTCCCAGTAGCGTCATCACGGTCCATGCCGGGTGTTGACCGTAGACCATCCAGCCGCTTTCTGAGTAGCCGCCCTGCACGCTAGCAATCACGTATTGAATCTGTCCGAACTCGCCGGAGTCCCGTTTGCGCAGCGCGGCCTCCGCACCCCACTCGTGCCGGAAGAGGCTTGAAGACATAATTGGGGCGTTGTGTTGTTTGGCGAACTCCAAGATTTTCCGCGTACCGGCGGGAGTTTCTCCGATCGGTTTGTCGCAGAAGGTGGGCAGGCCTTTTTTCAATCCTGGCGCGACGAGGTCGAAGTGGTCGTCACCGAACCCCGACGCATCGCCGAGCCAGATCGCATCGACTTGTTCGACCATTTCTTCGACGGAATTCGCGACCTCTACACCGGGAAATGCCTGCGTGAAATCAGTCGCGGCCTGCGTGTCAGCGTCGTAGTAGTGGGTGATCCTCGTATCGGGGAACGGCAATTGATCGAAGTTGAATTTGGGGTTTCGCATGTATTCGCGAAAAAATTTGGCAGAGCCCGGATCAACAAACTTACAGTAGGCGTCGATGTCCGCAGTCGGATGCAGATACTGGGCAAAATGCCATGTGTGGCCGTTGCAAGCTTGAGGCTTCCCCCGAATGGTCGCCGAGATGACACCGATTCGTAGGACGCTATCCGGTCCACGCGGCTCAGCGACCTCCGCCGAGCCGGCCGTTACCAAGGCGGGCCCGCCCAAGGCAACCGCTGAGGCCAAGAGCATCTGTCGCCGAGGCAATGGATCGTGGGTGGTCATCGTTCGCTCCTATGTCATTGACAGTACAAAGCGGGCATACAGTTGCCATGCGGGTTGACCGAAAACAGTGTAGCCGAAAATTGAGGCATCATGGAAGCGTGTCAGTAGAAGAAAAAAAGGAGACATTCTACTTTTAGAAATAAGTACAATGTCCCCCTTTATGCTCCTAAGTGGTTGACTGCTGAAGTTGCCTTGTTTTCACTCCATCCTGGCTTCAGATATTTGCTGCCAGCACGCCGACATTCACCTGAAAATACTCGGCCAGCTTTCGGATCATTTGTCGACTAAAAGCCTTCTTTCCAGCCAGCACTTCAGAAATCGTGGACTTCGGTAATCCTGTGTCCCGGCTCAATTGCATTTGAGTCACACCTTTCCCCTCCATCAGATGGCGGAGCATGTCGGCGTCTGATGCCGGCTCGACGGCATGATGCTCGTCTTCCCAGGACCCCACAAGATCGCTCAATGCGTCAAGATAGGTCTCTTCGCCTTCATCGAGCGTGCCACGAGTGAGCAATCCGTCAATGACCCGCAGTGCTTCTGCAAGATGTTCGTCCGACTTGATCGACGCTAAAGGGAAATCGAGCACACGTTCCATGTACGAATCTCGACTCTTCCCTTTCAGATGGAACGGGCAGCATCGAATGCCGCGAACGAATGAGTTCAAGCCCGCGCGCCAACCACAATAAACAGCCCGAAAACCCGGCCATCGGCCAGCATTTCCGCACACGAATTCAGCCCCACAGGCCGACATTCCGACACCGAATTTCATTCAAACTCAGATTTTCAAAAGCCAATCATCACGGCTGAGTTTTTTGACGACACGGGATTCCTCGGAGCGAATTATGCTTTCAGGAATTTCTCGATCGCGTCAAAGCCCTTTGTCAGTGTGTCCATTGATGCTGCGAAACTCAGGCGGACGTAGCCGGGAGCCCCGAAGGCATCGCCGCTGACGATTGCCACATGAGCTCGTTCCAGCAGCGCCGTGCAGAATTCCGACGCATTGGAAACCGCAGGACCACCACCGACAGGTTTTCCGTAATAGCTGCTGATGTTAAAAAAGACGTAAAACGCACCGCCGGGTTCTGCGAACGTAATCCCGGGAATTGACCGCAGACGTGACGTGACATAGTCCCGACGAACGGCGAATTCTTTGCACATGTCGGCGACGCATTGTTGCGGCCCATTCAGCGCGGCTAGCGCAGCGTACTGGCTGACACTGCATGGATTGGATGTCTGCTGGCTCTGCAGTTTATTAATTGCGGCGCTGACGTTCTCCGGGGCGAGCGTCCAGCCAATTCGCCATCCGGTCATGGCGTACGCTTTACTCACACCGTTCACGATCACGGTCCGCTGCTTCACTTCTTCACCAAATGAAGCAAACGACCTGAACGAGTGACCGCGATAGATCAGCTTTTCGTAGATCTCATCGGACAACACGGTGATGTCTTTTTCGACAGCAACTTTGGCCAGTCCTTCCAGCATTTCCACCGGATAAACTCCACCGGTTGGATTGCTGGGACTGTTGAGCATCATCAGTCGCGTCTTTGGAGTGATGGCATTGCGAAACTTTTCGGGCGACAGACAGAATCCTTCCTTTTCGGTCGTTTCCACCATCACAGGTTTCGCACCTGCCAATTCAACGAGCGCCGAGTAGCTCACCCAATACGGAGTCGGGATAATGACTTCATCGCCGGGTTCACAGCAAGCAACAAGCACGTTGTGAAGACAGTGTTTGGCTCCATTTGAGATTGTGACTTCGGAAGGCTTCCAGGTGACTCCATGATCGCGTTGGAACGCATGACAGATTGCCACTTTCAATTCCTGAATCCCGGTGGCTGCCGTATACCGCGTATGCCCGGCATCCATGGCAACTTTTGCGGCTTCGCGAATGTGCAGCGGCGTAATAAAGTCAGGCTCACCCACGGTGAATTCCAGCACGTCGATCCCTTTGGCTCGCAGTTCACGCGCTTTTGCAGCGGCGGCCAGAGTTTCAGACGGCTGTAGATTGTTGACAAGTTTTGAAGTGTGCATGGCAATTCGTTGAAGCTGAGTGAAACGACAAATGGCCCTTGCGAGGGCTTTCAGGACACGTCGGGAGTTTACTCTGATCACACACTTTGCCAAAATCGAGCCGTGAATGTCGGCAGAATTCTCAGATTCTGACGGCATTTGTGAGGAGTTTTGGCCGCAGCCGCCTGAAAAAAACCAACGAGAACGTCGAATTGCTTCGTTTGGAGAATGGAAATCGCTACCATCCGTACTTCGTAGGAGACTGGGAATTCGATTTTGGGCATGGACCGTCCGTCGTTTGATCCTGTTAAGTCTTGTGTCCTTTGTCCATGTCCGGAGTTGAAAAGCCGTGTCGGGAACTATTGCTCAGCGTAAGTCGATTCTGATTGTCGAAGACGAACCCATCATTCGCGAAACACTCGCTGAATTCCTGATGGGAGAAGGATTCGAAGTTCGCACGGCAGCGACCGCTGCAGAAGCGATTCGAGTTGCTCAGGAGCGGGATTATGACGTCGCCATCTGCGATATCCAGCTTCCGGACGGCGACGGCGTAAAAGTGCTGCGTCAATTGCATCGCATCAATCCTGCCATATTTGTGCTTATCATTTCCGCGTACGCGACCGTGGAAAATGCGGTTGAAGCGTTTACCGCCGGTGCCTTTGACTATCTCGTCAAGCCAGTTCGTTTTGAAGAACTGGTAAAACGTCTGCAGCGTCTGTTTAAGTTTCAGGATCTGTACCGCGAGAATCAGCGGTTGCGAAAAGACCTGGCGCGAAGCGCCGGCTTTGACCAGGTTGTCGGCTCCAGCGCGGCGCTGCAGGATCTGCTCAAGACCATTCGCAAAGTTGCCGCGACAAATTCCAATGTGCTGCTGGTTGGTGAAACGGGTACAGGCAAGGAACTTTTTGCTCGCGAGATCCATGTGGCCGGTCCGAACAAGGACGAAAAATTTCTCGCCGTCAGTTGCGGAACTCGTCCAGTCGAATTACTGGAATCGCAGCTGTTCGGAACCAAGAACGGCCAGGAAGGTGTCCTGAGTATGGCAGGCACAGGCACAGTATTTCTGGATGAAGTGGCCCAGCTACCCCCTGGCACGCAGTCTGAAATCCTGCGGGCAATGGAGTATCAGGAAGTGACGCCGGTCGGTGGTACGAAAGCCGTTAAAGTTCAGGCTCGGATCATCGCTGCGACCTCACGCGATCTCAGCCACGAGGTTTCCGAAGGCAATTTTCAGGAAGATCTTTTCTATCGCCTGGACGGTGTGAAAATCCGCATCCCGGCACTTCGTGAACGGCTCGACGATATTCCCGAACTTGTTGAATACTTCATCGTGCGAAATCGGGACGCGATGGGAAAACGCGTGTCCGGTGCGACCAGTGAAACGATTCGCACTTTGATGGCTGCTCACTGGAAAGGCAATGTGCGCCAACTGGATAACGCGATCGAACGAGCTGTGATGATGTGCGAAGGCGAAGAAATTCAGCCACACGATCTGCCTCCGGATCTGCTCGGTGGTGGTTCGGCCCTTCCGGATACGGATGACCTGCGATCCGCTCTGCGACATTACGAACGCCTGCACATCACCCGCGTACTGCGGCAGTGCCCTGACAAGAAAGAGGCGGCTCGCCGTTTGAAACTGGGCCTGTCCAGTCTCTATCGCAAGATCGAAGAACTCAAGATTGAGCTGTAGCAGAGCCTGTGAATACTGACGAAATCAAGACCTGCATCCCGCACCGCGATCCGTTTCTGTGGCTGGACGAAGTCACGGAAATCAGTGACACGCACATTGTTGCGCGGAAAGTTCTGTCGGCCGAGCTTCCGGTTTTTCAGGGCCATTACCCGAATTTTCCCGTGTTTCCCGGTGTGCTGCAGTGCGAAGCCTGTTTCCAGGCCGGAGCTGTCCTGATTTCCCGACTCGTCCCCACCGGCTCCGATGCTGTTCCGGTGGTGACGCGGCTGAACAACGTGCAGTTCCGAAAAATGATTCGCCCCGGTGAAACGATTGAGCTGCATGTGGAACTCACCGCACGCCTTGCAAATGCCTTCTATCTGAAGGGCAAAGTCATGGTGCTCGACACCGTCACCAATGCGACCAAAGTCACTGCACGTCTCGAATTCGTCTGCACCGCAGCGGCCATGGAAGCATGACGTCAATGTCGCCGGGTGGTTCAAAACGGCGATTATACGTTGCGCGGTTGGCATTGGCTCGTTTAACCGCGTGCCCAGCGGGCCGCGTCCCGCTGGCTGGATTCCAGTACGCGGGGCGATGCCCACGCGGTTAAACGAATGTGCCATCCTCACCCGCACGCGGCATCGCCGCGCCGTCCCATCACGAATCCTGCTTCATCAACAACCGCAATCTGTTCCACATGCTATGGCGCGCACCGACAAGGATGCCTGCCACAAAACCGGTGACATGCGCGGCATTGGCGATTGCTCCAAACGCTCCGCCGATGCACAACAGCATCCAGAGCACCGCCATTACCAGTTGGTCGTTGGCGATGCCAAGTCCCTCCTGTGGTTGAGTCCGCCCTTTCATCCACAGGTAACCAATCAGGCCAAACACGACACCCGACATCCCGCCGAATCTCGCAGGGACATTCGGCGGACATTTATAAAATGTCATCACCCACCAGTACTGTCCCACGTTTGATACAATGGCAA
>CAZFDW010000448.1:0-5941 GCA_964517865.1 uncultured Chitinophaga sp.
GATGCCGCGGTCGGCAAGACTGACCGCACGACGATGCTTAAGCTAGTGCCATTCGTCGGTCTCTCCGACGCAGGGTTCGGCGTGTCGTACCGAACCGTCGATCATTCCCACGAATCACACTCAGGACACGCCCTCCTGAGTTAGATGGACCGGAGCTGCTTCGCTATCTGAATGTGATCATGTTCGCACTGTTGTCGCAATTCGTTTGGTATCAAATTGAAGGCGCAGACCGGCGACCGTCTTAGCCTTCGAAAACTTACTGTTCCGGCACGTTGGTGGAGTGGCGGAGCACCGAGCTTCTGTCGATGATTTACAATCCCTGCGTCCGACTCGACAGGCATGATCACACGGGCCAAAATCCAGGTGACAAGCTGCAGGCTCGTCGATAAACTCCCGATGGCCGCCGAGTGAATTCGATTGAATCTTCAGAGCAGCAGAACACTCGTAAAGCGGAAGGTTCAATGTGTGATCTATGCGACCGGCTAATCGCCAGCCGCATAGATCGCAATTCGTTGTGCACCCAATATTCGGAGGCGCGAAATGATTAAGGTGACCGGAATCTTCCTGATGGTCATGGCGGTAGGCGCGTGTGGAACGAGCAGTGACGAACACCAAAACGACGCCGAGAAACTCGCGATTGCCGCAATCAAGACAGAAAAAGGTGCCTGGCACTTGGCTCTACCCTTGTGGAAGCTTCTGGCTCGCGGAACCGTGCTCCGCAGAATGACGAACTGGAAATCTCACTCTTTGGGCCAGGCGTCGGCGAATGTGTTGTCGGCCACCTGGGTAACAATGAATGGATGGTTGCCACCCTATGCCGGCCGCAGCAGACTGCCTACGTCGTTGAATGGACCTTTTGAGCCGTCGATTGAATTGTTTGACGGTGCGGTAGGACTTTGAGTAGTGCTGAATTGATTATCAATCTACAGGATTTTCCCCGGACTTGCTGATGGCATCGATCTTACGCACGATCTCGTCCAAAGTTGTAGGAGGACATTTGCCTTTAACACTTTGGGCTCTTGAGACATCTGCGGCCTGGACCCAGCGGCAGACGGCGACGGAAGGATCCGTCAGGCTGGTCTGACTGTCGCCGCCGATCTTTGCTTTATGCGGAATTCTCACTTCATCGTCAGCCGGATTGGAATTACGAAGCGTGGCGATCACGACAAAAGTGAACGTGTCGTCGTCGGCTGTCGGAGCACGCAGGATGATCACCCGCCGATCTTTGGCGTTGCCTCCCTGGGGAGGCTGCACTTTCTCGACGTAGACAATGGAGCCAACCATGAGAGCTGCTTTTGCGACCACGCGAAACTCAATCGTCGTATCGAGAGGTGTCGATGGTGGAAGTTGCTAATCGCTGCAGGTGCTCAGACGTGATCGGTCGAATTGGCGACGTGGGACGTACGAGCCCTTTTCGGTCGTCGAGCAGTTTCCGCAATGAATCTCTGAACTCTGCAGCATGCTCGACGGTAAAGCCCTGTCGTTCAAAGAAACGCAATTCACGTTTGACTCGTTTACACGGTCGAAGCCACCAGGCATACATGTCCCAGATTGCCTGATCCATGGACAGGTTTGGTTCCTGCTGCCCGGACAACACTTGCTGTTGCCAGCTTTGATGGTAGGCCACAATCTCGCCAAGAGATTGAATGCCTTTCAGCAACAGATCTTCAAAATGGCCACACGCCATGGCCAGATCGTGATCTGGTTTCCAAGCTTCTGCGTTTTCCGAGTACGCATCGACAGCCTGTCTAGCGGATTCAAAAACGTTCATTGTTGCACCAACCCCAAAAATCACACGTATTCATTTTTGCCGCGAAGGCAGCGTCGTTTTAAGTGTATCGACTTGTTCCGCAGCTCCCGAGTTGGGTTTGACGCAAGGCGAGTGATTCAACACATCAGTGAGCTGCAGAACCCTCAACTTCGGTACAAGTTGCCAAACACGCTGCCGTTCTTCAAGCAACTCGACTCGAATTCTATCCATGCCGGCCATTTGAGAACACTCTGATTCCATGCGATTGCCGCATCAAAACCGCCGAATCAGGCCGCCACGCGACTTGTTCAGCCGATTTTTTCAATGTGAAAATATTCGAACAGGCCATTGGCTGCCAAAGGAGAATTGGTGGCGGACATACCAGATGCAGATGAACACAATATAAACGTAAAACACATATGGCTTGTGTGCCTCGGGTGTCCATTGAGGTGCCGTAGTTGACCAACCTGTCTTCGGTGGGGCCTCGACCGACGCGCCGAAAACCTGCCACAACTCAAGTAGGGATTCATCGCGTCTTAAAAAGTTTCAATGTGACGCTCTGCTTCTCACCCACTTTGCATTCAATGCTGACCGCATCTTCAAGCATCATCGGTTCGTAGCCGCGCGGCGTGTTGTAGTTACAGAGTCCAATGAGGTGCATCCCCGGCGAAATGAAGGTTGTAATCTTACCATCCTTGTCGGTCGAAAGTGTGCCCTGATGCACAACGTTGGGTTGCTCGAAGCTGCGCCATTGATAAGATTTCTTATGCTGGCCTTCTGTCGGCACGTACCACAAATCCGCTCCGGAGATCGGACTGCCGGTATCCGCGTTGATTGCCAGCACTTCGACTTCAGCCGCTCGCTGAAGTTTAATGTTGAATGGCTCATTTTTGGCACGATCAACAGTCATTCGCAATGACTCATCATCGACGAATACATACGGAGTTTTGTATTCCGGAAGGACGCTGAACGCGCAATCGCCGGGTGGCAAATTCAACACCAGTTGACCGTCGGTATTTGTGCTGCCGTGTTGACTTCCATCCCTATTCCAGTTCCCGCCGCTAACCCAGACATTCGGGGCTGGCTTTTCCGTGTCAGCGAAGATGACACTGACGGTCACCGGGACTGGGCGCGGAAATACCAACTCCTCACCATCGGTATAGACGATTTCGTGTTCGCTTACATAATCGTTGCCCGTCGTCGCATAGATCATTCGCTGGGAGAATCCCTTCGGAACAATCTGAATTCGAAATTCACACTCGCTGGGCATCGCGGAAAACTCGAACCAGCCGTCGGCATCCGTTTTGCGGACGACAAGCTCCGGAGGCATCAATCCCGGATCGTATAACGTCGCTGCCCCCGCACTACTGGATACGAATTCTGACGAGTCGACAGTTTCTCGAACTGAACCTGGAATTGGATCGGCGTCCCACATGCGCACATGGGCGTTTGCGATCGCGCTTCCGGTGTCGTCCACAACCCGCAGTCGAAGTCGCTCATGATCGCTGAAGATGAGGTCCAGTTTGATCGCATCCCCTTTGAAGTAACGGCTCGGAGAATCCGGGACGCGGTCGCTTACCACGGCCGGTTGCGGCCGCTGCGGTGCCGTACCGCGAGGGACATAGATTTCACCGCCACCCTGAACGTATTTCATTTCGAAGGGCTCGGTATCTGGATAGTAGGTGCGTGTCATTCTCCATGTGAATCCATGAGTCTCTGAATTCGCTAAAACTTCGAATGAACCGCTCGGCCCGGGCTGATTGGAAGAATCTTCCTTCTTGGCGATTGGAAGCTGGACGTCTGTAAAAGAATACTCTCCGTGAACGCCGGAAGTTGTTTCGGCGATCTTGCTGTAATGACTGCGGGAGACGATGAAGACATGTATTCCTTCAAGTGTCTCTCCGTCTGCTCCGAAAACAGTTCCTGAAACAGTAATAGGTTCAGTTCGTTTGTCTTTCTTATCCTGTCCGTCACTACTCGCAGCCGTGTTACTCTCGCCATTTTCTTCAGCGGACTGTTGGTTATCGTCGGTCGGCTCATCGCGATTGATCGAATCGTCCGGCTGCGGAATCACCGCAGCCATCGTCGCGTTGCGTGAATCAATGCCAATCAGTGTCGCAATCCCGAGCGAAAGCAGCAACAGCGGAGCTAAAACGTAATTCGAACGACAATTGCTCGCCAATTGGTTCTCGCCAAACAACCGCTGCACTCGATAAAGCAACGAGCCACCGTCGGCGCCGAGTACGAACAGGCCGTGAGTGCTCTTTAATTCGGCGATCGCCAGCAGTGCACGGCTGTATTCGGTGCGGTTGTTGAGGGTAGAGATGGCGAGGTCATCGCAACAGAATTCACGTTCGCGGTGAAGTTGGCGCGAAATCCACCAGGCAGCCGGGTGAAAGAAAAAGATGGTCTCAAACAACGCCTGAATTGCGGCAATGAATGCATCAAAGCGTCGAACGTGGGCAAGTTCATGCGCCAATACGGCTTCCAGTTGCGGCACCGTCAGGCCATTGATCACAGCAATGGGTAAAAGAACTACTGGTCGCATCCAGCCAATGACGACCGGGGCGGTGATAAACGTCGATTGCATCAATTGAACGACAAACAGCAGATGAAACTTTGCCGCAACGCGGGCAAATATCTGAGCGACTTCGTGCGGCACTGGGGACGTTCCTTTCCGACGCAAACGCCGAACCACAAACCAGCCAACGATGGGACGAAGCGAAAATATCAGTAGACCTGCCAGCCAGCAACCTACGATCGTCGGCAACCATGGTTGAACCATCGACACGATATTAATCCGCATGACCGGCGCAGCGAATGGTGCTGGAATGTTGGCAGATTGGTCTTCGAAAGACTGCGATGCTTCGACATCGTTGTCGACTATCGCCAATGGAACAGATGATCTATCGGGCTGTGATGTCTGAGCAGAGGCATTCAGGATTCCAACTGCCGAAGCGGACGCTCTGTCAGAGCCTTCAACTTGCAGAGTGATCGCCGTCAGCACTGGTAGAGCAAGCATGAGCGCGAAGCTTACGAGAAGGATTCCATAACGCCGAGTTGCCACACTGCGTCTTTGCATTGATATCAGCAGCCAACTCAGAACAGCGACTATGGTCAACTGCCAGACCGAATGAACCAGCACCCAGCCAATTCGTTCCACGAGCCATGCTTGAGACTGAATGATTGAACCCGGCCAGAATGCACTCATCGTTCACCCTCCACCTGATCAAGTAATCGTCGAACTTCTGCGATCTCAGCGGCTGACGGCTTCTTGCTGGACAACGCCTGCAGGACCAACGAAAACGCAGAGCCGTCGTAGACTTTCTGAATGAGTTCCGCCACAAACTTTTTGCCCGCCGCCGCTCGTGTCACTGCCGCCTTGTAGATCAGCGGACGCACGCCTTCCTGCCGAGTGACAAGCCCCTTCTGGAGCATCACCGACAGCATTTTGACGGTCGTCGAATAGTTCGTGCCCTTCATCGCCTCCAGTCGAGTGTGAACATCTCGCACCGGGCTCGGACCAAGGTCCCAAAGAATGCCCAGAATCTGAAGTTCCACTTCCGTGGGTTGGGAAGATGGTTTCGGTGACATTGAATTCTCCATGGCGAAAGTCGGATCATTGGTGTTCGCAGCTTAGCGATTCATTTCGCTATTGCAAGTAAAAGGAGAACGATTTCGCTAAATCGTAGAATTCGGCGCCAAACTCGTGTCCACGCGAAGATGGATTCATGGCGTTGCCGAAATTGATCTGACGAAACAGTTCGACGATTTTCGATCGTCGTGACTTCGACGAGCAGCACAGCAGCAAGCGTCATCTACGGTTCCTGCGATTGGAGTACCTGCTTTGCGGGAATTCGCCGTGTAATACCGGCAGCGCATGCGAAGTCTGTCACTGTCCCGGGGCGGGCTGATGTTTGTTTTTGCCGACGGACGGTCGTTTTGCCGAATGCAATACGACTCCGTCTCGCCTGGCATGCCGCAACATTCGCTCTCCCGGGGATCACTCATACTCCCGAATTGAGGCAGTAGTTTAATGTCGTCAAGGTGTCGATAACGCCCGATTTTGGGGAGTGTTCAATGGTGGCCTATCCTGCGTCGGTGGGGCCTCGACCGACGCGCCGAACGAAATGGCAAGAAATCCGGATGATGTAGTCACTGTGATGTCGCTCCAAACAGGTTTTCTGGCCA
>CAZFDW010000449.1:0-5932 GCA_964517865.1 uncultured Chitinophaga sp.
AATACAACATGACAGCCGTTAACACAATAATCGCGCCGACAAACCGAATGACGTACGTTCGCCTTCGGCTGGATAACTCCGTGAGTTCCCGCCGCAGCAGTGGAAGTTCCGGAATGATACCGAGGATGCTCACACGGTCTTCCCTTCGGTCAGCTTCATAAAGGCAGTTTCCATATCCATCGCTTCCGGCTGAAACATCGTCAGTCTGGCTTTCTCCTCCACCAGTGCCTGATGCAGATCGGCGACGGACATCAGATCTTCGTGCAACTTGATGGCCCAGCGATCAACCTGTGTCTCCACCGAACCCACACCGGGAATCTTTTGCACGCGATCCAGCAGATCATCCGCCGGGTTCTCGACGCGCACATGAATCACGCGCATCAACTGCAATTTGCGATAAATGTCATTCAGTGAACCCTGAGCCACAATGTGCCCTAATTCGATAATCCCGATTCGTGTACACAACTGGCTGAGTTCCTGCAGAATGTGACTGCTGATGATGATTGTCTTGCCCATTTCCCGCAGGGCCTTGAGCAGTTCCCGCATTTCAATGCGAGCCCTCGGATCCAGTCCGCTCGACGGTTCATCCAGAAGCAGCACCTTCGGATCATGCAACAGCACGCGTGCCAGTGCCAGACGCTGCTTCATCCCTCGCGACAAACCGTCGACCGACGAATCCGCTTTGTGCGTCATGTCCGTCAGCGCCAGCACATCGTCGATCGTCCCCCTGCGTTTCGAAATCGGCAGCTTGTACGCTGCTGCAAAGAAATGCAGGTACTCCAAAGCTGTCAGGTCTTCGTAGACTCCGAAAAAATCCGGCACAAAACCCATCACGTCGCGAACCTGCTGTGGCTGACTCAGCACGTCCAGCCCGCACACGAGAGCCATCCCGCGGAACTTCGGCTGCAGCGTCGCGAGTACGCGAAAGGTCGATGATTTTCCGGCGCCGTTGGGACCAATAAAGCCGAAGACCTCGCCATGAGGAATATCCAGCGAGATGCCTTTTACCGCCTCGAACTTGCCGTAGTTGACGCGCAGATCGCGAATACAGATCGCCAGCGGTTTCGGTTTCGGCGGCATTGCCGCGACTGCTTGTTCGATCATAGGCATCGACATGGTGTTGTGTTTCCTGCGTTTATTAGAGTATTGATTCCCGCGAAATAAGCACAGTAGCAGACGCTCATTGGCAAAATCTCGTTTAACCGCGTGGGCATCGCCCCGCGTTTTCCCGGCTATCGCGGCCCGATGGGCACGCGGTTAAACAAAACAGGTTTTCTACAAGTGCCTGGAGTGTGTGTAGTGCCATCGCTCCGCCGCCACTGTCGGTTCACCCTACGGCTGAACGAAATACAGTTTTCTGAACACTTCAAAATTCTCGCCCTGTTGCGTAATGATCACTAACGCCCATTGGCTGGGATCCGAACTGTCCAGAAAGGCCAGGTCTTCCAGTGAACCTGCTCCATGCGGCGCGATCTGACTGACCAGTCCGAAGATATTAGTCTGGGATGATTTCACCGTCGGAATCCAGCCCAGCATTGCCAACGATGCGGAACCCTGGTACTGGGAGGGAAAGTTGTTTGGCATCGAATACCCTTGTTGCATCAGGCGATGATCATTCTCGTTAAGCACGGGAAAGTTACCGAGCAGATTCAGCACGGTTAATTTATGATAAATCACCGCAAAACACTGGGTTGGAGTCACAGAGTTTGACTGTTCCGCGACCGCATACTGAGACAATGCCTCCTTCAGCCGGGTGTTGCCTTCCGGCGTCGTCAGCAGTGAGACATCGTTCCAGTCGATCGGTGGTACTTCAGATTCGGGCGGTTCCAGCGACAACGTTCTCAATGAAACCGGCGACCATTGCTGCACGCGATGGTTGACACTGTAGTTCTGCGGGAAATGTCCGCTGTAGCTGAGTGGCGAATCCTGAGCACTCTGTTGCGGTTGTCCATACTGGTTGTAGTATTCCGCGTTGGTGAAATTGTCCTCCGACAACACAACCAGTTCGCCTTTGTGGTCGTTTCGAACATTGGCCTGCGAACTGTAGTACAAGGTCTCCAGCGTTGTTTGCCGGATGGGAACGCCGTTGTCCGTAAGGTCAGTAATGACCAGTTTCCCTCCGGTATCCTCGCTACCCATAAATGCATGAGCCACCATCACGGTCAGCAGCGTGAAGAAACCCGTGATGACAGGAAACAGCACCCATGTGTATTTTCTCATCCGCAGCCAGCCCAGCAGAAGATAATCTCCCGGCCCGATCGCTGCGACATAACCCATCAGGATCATCCCGATAATCCATGTTGGCACCATCTCCACATCGGACGGCATCAATGCCTGTTCGGCCACGGCAAGCAGCGGTTCGGCCTGAGGACTCAAGCGTTTATTCTGCGGATTCACACCGAATCGAGTTGCGAGCTGACTCATTTCGACGTAATACTTGCCATCTTTCTCTCGAAAGCCCAGGTTCTGGTATTGCTGCCCGCGAACGTAAATTCCTTCCTCATCCTGTTCGACTTCGACCCCCAATAATTCCAGGAGTTGCCACACATTTGCTGCATTCCAGTTTTTGCCCTGCCACACAGTCTGGTCCTTGCGGACTTTCCACAGGAATGCCACGATCGAACCAAGGTCTTCCTTTGTCAGGCTCGCCGAAAAGTCGTGCACGGCCGGCAACAGCACCGCACGCCCCAGACCACAGTGACTCATGAGTATCGGATCGACTTCATCGCTGACAACGAGTAACCGCCCCTCGGCATCCAGCGCCAGATTTGCAGAACTGTCGAGACCCTGTTCAAACAGTTTTCGCAAAAACTCCAGTTGCAGCGGCTTCATCGGGGCGTCCGGAACGATGCAGACACTTCCACCCGCTCGAACCCACGCTGTCAGTCCGTCCAGTTGCTCTTTCTGCAATGCCGCAAGCGATTCATCAGACAGCAACACCAGATCAAATGCGCAGTACGAAAGCGGGTCCTGAGGCAGATCTTTGGATGACCACTGTCCGGCGAAATGGATGATCGTCCGCCCCATTAATGCCACTTTCTGTGTCCCGGTGAGTTGTCCGGCGACTACATTGGTGGTTTCTGCTTCCATATGGGAATAGATCGGGTTGTAGTTATCGAGCGACAGTGCAGACTCCAGAAACTTCCGATTGGCAGATTCGCTGAGCCGCCGCGTTTCCTTGAAACACGAACACAGCAGAACACCGCGTTCCATCGGACTCGTGGTCAACAAATCAAAGGGTTCCGCGCTGCCCGGCTTGTTCGCCAAAGACGTGAGTTGAATCCTGCCCTGTTCAGTGACAAACGATGCGACGACGGCCCAGTTCTGAGTGACGGCTGTCTTCAGCGGTGGCAGCACGATGTTGAATTCATAATCGGCGCCTGCCAGCACAATCCCTTCGTATCGCAGCGAAGCCATCAGATCATCGGAAGAGATGACATCGACGGCATCATAAATCGCCAGTTCCAGGTCGCCTTCGAGAATCTGTGGCTTGTTGTATTCCAGTTTGATATGGACGGGCAACGGTCCTGACGATCGATTACGAATCGACATCAATTCCATCTTCAGGCGGATCGCAGGGTTTTCCTGCGCGAGGATTGAACTCGAAAAAAGGACAAACAGGCAAAAGATGGCGATTCGGGCCAAGGGCACAAAAGATGACAGCCCGGGGCAAGAGAGTTCAGGTTGTGCTTCAGCCACGGAGTGGCGAAAGGTTGTAGCCACGGGCGCGAGCCCGTGGGTCGTTCCAAAGTTCATGCCGTCCCTTCGGGACTCACCGTGATTCTTCATCCCGGTCCACGGGCTCGCGCCCGTGGCTACATCTTGCCGTCCCGTTGGGACTGAATCGCATTCACTCAGCGAAATCTGATAAACACTCAACCAAGGTTCTATCGATAGAAATTTCTTCACGGCATTGCCTTTAAGGGCTTCGACCTTCGAGGGCCGATTCCTGGGGCGATGCCCCAGGCTTTCACATTCAGCCGCGTTGCGGCACACGCAATGTCCCTGCGATTCATTGGTCATTCGAATTTGGTCATTGGTTATTTCCCTCATACCATCGCTCCTCGCGCCCGCTGGAAATACCACCATTCAAACATCAGCACACCGAACGCCAACAACGCCAGAATCCACCAGAACGGCTTATCCGAATCCAGTTGTTTCGCTTCGTCCGTCGCCACGGTCAACTCCGAAAACCGCAATTCTTCAACAGGTTTCAACGACGTTTCCGTGCCGCTCAACAGACCCGTTCCGATCGACGTTACGATGTTGCCGCCGTCCATGACGTCATAGCGTCCGACGCGCGATGCCGGTATGCCGTCGAGTGTTCCGGCAGCATTCGATTCTGCGACCAGCGATTCGCCGTCAGGAGTCCTGATTGTGTACGATCGACTTCCATCAACAGAAATCGGCGGCAACACGCCGGTTGGCGCTGCTGCGGCGTCGGACAATGATGCCTGCTTCAACGCAGTTTCCACCGCATTTGCCGCGATGATCGGAAATCCTACGCGATACGGCAAAGTCGATCGATCCGTATGAAACGTAAACCAGTACGACACCGACAATCCTTCACGTCGTTGGAGCATCAGCGGTCCGGCATTGCCGTCGATCAGAACTTCATAACCACGCTCTTCCAGATCCTTCGTTGCCGCTCCGACCGCCAGCTTCGGCTGCTCACCGATCTGTACGTCCGCAAGCTGCACATGCCGCAGCATTGGGGCGGTACGATTCCAATCGACGACATACGACACGTCCTCTTCGACCTTGATGAGTTCCTGCAGATCTGGTGGCACAACACCAACGAACAGCCGCACTGGCGCCTCGGCGCTGCCCGCCCCGTCTTCATCGACGATCAGTAAATCATACTCCGCACCGCGCGGCTCAGCACCATCTGATTCTTCCAGATCCAGATTTGGCTGCACGCGGACAGCATGACGCCATGACGCAAGTTTCGGCGATACCCAGACTTTCAGCGGTCGCGCTGCCGGCAATGTCAACCACACACTGTTATCCACGGCCAGCGAATCGAAACCCGCCGGCACCAGCCGCGCCTCCAGCAGTTTCGACTGACTTGTACTCACCGGAAACACCAGTCGTTCAGATTCCTCGTTTGAGACTTCCACCTGATGCGATTCCCTTTGCTGACCATCTTCCCAAAGCTGCAGCTCCGCACCGCGGAGGTCAATGGAAGACGCGGACACCCGCACAAACACTTCCCATTCTTCCGGCCCGCTGCGACGCGCACTCATCTCTGTAATTCCGACATTCGGCCCGCCCGCATCCACGCGCTGCACGTCCAGAGAAAACGGCAATTCAAAATCCACCTGATCCGGCAGATTCCCGTCCGTCATGATCGTGACAGTCTCAATCGGAAATGTCCTCGTATACGCCGCGGCCATGCGCAGCACATCATCCAGCTGCCCCGGAAGATCCGTCGGCTTCAGCGCCTCCAGCGCTTTCAGCAGTGCGCGACGATCATTGCTGAATTCCGTGACACGCCGCCCGGTATTGGAAAACGAAAACAGAGCGATTCGCTGATCGCCGGTGAGGTTGTCAATTTGCTCACGCACTCGCTCCTTCACAAGTTCCAGTCGCGTCTTGCCCGTCGCTTCATCGATGGATGACATGCTGGCCGAACAATCAATCAGCAGCGGCTTGTATTCGGCGACTTCAGCATCCGCCTGAAGAAACGGCTGCATCAAAGCCAGCACCAGCAGACACAGCAGCAGGATCTGAAGCAGCAACAGCAGATTACGGCGAAACTTCTGAAACGGAGAATTGACTCGCTGATCATTCACAACGCTTTGCCATAGCGCCAGCGACGGAACTTCCATTTTTGGCCGGCGCAGCTTCAGGAAATACAGAACGATCAGTGGAATGAGCGCCAGCAGAAACCATGCACCGAAAAGATTGACGAAGCCTGGCCATTTCATCG
>CAZFDW010000450.1:0-5930 GCA_964517865.1 uncultured Chitinophaga sp.
GACTACAAGCGATTGCGGCTGACAAAGTGACTGCCATTGGGCTCGCGCCCGTGGCGATCGCCTGTCGTCACTCCGTGGCTGAAACACAATCTGAACTTACTCGAACCCCTCCCTGCGAGATCGTTAACAATGGAACTTAGTGAAGTCAAACGCCTGTTCGAGTCCGTGGTCGAACAGATCGGTAAAGTCGTCGTGGGTCAGCTGGAACTCGTGGAGGGTACTGTCATCGCGCTGTTTGCCGAAGGCAGTGTGTTGATCGAAGGACCACCAGGACTTGGAAAAACGCTGCTGGTCAACGTGCTGTCGAAGACGGTCTCGTGTCAATTTCGCAGAGTGCAGTTTACGCCTGACCTGATGCCGTCCGACCTGACAGGTCACAGCATCTATGATCTGAAGCAACAGGCATTCAGTTTCAACGAAGGTCCGGTCTTCACCAATATCCTGCTGACCGACGAAATCAATCGTTCACCTCCCAAGACGCAGTCTGCATTACTGGAAGTCATGCAGGAAGCGCAGGTGAGTGTGGATGGGAAAACGCACATTCTGAAACGTCCGTTCCTGGTCATTGCGACGCAGAATCCGATCGAGCACGAAGGCACCTATCCGCTTCCCGAAGCACAGGTAGACCGTTTCATGTTCAAGTTGCTGGTGGATTATCCGCCGCCGGCCGACGAGTTGGAAATCCTGGGACACTATGCCGCCGGGCGCGACCCGCGTCGCCTGTCTGACTTTGACCTGCATCCGGTGATGGAAGCCGAGGATGTGCTTCAGATTCAGCATGTGGTGCGGCAGGTCATCGTCGAACCAAAAATCCTGAAATACATCGTCGATATTATGGATGCGTCGCGGTCGTGGGGATCGGTGACCATCGGTCCAAGTCCGCGGGCTGGTGTCAATCTGTTGCTGGCAGCGCGCACGATGGCCGCGTGTCGAGGTCGAGATTTTGTGACGCCGGACGATATCAAAGAACTGGCTCCGTGGGTTTTGCGACATCGCCTGCGGCTGCGACCTGAGGCCGAACTGGAAGGCACCACGCCGGATGAAACAATCCGGGCCATTATGGACAGTGTTGAGGCACCTCGGTCATGATCCCGACGCGGCGACTGGTCCTGCTGGCAGCGATGCTTGCCATCCCGCTCATGTTTTCGAGCATCGATCGCAACGTCGCGGACCTTGCGCTGCTCGTCAATCTGTTACTGGTTGCGGCTGCGTGCGTCGATCTGCTGATAAGTCCTGGGCCGGATCAGATCGATGTGCGTCGTGAAGTCTCCGAGGTTCTGAGCGTCGGAGCATCCAACCCTGCATCGCTCGTTGTTCGCAATCGCTCGCATGCAAAGCTGCGACTGAGTCTGCATGATGATCCGGGAGAGCTGTGCCGTGTCGAACGATTACCTCAGACCATGGATCTTGCGCCAGGCAAAGAAACGACGGTCCATTACGTCGTGACTCCACGTCGTCGCGGAGCGTCCGGGATGGTCGCCGTGCATCTGCGTTTCCCCACCCGTCTGGGACTCTGGTCACGCCAGGAGAGGCGATCGCTCGTGACTCCCATTCGCATTTACCCCGACATTCGCGCGGTCTATCGATACGAACTCATGTCACGGCAGAATCGGCTGTCAGAAATCGGCGTGCGGATGGTGCGGATGCCGGGTCAGGGTCGTGAATTTGAACGCCTGCGTGAATTCCGCTACGGCGACGAAATCCGCCAGATCGACTGGAAGGCCACGGCGCGCCAGCGAGCTCTTATCAGCCGGGAATTCAACGTCGAACGCAATCAGAATATCGTCATCATGGTCGATTGTGGCCGCTTCATGCGGAATGAAACCGACGGCATCTCGTATCTTGACCGCGCACTCAACTCGGCCATTATGCTCAGTTACATCGCGCTGGGGCAAGGCGACAATGTGTCGCTGTTGGCGTTCTCCAATCGCATCGAGCGCTTCATTCGGCCTGTGCGCGGCAAACCGGGTATTCAATCGATTCTGCGATCGACCTACGACATTCAGGCATCATCACATGCCTCCGACTATAGCATGGCGCTCGAGTATCTGACGACTGTCCAGCGCAAACGAGCGCTGGTGGTCCTGATTACGTTTGTGACCGATGAACTGCAACTTCGCGTGATCGGAGACAGCCTGAAGCTGCGCTCACTGCCCTATTTGCCGCTGTGTGTGCTGTTGCAGGACGTGGGTTTACGAACGATGGCAAATCGTGTCCCGGAGACCGATCTCGACGCCTTCCATACCGCCGCTGCCGCGCAGATTCTGACGGGACAGTCGCATGAAGCGGCGGCGCTTCGCGAAGCCGGTATCATGCTCATCGACACGCCGCCGGATCTGCTCACCGAACGCCTGATCAACGAATACCTGAGCATCAAAGCTCGGAATCTGATGTAGGACCCATTCGCATGACCATCAATCGCCGCCAGTTTCTTGATTGCAGCAGCCAGGGATTCGCGTCTCTGGCCGCCGCCATCATGCTTCACGAATCGGCGGCCACATCGAGCTGCTCCGCAGCGGGCAGCGTTGATGCCGGAGTGGCGGGCGGGCTGCGGCACCATCCGTCGAAAGCAAAACGCATCATCCAGTTGTTCATGGCAGGGGCGGCCAGTCATATCGATTTGTGGGACCACAAGCCTCAGTTGGAAAAACATCACGGCGAATCATCAGACTTCGGCGAACACGTCGAAGCATTTCAGGATGGCCTTGGTCCGTGGATGAAGTCCCCGTTTCAGTTTTCGAGGTATGGCCAATGCGGCAAGCCGCTCAGTGAAGTCGTCGCCCCGATGGGAGACTGCGTGGACGATATCGCATTCGTACACAACATGGTGGGCAAGACCGGTGTTCACAGTCAGGCGACGTATCTGCAGGCCACCGGGTTTGATCGGCCTGGATTTCCCGGCATGGGATCGTGGATCAGCTACGCGATGGGTTCGCTCAACGACAACCTGCCGACCTTTGTGGTGTTGCCGGATCATCGAGGCTTCGCCAGCAACGGGCCTAAAAACTGGGGTTCAGGATTTCTGCCCGCCAGTCATCAGGGAACGATGATCTTTCCGCAACGCAGGACTCCGATTGACGATCTGAATGCCACCGCTGATTTTGTGACGGCGAATGCGGAAACGGACGGTCAGTCATTGCTCAGATCGCTGAACGATTCCTACCGCCGCACACGTCCCGGCGATTCGCGGCTGGAAGCACGTCTACGCTCGTACGAACTGGCGGCGAAGATGCAATTGAGTGCTCCTGAAGTTTTCAACCTTGCTGACGAGACTGAAGCAACACTCAGGATGTACGGCATCGACAATCCCGGTGCGGTCTACCCTGCGGAAATCAATATCCCGGAAGAGGCGGAATACTTCGGTCGCAAGTGTCTGATTGCACGGCGAATGCTCGAACGCGGCGTCCGGTTCATTCAGATCTGGTCAGGAAATGACAACGGATTTCCGCGGCGGAACTGGGACAGCCACGAAGACATCGAACGTGACCACAAGCCGCTGGCCATGGGCATGGCAATTGGCGCAGCAGCGTTGATCAGGGATTTGAAACAACGCGGGCTGCTGGATGACACGATCATTCTGTGGACGACAGAGTTTGGTCGCATGCCATCGACGCAGGGCAGCAAGGGACGTGATCACAATCCGTACGTGTTTACCAACTGGTTATGCGGTGGCGGAATTCGTGGCGGAATGAGCTACGGTCCGTCCGATGAATGGGGCTACAAACCCCTGGATCGCGACAACCCGACGCAGGTGTATGACATTCACGCGACCGCGCTGCACCTGCTGGGAATCGATCACACGAAGTTGACAGTGCGTCACGACGGCATCGATCGTCGCCTGACCGATGTCCATGGACATGTGCTGCACGATATTTTGAGTTAAGAACCCCGAGTTGATTTCGTCAGATCGAGGTAATCTGTTCGCTTGTCAGCCTCCGAAAAGCGATCCGAGATTGGTGTTTTCAAGGCGATTTTTCGCAGGGATTTGCGATGTCTGTTCCGCGTCCGCATTCGGTTGTGATCGATTCAACTCAGACCGATCACAAGCATGCCACAGGCCCGCAGCAATTGCCACGCGTGCTTGGGTTGTTCGATGCGACGATGATTGTGGTTGGTTCGATCATCGGCTCGGGAATCTTTCTGAAGGTCAGCGCTGTCGATAGTGCTCTGGAGCCATACGGGTTCGTGGCAATTATTGGCATCTGGTTGTTTGTCGGAGTCATCACACTGTGTGGTTCGCTGGCATTGGCCGAGCTGGGTGCCATGTTTCCTCATGCGGGTGGCCCGTACCTTTATATCCGGGAATCATTTGGAAGCCTGTCGGCGTTCCTGTGGGGCTGGACTGAGTTCTGGGTCGTCCGAACGGGTTCCATCGGAGCCTTGGCCTGCGCAACGGTGCTGTATTTCAATCAGGTGTTTCCGTTGTCGCCGATCGGGCAGACAGCGATGGCGGTGGCGATCATTGTCGGGCTCTCGGTCGTAAATCGGTTCAGTACGAAAGCCGGTGCGGGAGTCCAGGCAGCGGCGACGGTTTCAAAGGTCGGCTTCCTCGCCGCATTGATCGTGTTGCCGTTTATCTTTCGCAGAATTGACACGCATAACCTGCAACCGCTGCTGGCGCTGCCACAGTCCTCAGGTGACGCCTGGAGCTTTCTGAAAGCTTTGGGAATTGCCATGGTGGCAGTGCTCTGGCCGTACGACGGCTGGATCAATCTGGGGCCTGTCGCCGAAGACATCAGGAATCCGAAACGAAATGTGCCGCGCGCGATGGTGTTCGGTCTGGGGCTCGTGATTGTCGTGTATCTGGGAGCCAATGTGAGCTATCACCTTGTGCTGCCGATCCATCATCTCGCCAACAGCGGAACAGTTGCCGCAGATGTTTTTCAAAAGTTGTTCGGCCCGACAGGCAATACCGTGGCGGCGATCGGAGTTATGATTTCCACATTCGGTGCCACGAATTCCAACATGATTACTGGGCCCAGAATCTATCTCGCAATTGCGCGCGATGGACTTGTGCCCCACTGGCTGCAGCGCATTCATCCGCGATACCAGACGCCAGCCAACGCGATTTTGATTCAAACGGTCTGGGCCGTGTTTCTGGTGTTGTTGTTTTCCGTATGGGATCCTGATGCCCCTTCCGTTCCGGCTCCGACGGCCAACGCGGTCAGCAACAGTATTCTGCCGACGTCACTGTTACCGTCGAGTGCAGAGCATTCAAGACATCTCAAGAATGCATTCGACAATCTGACAGATTCCGTGATCTGTGCCGGACTCATTTTCTACGGAATGGCCGTAGCGGCTGTCTATGTGCTGCGGCGGACTCAACCACTGGCAGATCGCCCTTACAAGACCTGGGGTTATCCCTTCACACCCGCTTTGTTGCTTCTGGCTTATGCGGGGGCGTTTGTGAGCATGCTGATGCAGCAATGGACGCAAACGATGGGAGTGCTCAGTCTGATTGCCGCAGGCGTCGCGTATTACTACGTCGCGAAGGGGGTGCGAAGGCGTATGCACGGAAGGCGTGATGCGGTCAATGACACTACCGGGTGACCGTACGTTTCTGAGGACAAGTTCAGTATGGTCCGATATCCGCCGCGTTGTGCGTCACCATGATCCACCACTCCGCGTAAGGCGAGTCGCCGAGCGATGAAGCGTGTTCTGTACGCAGGATTGATATCCATGTACCTCTCGCATGGTCGTACGACGCTGTCGAAGCGAACGGCTTTGTGCATCGGGAATGAATCGCTGGTGGAATGTTTTTGGCCGGGACTCGGACAAGAATGTCCAGGGTACGGGAGCCGGTGGGCTCACGCCCGACCGCTCGCCACGGTTGTTCTCAGTGCCCGGCAGCCGCTTAAGGAATTCAGCTCGAACACTTTCCATATTTCTTGCTTCAAGGTAACGTGACGGCTGAAATTCACTGACTCGGC
>CAZFDW010000451.1:0-5906 GCA_964517865.1 uncultured Chitinophaga sp.
CGAAGCGCGGCCCGATGGGCACGCGGTTAAACGAAGCAACTTCTGCACTGGTGCTCAATTGACGAATCGGACCCCTTTTCGATCAGGCCCGTAATGACTCGCCCTTCTGTCGTCACGATGATACGAGCCTGGAAGTCGCGGCCAATGACGGCATTGGGATCGATCACGCTTTCGACAAGGTAGTCGATGCCCTTTGATCCGGAACCCGGCAGTTTGGGGGCGAGCGCTTCGTTTTGCGGATTTGGCAAATGGCACGAAGCGCACTTCCATGGCCGCTGAATTCTCTTTCCCCTGCAGTCCGGAAAGCCTGGCCAGCAATTGATCGGCGACAGTGTTGTCACTGAAGCGGCTCAGTGTCGGAATGACCTGCGAGACGAGTTCTGGAGTGTCCAGACAATTCGATAGTTGTTCCATTCGTTCTCACGAAACAACACCGCATACTGGTTTGCCGGTGCGAATGATCTGACCTGGCGTTCACCGTTCGGCTGAATCTGAACTCGGCTTCCCCGTTCCACAAGCAACGCGCAGCCGTGTTCATCGTAAATCCGTCCGAGCCATGTGGCACCCATATCCAGGTCGGCCTGATAACCGGAGACATAATCCACGTTTTCAACCTGACATCGAAACTGGATGCCGGAATTCGCCGCAGGCAGTCCTGTCAGTTTGAATTGCAGTCGCAGGTCAAAATCTGCCAGTGTACCACCACGCCAGATCAGCCATGTGTTCTTATTCAGCGACTGACCCTTTGGGTGAGTGTGTGGTAGGCCGAACCAAGCGAAGCGCAGTTCCGGCAATTGTCCGACCTGCCGGAACGGCGCTCCGCTTGGTCCGGCCTACAGATTCAACCCCAATTCGATCGCTTGACAAAGCACTGGAAGGGTTGCAACTTTCACAACCCATGTTGCCAGCCGGTCACGTTCAGGATCCGGCTGTTCCCGGACGAATCAATCAGCTGTACGCCTGAACCAGTTGTCACGCGACCGATCTGAAACAGCGAGACCGCAGCGTCGTTGGCGGCGACCTGCAGTTTCGCTGCGGCGGACTCACTGACGGTGAACAGCAATTCGAAATCTTCGCCATCGCCCAATGCGGCTGCCAGTCGTTTGTCAGGCGACCATTCCGCAGGCACATCAGAATGAATGGGAATCGCCGAGGCGGAAATTTCCGCTGCGGTCCCGCTCGCGTCCATCATGCGATGCAGATCAATTGACAAGCCGTCTGAAAGATCGAGCATCGCACGCACTGCCACCGTACGCGACAGCCATTCGGAAATCTGCAGTCGCGGCATGAAAGTCAGATGGCGGCCGCCATGCAGACTTCCGCCAAGGGGACCTGTCACAAAAATTGCATCTCCGGGCCGAGCGTCTGAACGAAGAAATGGTCGACCTGAAAATGGGACGCCTGTCAGGCAGACGTTGATCGCAAACGGCCCGTTCCAGGAATTCGTATCACCGCCGGCGAGGGAAAATTGAAACTTGTCCGTCATCTGCTGGATGCCTCGATACAACTCATGCAGAAAATCGGACGATGCCTGAGGGTGAGTTCGAGGAACAGCCAGGGACACGAACGCCGCAGTCGGTCGGCACCCCATCGCCGCGAGATCGCTGAGATTGACAGCCACCGCCTTGCGGCCGGCAAGGAACGGACTCGTCACATTGAGGTCGAAATGTACACCGTCCAGCAGGAGGTCAGTGACGATCACCTGCTGCGAGTCTGCCGCCACATCCAGTACGGCACCGTCGTCGCCGATGCCGATCGTCACCGGAGGCAATGGCGGAAACTGCGCCTGCAAGTCGCGGATGAATTGTCGCTCTGTCGTCAATTGAGGAAGCCCGAATTACTGCTGCATCGGCAGTTGCAGCGTCATGCGTTTTCCGCCGCGAACCACATCAACCGGGATTTTATCTCCCACTGCGTGCTGCGTGACTCCGTAACGCAGCACGGCCGAATCTGTCAGCAGATCACTGTGACGATCGTACTTCACGACGACATCGTCTTTTTGAAATCCAGCATTCTTTGCGGCAGCATGTGGCCCATACTGGCCCACATGTTTCACACGCAATGCCATGCCTTCAACCGGAATCCCGGCTTGACCGCGTTCGTCGTCAGCCACCGGTTCAAGGACAAGGCCACCAGTCACCATCCGCCGCAGTCCCCATGCACTCACACGCCACGAAATGTCGTCGAGCTCCCGCCATCCGGCCGGGAGACTGACCGTGAGTTCGGCCTGAGTGCCATCGCGATCGACAATTGCTTTCAATTCGCTGCTTTCGGCGGGTGTCGAATGCAACACCCACTGCAGGTCCGCCATTGACAACAGTGGCTGGCCCTGAAGACTGACAATCGCATCACCTGGCCGAAATCCCGCCTTTGCTGCAATTGTATCCGGCGGCACGGCTTTTACAGTCGCACTGTGGTTTGGATCCAGCTGCAGGCCCAATGATTTCGGATGCGGATATGGATTCAGGACCGCTGCCGGGATCAATTCGCCCTTCGCACGATAGAAGTCACGCACCGCATCACCAATCTGATGACAGTGGATGCAGCTTTTCGCAACATCTCCTTCGTAGTTCAGACTGCTCGTGAATTTTTCCTGCAGCGACGGAAAATCTTCCGGATGAATGAACAGGGGAGCTGGCCCGGTTTTGCCCCGCAGGGCAGCGGAGTTGCCTGGGTAATTCTGATGGAGTGTCAGGGCTCCATTCAACGCTTCCGCCAGCCCCTTCAGAGACACGTCGCCAATCCATTCGGTGCGATGCGAACGAGTCCCGAAACGACCATAAATTGTGCGATCGGCATTCAGCATGAAGACTGCGAATGACTGATCTGTGTCATACTGAAACAGAGAGAGATCCAGTCCGTTCGTCGATACGATCCGCACGCAGACAAACTTTTCAAGCAATGGACGCAGCACCGGATCGCGGTCAACCATGTCGTCGTCGAGCTTAACGCATTCGTCGCACGGAATACATCGCAGCACAACGAGCAATGGCTTGCCGCTCTCTTTGGCAACATCAAAGGCGTGTGCCAGATCGTTGTAGATCCAGAAGCCTTCAGTGGTGACCTTTTCACGATCCTCACGGACCATCTGGTCGCGAGTTTTCCTTTCCTGAGCAATCGCCGGAACGCAGAAGCTGATCAGCATCAGGGCCAACAGGAAAGCAGATCGCAGCATTTTAGCGCTTTCAACAGCGGTTTTCGAATAGCTGTAGCAGGGTTTGTGGGAACTCTCGCTAAGCAATAGCAAGTTTCGGATTCTACGGCGAATGGATTCTATTCTTCACGCGGTGCGAATTGACAATGGCGAGCGGTAGGGCGTCAGCCCTCCGTGGCCTGCGAAAAAACACACGGAGGGCTGACGCCCTACCGCGCGCCCCTGCCTCATTCCTGACCGCGTGAAGAATAGATCGCAATTAATCGCTCCACAACTGGGATTCCGTAGACAGGACATTCATGTCCGAGCCACTGGCCATGCGACGGACATGTATGTCCATCCTGCGATTCTCGCCCGGACTATCGCTTTTCTACAGCGTCTTTTTCTTCGGCCTCTACAGCGTCAGAATCGACTGGTGCTGCCGGTGGTCGAATCAGTGTGACGCTGTTGCGAACCCAGGAATTCGTTTCCGGGCCGGGCTGTGTTACGGTCATCGTTGCATCATAGAAATCAAGTTTGCCAATGATGCGACCCACAGAGGGCAGCAATCCGGACAATTCCTGTACGACCTGAAATGCCTCTGCTCCTTCTCCCTGCGCTTGTCCCTGCATCATCCCGATAAACATCGGAGCCATCATGCCAAGCTGCTGCATGGCCTGCGACATGGCGCGAATGTTTTCGCCGGTGTTTGTGAAACTGACTGAACTCACGGGCCCGTCGATCGACAGTCCGAATTCCCTGAACCGGTCGCTGTCAGCCCATGTGGTGGCCTCACCGTTCTTTGTAGCCAGCACGGCCTCAACAGCAGCAACCTTCGATCCAAGGATCATCCAGCCATCTTTGAATCCCATCACGGGATCCATCTGTGCCATGGCGAGGGCGTTGGCCTTCAATTGCAGGAAACCATCGTGTCCTGGCACTTCCTCAAACGAGACACCCTGCTGCCCGACCTGCGGGATTTCTTCCAATGCATTGATGCCTCGATGGATCAGTTCTTCGATATGCTCAGGTTGAGTGCATCGCAACATCATGACGGAATCTGCACGCTTGCCAAACGGCGTCGCAGGCCCCGGTATGGAGACTGAAGCGAATTCGCCAGTGAACGATTGCAGGATGTCTTCACGTACATGAATGTCAAG
Source organism: uncultured Chitinophaga sp. (assembly GCA_964517865.1). Lineage (GTDB taxonomy): Bacteria > Planctomycetota > Planctomycetia > Planctomycetales > Planctomycetaceae > SXXK01. The sequence continues at coordinate 4,294 of CAZFDW010000451.1, forward strand.
TTGATTCTGCAGGGCCGCAAATTGTTCAAAGCCATCCTTTGACTCCGGAAACCTCGCAGGAATTTCCTTCATCGCCCAGTCGTAGAGCGGCAACAGTGTGAAGCCGCTGTTCAGGGAAAAGCCCACCGTATCCGCCGGCACAAGGCTCTTCCAGTTCTCGAACGGTTGTTGATTCATCAGCATCTGCCCCATGACGGTTTCACCCGCATTCTCGCTGAGCTTACCGTACGCCGCCGTCCGTTGCTGAAACCCTTCCGTGTACTGCACGCTGACTTCGTAATCAAATGCACTGCACTGATCGATCAATTCTGTCATCAGCCCTGTGGCTCTGGCAGCGTCCGGTTCGCCATTGCTCATGCGTGTAATGAATTGTGGAATCTCGTGCAACTGCGATATCAGTTGCTTGCCGTCAAAGAAGACGAGTGCATCTTCCGGGGCCGGGAGTCGTGTGAGTGCATCCACCAGACGCGGGTCGTCGAACTTGGAATTGGCGGAAGGGTTGTCGAGAAGTTCCAGACCCGCTTGAGCAAAGCTCAAAGATGTCGTGAAGACAAGGATATCGCCCTTGACGCCGATCGCAGGCTGAAACGTCATCGGCACTTCGGCAGGCAGTTGCAAATATGTCAGTTCAACTTCTGCGACTTTTTCGGTGACCATCGGCAACTTACCCTGCGACGCATCTGAAGCCAGCTTAAACAGATTCTCAATTCCTTGACGAAGAGATTCTGCGCCATCGTCCGGGATTCGAACCATTACCAGATGCAGCGACGTCGGACCCTCCATCTTTTGAGCGTACATGACTTCCCTGGCGTTCGCGACTTTGTCCCATTGCACCGGAGCCAGTGCGTCCTGCAGTGTCGTCCTGATTGCCAGGAACTGTGCCGCATCGCCATCCGACATGTGGCTTTGAACGATCTGCAAAGTCTTTTCGATGATCTTTGATTTCGCGATCTCATCCCACACGGCCTGTTCGTGTACCTTGAGATAGTCGCGTTCGGGGTTCTTTGTTCCCCAGATCGCCATGTAGGCCTCGGGCGGCGCCGCATCCCGCAGGTCCGCAGCATAACCCCCCATGCCTTGCAGGCAAAAGCCTCCCAACGCCAAAGCAAGCACCATGAATCGTTGTCTTGAGCAGCACTGAGTCATTTGAACTTCTCCATGTACTTCATGCGTTGATGAATGAGACGCCGCACTGTAATCAATGTCGTGCGACTTCGGTATGAACGGGAAGCCCGGGAGACGGGACGGGCGCGATCGCGGATTCCTGAGAGACTGCAATCGACGTTGATTCCTGGGAGGGCGATGCTCCTGCTGAGCCGATGCAGGCAACGCCGTGAAGAATTATTTTTAGAGAAATCCTGTGATTCAACCCGGAACGGGTTTCACAACAATGCCTGGGGGCGTCGCTTTGCGGCGCACCCCAGGTTAAGTTAAGGAATTGGAATTGATCCGAACCCCAACGGGCAACGCCGTTAAGGATTTTGATCAATGAAACCATTGGTGGGACACCAACCACGTGGTTTCTCGGACTGTGATTCAGTCCCGGAGGGACGATAAGATGCCGCCACATTCGTGGCTCAAACGCAAGATTTTCCTGGGGTGCGCCGCTCTCA
>CAZFDW010000452.1:0-5898 GCA_964517865.1 uncultured Chitinophaga sp.
ACGACGGATTTTTCTGTCAGTGCTTCACCCAAAACTGAGTCCTTCGGGCTTCGATTCACGGGCTTTTTACAGATCCCGATGGACGGAGACTTTCGATTTTTCTTAAGCTCTGACGACGGTGCGAAGTTGCTGATCGATGGTACGGTTGTGGTGGACAATGATGGTGTGCATCCGGCGGGATTCAGAGATGGCGTCGCGACGCTTAAGGCTGGACCTCACGAGGTTGTAGTCGAATACTTCGAAGCCCACGGAGAAGAAGAGCTGGCGGTTGAAATCGAAGGCCCAAACATGCCTCGTCAGCCCATGGCCGGATTTGTCACGCTCACGCAGGAAGCCGTCACAGCGGCCGAAGATCTTGCCACGGCTGCGTCCCCGGAATTGATCGAGAAAGGCCGTCATGCGTTTATCGCGCAGGGTTGTGCCGCCTGTCATCAGTTTGGTGATGGCGAACAGCGGATTTCATGGACCGGCAAGGCACCGCAGTTCACCGACCTGAAAACCAGCGGCGGCTGTCTGGCAGAACAACCTGCGGCCAACGTTCCGAACTTTGCTCTGAGCGCTCCTCAACGCGACGACATTACCGCTGCGATCCTTGCAACACGCGGCCCGAATGCCACGTTATTCGTCGCATCTGCCAAAAGCGAGATCAACCAGATCATGCTCACCATGAACTGCTATGCCTGCCATGCCCGCGGCAGCATTGGCGGTGTGTCCGAACCGATGACTCATGTTTTTGTCGGTAGCATTCCGGAAATGGGTGATGAAGGCCGCGTGCCGCCTGGTCTGGATGGTGCCGGAGATAAACTCAACGAAGCGTGGCTCAAAACAATTCTCAATGAAGGTGCGAAAGATCGACCCTACATGAAGACCCGAATGCCGAAGTTCGGAAACGCTCTGGCCGACGCACTGGTACCGCGACTGATCGCCAGTGATCTGCAGGAATCTGCCTTTCCTGTGGTGCTGCCGGAAGCCGACCATCGCGTCAAAGCCGATGCACGATTGATGGTTGGTGATCAGGCATTGTCGTGTATCAAATGTCACACCTTTGAGCAGTACGCAGCAACCGGAATTCAATCGCTCGACATGACCACCATGACGCGGCGACTGCGGCGAGACTGGTTTCATCGTTATATGGTCGATCCGCAGCAGTATCGTCCGGGAACGCGAATGCCGGCCGCGTGGCCAAACGGGCGGTCCGTGGTGCCTGACATTCTGGGCGGCGATGCGGGCGTGCAGATTGAAGCGATCTGGCAGTATCTGCTCGATGGCAATCGGGCAAAGCTTCCGTCCGGGCTGATGCGGGAAGCTATCGAACTGATGCCTGGCGACCGCCCGATCATCTATCGGAATTTTCTGGAAGGACTGTCGCCGCGGGGGATCGCCGTGGGGTTTCCGGAGAAAGCGCATTTTGCCTGGGATGCCGAACACATGACTCCGCGTCTGATCTGGCACGGCGGGTTCATTGATGCGTCAAAGCACTGGGTGGATCGCGGCCCTGGTAATCAGACTCCGCTGGGAGACCATGTGATGACACTCCCTGCAGGTCCACCGATCGCCACGCTGGTGTCGCTTGATGAACCCTGGCCGGACAAGTCGCCTCGCGAAAACGGATTCCGTTTCAAGGGTTACACGCTGGATGCTGGTGGCGTGCCAGCCTTCAGGTATCAGTGGAATGAAGTCAGTGTTGCGGATTCCCTTCAGCCGTTTATGGCAAGTCCTGACAACGGTCTTCAGCGGACAGTGATGGTCAGGTCGTCTGCACGCATGGAGAATGTGTATTTGCGAATCGCCGCTGGTCCGCAGATCGAAGCTGTCGATGGCGCGTTTGTGACAAACGGAATACAGCTGAAGTTTGACGAGTGCGAACCGGTAATTCGGACGATCGATAGCCATCAGGAATTGCTGGTGCCTGTACAAATCAACGCCGACGGAAGGGCGACCATACGTTATTCGATCGTCTGGTGATGAGCCTCACGTAGCTTGACTCTCCGAGTCGAGTTGCCCTCATGTAGCTTGACTCTCCGAGTCGAGTTGTCTTCTTTTATTCTGCTGCTTTACTTTCAGAGCTGATCCTAAACATGCGAAGCATTTTTCCCGGCGTGATACGATCCCTGCCAGTCATTGCCTGTCTGCTGTTCATGTTCTTGTCGAGCCTGGTCCGGGCCCAGGAGACAATTCCACCAACGGAAGACGACTTTTATCCGCTCACGAGATTTCAGATTCCTAAAGGCATCGTGCTGGAAGCGGGAGCGATCGAGCCGCTTCCTGACGGCACACTGGCGATTGCCACACGTCGCGGAGATATTTATCGAGTGTCGAATGGGTGGGGTGATGATCCCGCTGAGGCGACTTTCGAACTGTATGCTCAGGGCCTGCATGAAATCCTCGGCCTGAGTTACAAAGATGGCTGGTTGTATGCCACGCAGCGTTGTGAAGTGACACGGTTGCGGGATACCGACAATGATGGCAAAGCCGATGATTTCGAAACGTTCAACGACAGTTGGAGCATTAACGGCGACTATCATGAGTATGCGTTTGGCTCACCGTTCGATAAAGACGGAAACATGTGGGTGACCTTGTGTCTGACAGGATCGTTCGGAAGTGATTGTCCATGGCGCGGATGGGCGCTGCGGATCGATGAGTCGGGTAAGATGATCCCGACGTGCAGTGGAATCCGGTCACCGGGCGGTATCGGCTTCAATGCCGAAGGCGACGTTTTTTATACCGACAATCAGGGTCCGTGGAACGGCACCTGCAGTCTGAAGTGGCTGCGTCCGGGGTCGTTTCAGGGACATCCGGGCGGCAATCGCTGGTTTTCATTGACGGAAACCGGCAAGGATTCGGCACCGCAGGAACCACTCAGTGGGAGTCGGATCATGACCGAAGCGGACCGGATTCCGGAATACGAGCCACCCGTGATCTTGTTTCCGTATCAGAAGATGGGGCAGAGCGCCAGCGGCATTGCGTGCGACGTGAGTCACGGGAAATTCGGCCCATTTGAAAATCAAATGTTCGTGGGTGACGTGACGCACAGCACAGTCATGCGTTGCTTCATCGAAAAAATCAATGGCCACTATCAGGGAGCCTGCTTTCCGTTTCGTGAAGGCATCAGTTCCGGCACACTGGCACTGCGAATGACGGACGACGCCACGATGTTTGTGGGAGGCACGAATCGTGGCTGGGGCTCACGAGGAACCAAACCGTTTTCACTTGAGCGGCTGCGATGGTCGGGGAAAATGCCTTTTGAGATTCAGGAAATGCGAGCCAGGCCAGACGGGTTTGAGCTCACGTTTACCGAAGCTGTCGATCCTGAAATCGCTCGGAAGCCCGAAACATGGACAATGGAAACGTACTGCTACATTTTCCAGTCATCGTACGGCAGCCCGGAAGTTGATCACACCAAACCGGTTATCACTCAGATCGACGTTGCTGCCGACGGTCGATCAGTGCGTCTGAAAATCGATGGCCTGCAACGCGGACACATTCATGAGCTGCACATCGATGGACTCAGATCCACCGCCGGAATTCCATTGCTGCATCCTGTGGCGTATTATACGTTGAACTATATTCCGTTGTAGGCCGGACCAAGCGCCGCGCCGTTCCGGCAGAGCCAGGGAAAGTGCCGGAACGGTGCTGCGTCTGGTCCGGCCTGGTGCAGCTGAAGGTACAATTCAAAGACAACCTGCCCGCGAATATCGCGAATCAGGAGGATTGTTTTTCTGAGAAGATTTTCGGCGACGCATCATTTTGAGATCGACTCAATGTAGGGCGACTTCGCCGAAGTCGGCACAGCAGATTTCAGCGAAATCTGCTTACTTATTTCGGTTGCGGGTGAAGCCCGCGCCAAGACTATTCGCGTAGATTTGCGCCATTCGCGGGTAAAAAACAATCGTGAACAGCGAGCCAAAAATGGGACTATTGACAGGCACAAAATTCGATCGACCACCGCATTGTGATCGGTGTGAAAAACCGGAATCGGAGTGTACCTGTCCGCCACTGGCACCAGTTCGTACTCCACCCGGAAAACAGACCGCGCGGATTGCCGTCGAGAAACGCAAACACGGTCGCATGATGACCGTGATTCGCGGGCTGACGGCGGAGGACACCGACCTGCCATCGCTCCTGAAACGCCTGAAGAATGCATGTGGAGCAGGCGGGACAATCACGGACGATAGTTTGGAAATCCAGGGGACTCATGCAGATCGAGTGCGGACAGAATTGCAGACAATCGGGTATAAAGTGAAAGGCTGAATCGTAGCTCAGTCGCTCCGCCGACTGAGATGCCTGCCAGCGCACGACATTCAACCAGCGATCTACGCTTAGAGAGACAGCATGCCATGAAAACAATCACTGTTTCGATCTTCATCCTTCTTCTCGCAGTGTTCTGCTCCCGATCAACGGCGCTCGCGACTGAAGAACAAGATGAAGCAACAAAGGCTCCGACGGTCGTTGACGAGAGTCGCTACGAAAACCGTCCGGATCACGATCCCAACGGCATCGGCAAGTTCTACATGGGCCGTGAAATTGCGCATGTGATGGGTTTCGGGCCGGGAGGGCAGGGGGCGGACTGGTTGGAACGGTCCAGCCGCGAAGAAGAAGAACGTCTGACACTGTTAGTGCGTTCGCTGCAATTGAAGCCTGGTGAAGCGGTGGCGGACATAGGTTCCGGCAGCGGGGTAATTTCCTTGCGCATGGCCGAACAGTTACTGCCGGATGGAAAAGTTTTCGCTGTGGATGTCCAGGATGAAATGCTGGAACGCCTGAAAGCAAACTGCGAACGCTTCGGCATCAGGAATATCGAACCCGTGAAAGGCACGCAGTACAAGACGGGACTGAAACCGTGCAGCGTGGACATGGCCATCATGGTGGATGTGTACCATGAGTTCGAATTCCCGCACGAGATGATGACAGATATTGCAGAAGCGATGAAACCCGGAGGGCGTGTGGTGCTCGTGGAATACCGCAAGGAAGATCCGACGGTGCCCATCAAGGAGGTTCATAAAATGTCGCAGGTGCAGGCAAAGAAAGAAGTCGAGCAGGCGGAGTTCGGACTGCGGTGGACCGAGACGATTCATGTGTTGCCGCGTCAGCATATTCTTGTATTCACAAAAAAATAAGTCGCATCATGGTTGAGAACCTTCCGTATGAAACCGTTCGTCACAAAGCACTGACGATTGAAGGGTACTCCCGCGCGGCCGTGCAGAGCTACTGGCGCATCCCGGAACTCAAGATCGGATTTGAACTGGGAGGCAGTCCGTGGGCCTTCATGGGGACTCAGTACTTTCTGGTCACGCACGCGCATCTGGATCATCTGGCCGCATTGCCCGTGTATGTCGCGCGACGCCGCATGATGAAAATGGAGCCTCCCACAATTTATCTGCCGGAAGAGGTCGTCGATCCTGTCTGGGCGATGCTCAAAGCATGGCAGAAGCTGGATCGCGGTCGCATGAATTGCGAACTGGTCGGCGTGAAGAGCGGTGATGTGCTGACGTTGTCGCGCGAACATCGTGTTACTGTGTATTCGACGACGCATACCGTGCCATCCGTCGGCTACATCGTGTACGACGTGCGGAAAAAGTTGAAACCGGAATTTCATGGTCTCAAAGGAGATCAGATTCGCGATCTGAAGTTTCAGGGGATCGAAGTGGCTGCAGAATCCCTGACGCCGATTCTGGCTTTCACGGGAGATACGTCACCGGTTGGTCTTGATACGCATCCCGATAATTTTGCAGCAGAAGTGCTGATTACTGAGATGACGTTTTTTCGTCCCGAACATCGCAAAGAAAAGATCCACAAGTTCGGCCATATGCATCTGGATGACATCATTGAACGCGCCGACAGGTTTCAGAACCAACTGATCATACTGGCGCATCTGAGTACCAGAACACACGATGCAGA
>CAZFDW010000453.1:0-2896 GCA_964517865.1 uncultured Chitinophaga sp.
ATGGGCTCACCTACGCCACAGAATCGCTGCTGGTCGGCTGGTCCCAGGAATCGTCGAGCAATTCGTCCGAATCAGAAACCACATGACCGCCTGAAATTCGAGCTGCGTCTGCGGCGTGTGAAGTCTCGTGTTCCGGCTTCATGGCATCGTAGGCCACCTTGTGACCTGGCAGCCACAACGGTTCAATCTTCTTTTGCTGAAACAACTTTGCAATGTGCTCATGGCAGGTGAAGAACAGAACCTGTTGACCCTCGCGGGCGACTTCCAGCAGACAGTCCGCCGCCGCTTCAGTGCGTTCCTGATCAAAATTGACGAACAAATCATCCATGACGAGTGGAAGTTCCACTCCGCGTTTCGCAAATTCACGCACCAGTGCAAATCTGATGGACAGGAACAATTGCTCCCGCGTGCCACCACTGAGCTGCTCAACACGAAATGTTTGACCGTATTCGTCGTCAATGCACAGAAAGTCTTCACCCAGCGGTGCCCAGATACGATGGTACCGACCGGATGTCATGCGGTGCATGTAGTCAGATGCCGTCACAAGTGTGCCGGAGATATTTTCCTGTTCGAAGCGGCGGCGAATCTGCACGACAGCATCGTGTTCAATCTGGAGTGCGAACCAGTCTTCAGAGGCGCGGTAGATCTCCGAGGCGACGCGGGCCTTGTTAAAGAATTCTGCATGGGAATCGCGACTGGATTCCAGCAATTTGATCTCCTGCTTCAGACTGCCCAATTCTTCGTGATTCTTGTTGAGCCGCTGTTCAACATCGGCCAGCTCGGAAGTTCGCAGTTGAATTGTTTCACGAGCCCTGAGTGCATCAAATCGAATCAGATCATCTTCCACGATGGCCAGTTCTGTCTCTGCAGATGACGCATCCATCAATTCTTCGTTCGCTTTTTTAAGCTGAGATGTCAGTTGCACACGTCGAGTTTCGGACTCCTGCTGCTTCGTCAGTTCTTCCCGCGACGAGACACCCGCACGGGCAAGCACGGCACTTCGCCGCAATTCTGCGGCTTCCAATTGATGTTGCGTATGACGTCCGTCATGCTGCTTTGCTTCGCTTTCCGCAAGCAGCCGATTCTTTTCAGTGCGATCTCGATCGTGAGTCTTCAGTTCCTGTTGCCATGACGTCAGGACTTCCAGCGGTCGCGAGAAGTTCATCTTTTTGGCATTGGTCAGCCGGCTTCCCAATTGCTCGACCCGCAAACGCATGGCCTCGAACATCCGCCGCAAGCCTTCAACTTCCGGTGCCGAATTGCGCCATTGCGTCAGCATTTCACGCACTTCCTGAATGCGACGCCACCAGTCGAAAGCCTGTTCAACACGCACGGTTTCGTCCATGCCCAGCGAGGTCAGCACTCGACACCACTCCTGTCGCTGCTCGTTGACAGTCTGTTGCGCCGACTTATAGCGATCGCGCAGCATCTGCAACCGCATTCGTCGTGACGCCGCACGAGTCTGTTTGCGCTGCAAAACTTCCAGGTCAGCGATCCGGGCTGAGCAGTCACCGATGCGATCCACCATCTCGGCGGTGGACGATTTCCAGTTCTCAGCGTTGTTTTCGCGGCCCGCAAAGCGATCGGCCAAAGACATTCGGCCGATGCGATCCTGAAGTAATCGCAGCTGTCGGTCGGCCTGCCGTGCTTCGTCTGCAATGTCATCAAGCTTAATACCAACTTTGGCATCGAAGTTGTTTCGCAGACCGTTGCGAACACCCCACCACATGATGCCTGCAAAACCAAACGCGGCTGCAGCCAGCGCGCCGCCCAGGGCACGGCGCGGTTCTCCGCCCAGCGAGAAAGTCGCGATCCCGAACAGGCACAATGCTGCGCCGATCCAGCCCATCGTGGTAATCGTCTTATCAACCCACTCTGGAATCGATTCGTCCGTATCGACGCGATCGATGACTCGACGTACGGTCTGGATTTTCAACGCCAGTTGTTCTTCCTGCAGTCTCAGGCGTCCGAGATTCTCCAGTTCCGGCAGCCGCGACTGCTCAATCTCAATGGCTTCGGAGACCGGAACCCCGACGAAGTCCAGTTGCGAGTTGAGTTCTACCAGTTCCTTCTGGCTGCGCCTGGTCATGCTCCGCAACATCCGTCGGAGTTTCCCGCGCCGCTGAAGGGTGTCCTGATAGCGTCGAGCCGCCTCAAGCAGGCGATGATGAGCTGCCGGTGATGTGTCGATCGAATTCAGTCGTTCGACCGACCAGCCGCTGCCCAGCTGGGTCATCTGATGATTCAGTTCGCGTCGCAGTTCTGACGAGCGTTCTTCGGCGTTTCGAATCTGTTCTTCGATCTGACGCAGCCAGTCGCTTTGATCGACCAGACTTTGAATCGCGTAGCGTTCTTTGTCGAATAACTGATCGGTCTGCAGTCGTTCGGCCTGCGATCGCAGTTGAGTCGCCTGCTCATTGAGTTTATCGCGGCGGTTTGAGGATTCATGGATATCCTTTTCTGCGGCTGCCAGCAGTTTCAAAGCTTCGGTCGGATTCGTGGGTACGATCTGCAGCCCGGTGAGTTCTTCCTGGAGATCCCTGATGCGTTTCCACGGTTTGTGACAATTCTGAAGAAATCGCAAGCCACGCAATTCGTTTCTGACATTGCTTTCGCGCTTCAAAAGTTCTTCAATTTCCTGAAGCAGATCTCGACGGCGATGCGTGAGTTTCGCATGCTTGTCGCGAGCCAGTCCGGCGTTGCGTCGACTGCCCGACATGTTTGCGTATTTGTCAAACAATTGTGGAATGCGACCGGACCCGTTTGCCTCACCAAACATCGACTTACGACGTTCTTTGACATCGGCTAGCGCGTCCAGAATCTGCCGCCCCTGCGGCCCCAGTGACAGACCGTAGATATACTCTGCAACCTGATTCGTGCCCAGCGTCGCCAACTG
>CAZFDW010000453.1:2996-5883 GCA_964517865.1 uncultured Chitinophaga sp.
ATGAATCGCATCAGCGTCGTCTTACCGGCCTCATTGGGACCGTAGATGACATTGAGCCCCTTGGGATCAAGCCGCAGCAACAGACTGCGCCAGATGCGAAAGCGATCGATATCAATTTCCGTCAGCTTCATGCCGAATTCCTTTGCCAGACCGCTCTTCCTGCAACCTCGCGATTAGTCATCCGATTCATCCTCATCCGATTCATCCTCATCCGATTCGTCCGCGTCGTCAGCATCAACGTATGCAGAATCGACGTCCGCAGATTCGTCGCCTGCCAACTCGTCAAGGTTGCCAGAAGGCTCATGCTTACCAGATTCATCGTCCTGCGCAACAATGTCATCCGACAAATCAACATCGTATGATTCGTCGCCTCTGTCGTCGGCCAAGGCGAAATCCGGCTCAAACCATGTCGCTCCGTCGGTTCGCAGCTTTGCCATGATCTGTTCCGGATCAACCGACGGCAGCAAGGACATCAAACGCTGTTTCCAACCAGTGGTGAGTTCTTTGTTCGCATCGATGAGCGACCGCAGTGCATTGTCTGTAAGGATGCGGGACCGTGCGGTGATCTGTTGATACTGATCGGCGAGCGACGTCGGTGGATCACTCGACCGCCATGCGTTGGGAAGGGATCGAATTTCGTGCAACAGCCGAATCGTGCGCCCGCCGTGTTTGAGCTCATCCAGTTCCACGGCTGCTGCGACATCCAGATCATTGCGAGCCAGTTCCTGCAGATCGGGCAATGCCCCGCGAAGTATCCATTGCACCGACCAGATGCGGTCGGCCGCCCCTGGTTTCTGTCCCAGCAGCAACGTCTTCATCTGCTGCAGAATTGACGACAAATTTGTATGCGGCGCGACGGTGACTTCAATCTCCTTCCAGTCCACACAACTGGAATCGACAGAAGAAATTTGAATCTCACCAGTTTCCGAAACTTCGACCAGCGAACACGAGCCGCCTGACGCTTCCATCTGACTGCGTGGTTGCGTGGTACCGGGACAATGAATAACCCCCTCGTCTCGCCAAAGTGTTGTGCGAGCCAGTTCGCCGGTCAGTGCCAGGAAATTCAACTGACCGTCGTCCAGCATTTCATCGACGTATCGAATAAATCCCGGATCAAGCGAAGGGTGCGCGTCGGACGGGCTGACTTCCAGCGTTTCCAGAGATCGCTTGACGCTGCGCGGGCCAGTGTCAGCTTTGCGGGGGTGTCCGCCATTTTCGGCATCAATCGAACGCCACACGCGAGTGGATTCCTCGTCATCCGAATCGCCGGACGATTGTGATCCGCTGAGTTTCTCACCTGACGCCAGGCTCTGCAGCGACGCTGTCAGCGTTTCGTCTGATGCAGAGGCAGCCATGGCTGCCATCCGTCGCGCCTCTTCATATTTTGCTTTGCTCACAACGCCGATACGAAACGGTTGAATGCTGTCAGTGCCCCTCGCCAGCACGCGAATGCCGAACGCATCCGCTTCACCAAACCACATGGACGACGAAAGCGTCGTGGCGAGACGATTCTGGATGTACAAATTTTCAGGTTCCGGGTTTGAGCTATAACAAACCACGACGTTCTCAGGCATCTCCGGGATCGCACGCCATGCTTCGGGTGGATCGGAATCACCAGGCAGTACAAAGACCTGAATGTCGTGTTCCTCAAGCCGCTTGAAGCCTCGTAATAGTGACAGTCTTGCGCGAAGACTGCGGTCGGCTTCGACAAACACGTTTCCCGACAACAGCAGAAAATCCACATCGTGCCGGATCGATGCCCCAATCACCTCTTCAAAAGCGTGCAATGTGGCGTCTTCAAATGCAAATCGCAGATCGTCGGTCAGAGATTCCGCTGTTTCGACACTGACAGGAACGTCCAGCCGGATATTGGCAGCATGAATAAATCGTTGCGGCTCAAACGCCATCAATCAGACTCCCTTCCGACATCCAAAACAGCCGACAATCGCATCCTGATTTCTGTAGAATACGCACTTACGCACCAACGTCGAGCAGTATTCGACGGGATTCGGTTGACGCATTCATGGCACGCCACGAAGATTCGGTAAGCTGCCAGTGACTGCGGAGTCTAATGAACCTGCGAACGTGGGGAAAGGCTTCCCGCTTGGTGGAATTGATACTTTTTTGGACTTCAGTGTGGCCCGGCAGAGACAATTCCTGTTGAAAGAGGGTTGAAACTGTTGGTACAGCACCTCAAACTGGCGTGGTGACCCAGAAGTCTGTCTGATTACTGCTGGTTTTGTGAGCGGGAAGGCGGCAGCCGACGGTTTTTGCAGGTAAGTTACTGGCAAGTGGGGGTCTGTTGATTTTGTGATTCAAGTAGGGTGTGTGCAGCGCTAGCGGAACACACCAGTTTCTGATGCGTTTCCGAAATTTCGTCGCAGGGTAATCTACGATGTTGGCTCAGTTGATTCCCCAAAAAGGCGGACCACCGATTACGCTGAACAGTGCGATTACAATTGTCGGACGCAGCTCTAAACTCTGCGATCTGGTGATTGATCATACCAGCATTTCAAAGCAGCACTGTGTCCTGGTCAAGACGGATGGATTGCTTTACATGCGTGACCTTGCCAGTACCAACGGCACGCGGGTCAATGGGCAGCGCGTAATTCGCGGAGCGCTTCTGCCGGGTGATCAATTGTCATTTTCCGGGATAAGTTACCGAGTGCATCTGGGCCCGGACGAGGGGCCAGGCCGAATTACGCAGAATGGTGCGACAGAGATGATTCCTGTCATTAGCGCCGACGGGCTCAATGACGATACAATGCTTAGCCCCGAACACAGCAAGAGCGATGTGCGTTTCCTGCGAGATTCTGACTTACTGCTGCCCGACTAGCCTGCATTGCGCACGGGATTGTAGGCCGGACCGAACAAACCCAATGAAAGC
>CAZFDW010000454.1:0-5862 GCA_964517865.1 uncultured Chitinophaga sp.
GCCCGCCTTGCCGAGTTGATGCTGAGCCATAGCGAGGACGGCGAGGTTCAGGGCGTGGGTCACTTCGATGGGCTTGTTCTCGTTCGATTTCGCCACGTACTGCACCGCCGACTTGGCATCTCCACTGCGGTAGGCCATGAGTGCGCGGCTGAGCCAGCCCCATGGCGGTAGCCATTCCGGCACGGTTCCGTCGTCCAGCGATTTGGCGAGCAGGTCCCCAGGAAGTTTCGCGAGGTCGATTGCGTCGGCTCGCAATAGACAAGCCTTGACGACCCGCTCGGCGGTTTCAGGGTTTTTCGATTCCACAAAATGCTGCGCCATGCGACTGCAGAAATCGGAATAAGCACTCGGATCGTCGGTCAACGCCAGTACCGGCGCAATTCGGAGCCACACAAGCGTGTCCTCCCGATTCTGCTCGATGAGCTTCAGGCCAAACGGGGCCGCCTCACTCCAGCGTTCGGTCTGCCTGAAAACATCGAAGGCGGTCTGTGTCATGCCAGGGTGTTGCTGAATGATCCGCATCCAGGCGTCCGAACTCCAGGCTTCGGTGGACTCGAGATTCTGCAACACGATGGAATCGATTTCCAGCGGATGCTCGCTGGTCGTATTGGGGTCCAGCCGCAGAGTGTTCAGTGTCCCCTGACACCAGAAGGGGAGTGTGATCTCCGCCCAATCACCCGAGGACGCCGGGATTGGGTAGTCCAGATGACGGGCCTCGGCGAAACCACCCGACGAATCGGCCCAGAAGATCTGCATGGTGAAAGCTTCGTCAGCGCGATATCGCAGGACGATGGCTTTGCCGCCAGCCGGACCGCTGGCCGGCGACGTGAAGTTGGGATCGTCACCGGTTGTTAACGCGGTCAGCACCCCATCTTTCACCGAGAGGTCACAATTATGGGCGGCTCCCCAGCGTCCGGTGCCTGTGTCAAAATTCCAGACTGCCAGCGTGTCTGGCTGAAGCTGCGCAAGTCGTTCCTTCCACACAGCGTGCTCCGGTTGCAAGTCCACGAGTCGCGTGTAGAGGCTGCGGCTTAAGTCGGGTTTCCCCTGTTCGGCGCTGTCGCTCGCGGCGTTAGACAGCATGGTTGCATACGCACCCGGATCAAACTCTTTGACGGAATTGAGGACGTCATCAAGAGACAGACCGGTATTGGCCCCATAAACCAGCAGTTCCGTCAACAACGCGGGCTGCTTCACGACCAGGCTGGCGGCTTGGCGCGGCTCATTGTTCAGAACATAAATTGCGGCCAGTCTGACCCGCGCGTCTTTGTGTTTCATCAACTCGAATCGCTGCGCTTCCTTCGCGAAGCTTGTCACATCATCCGACACCGACAGCCGGATATGTCCGAGATTGTGCCCGCCGAACTGACTATTCTGAGCCAGTGACACGGTTAGCTCAGAACCCGGCCCTCCGGTCACGGAGTCCGACCAGGCAAAGACCGCAGTGTGAGGTCGTCCCATTTCGGGATAGACCGCCCAGCCATCGGTGTCGCTGCCGGGTTCGAACATCCTGGCCAATGTGTACTGAGTGGAGTCTCCAGTGTGCCCCAATTGCTCATAGCTGGCAGCGGCCTGTGTGATCGGCAACTCCTGGGCGGCCTGCCCACGATCGGGCGGCTGAATCTTCGCGTGAATTCCGGTCAGAGCGAAGTTGCCATTGCCAGATCGACCTGGACCGCGTTGAGGCAGCGATTCGTGTGGCAGGACTTCGAGTCGCATGCTTTGCAGGTGAGGCGGGAGATCCGCGAATTTGATGGTGTAGACGTCTTTGTCGAGATTCGCACCACTGGCCAGGATCGACTGATCATCGAGTCGAGTCAGCGTTGTGCCGTGCAGCGAAGTCATCTCACTCGGCGACAGCACCGTCCATTTCACCTCGACAGACCGCAGCAACACATCCGCCAGCATGGATTGAATGACTAAGTTCTCTGGTTCCCTGGACAGCTGAGCTTCAAGCAGCATTCTTGCAGACTGACGAGCCTCCTTGGCAGCTTCCGAATCACCCTGCTTGAGGCTTTGCCGTTCCGCGACTATGGCCAGCCAGATTGCAGCTTGCGCTTCGCCCAGCGTTTTCTGAGCTTGAGTTGCAAAGGAGTCCCTGGCGGCTTGTTCGTTCCACGGAGTCTCCGTCGGAGTTGTCAACACTTTCCGAGCCTCTTCCGTCAGGGCGACGGTTGTCTTATCAGGGCTGACTTGAAGCTGCTTTAGAACCTCGTCGAGTTTCTGCAGCGTTTTCACACCGGCCTCGGTTTGCCCCATCCGGTGCTGGGCCATCGCGATCACGGGCAAGACGTTGGAAAGACGTCCGCCGGCATCGGCAGACATCGCGGCCGCCTCTTCGCCCGACGTGAGCGCGTCTGCCAACAGTCCCACTCGATATTCGGCCCATGCCATCGTCATCAGGCAGTCGGCATCGTTTGGAGATTCACGCAACACGGAGTCCATGCCGAAGCAAGCGAGCAACTGATCCTGGGGGCTCCGTCCGGGATTCGAGACGATTTCCCACGCGATGTTCTGGGTATCCAGTTTTAGTTCAGCCGGTACTACCCCGTGGGCGCGTTCACTGATCCTGGCAGAAGCGTAGTCCGCCAATGCCTGCCGCTGCATCGCATCCAGAGTTGCCGAGGATTTGATGGCGGCAATAAGTTGCTGTCTCTGGTCGTTCGATGGAGCTCGGGTGGCGTGAAAAACAAGTTGATGCCGAAGAATCTGAAGGTTGAGGCCTTCGTCAGCGTTCTGATACGCGGCATACCAGCGTTCCCCCAGCCATTCCTCCAACTTCTTGAGGGCTGCAATCCGGAGCGTATCATTTGCCGTGGTTTCCTTGGCAATCCGCGAACGAGCCTCCAGCGGGTCGGTCGTTTCTTTCAAAATGCTTTCAACCACGGCCTTCGCCGCCTCGTCCTGTTCGCGGTCGAGACGCCGCAACTGAGATCGCTCGGTTTCCGGTTCCGTCTCCAGATAAACCAATGCGCCAGCAGCCAGGGCAAGACGCCCACCGTCGGGGCTAAAGCTTATCGCCTGCGCCGGCTCTTCGAGATGCAGGGTCAATAACTCGCGCCATGCGGCTGGATCGAACACTTTCAGAGACCGGTCGGCAGACGAACTCATCAATCGCGAACCATCCGGCGTAAAGGCCAGGCTGGCCACCGCGGCACCATGGACCTGGGCATGAAAGAGTTGCTTGCCGTCTTGTGGATTCCAGGCCACCACGGTCCCGTCTGCGGATCCGGAGACCAGTAGGCGTCCGTCCGGCGAATGCACCGCGCAGGTAACCGCAGAATCACCTGGCTTGCCGATTGTGAAAAGCAGCCGTCCTGCGGGCATTTCCCAGATGCGCAATGTTCCGTCTTCTGCCGCTGTGACGAGGCGTTGACCGTCGCGACTGAAAGTCACCGCACGCACGCCGCCTGCGCCGCCTTCCAAAATCGCCGATGCCTGAAAAGTGCTGGCATCATAGAGACGAAAGCGTCCGTCGTCTTTTCCATACGTTTTTCCGCCAACGGCGATCCACTTCCCGTCAGGACTCCAGTCGATGCACCTCAAATCTCCAATTCCTACGGAGTCCTCATCGCGCTGGGCCAAGCCGGTCCAGAGGTCGTACATCCGCCAACGACTGTCCCCCCAACCTGATTGAGTTGCGACGGCGAGGTGTCGGCCGTTCGGGCTGAAGGCCAGTTGCGTAGCAGCGCTTCCATGAGCGATCGTCACCGGCATCCAACCGAGAATCCCTTGGAGCTGGCCAGTCAGGGCGTTGATTCCCCAGACCTGCACAGGTCTTCCTTGGTCACCCGCATAGATGGTGGCACCATCCGGAGTGAACGCCACGGTCTGCGAGCCAAGTGGCAGATCCTGCGGGTGTCGCAGATCCCAGCGGCAAACGGCCCCGTCCCGGTGCGCCGTTACAATCTCGGCACGCTCGACATCAACCGCGATCGACGAACCGGGTGAGCCGTGTCCCCGTAAGGTGGCCGACCTCTTCAGTTGATTGAAGCCAAACAGGGCCACCGCCCCATTCGAGTCGAACGACATCCGCACCAGCTCGTTGTTCAAACGATAGACCGCGAGATGACCGCGCTGCTGCGGCCCTTCGTGAGTCTCGGCGACCTTCTTCCAGTCCGTTGTCGAATACTGCACGAGATCGCCTTCGGGGGACAAAACGGTTACCGAATCCCCTTTGTCGCTGAACTCCAACGCCAGAGCCCCGGTCGAGTCGGACACTTCTTTGACCAGCGAGGCGGTCGTCAAATCGAAGATCCGCATGGGATCTGCGCGGTAGGCACCTATCAGAAGCACTTTTCCATCGGGACTGATAGCGCTCCGCCTGCGATAGTCGCCCGGAAGGACAATACCCGGCAGCGTGGTTACCTGAGACCAGTCTGCCGTGTTGAAGACTCGGACCTTACCGTCCTTATCGAGAACTACCGCCCGCTCCCCAACGGGATCGAAACCCAGAAAGCTCGCCAAGTCGTGAGGACTCGGTACGAGTCCCTTGCCAGTCGTCACCTCAAAGATTTGGACTCCGGGAGTGCCGTGATGATGGTAGGCCAGTAGCCGGTTGTCGTTGCTGAATGTCATCAGCGGCGAGCTACTGGAGTAAGTCGTGAGGTTCGCGACTTGGGCACCCGTGCGGGTGTCGTAAACCGTTACGGGTTTGTCATTCCCTCCAGCGGGGCGCGTGGCCACGAGCTTGCCATCTCGGCTGAGGTCCATGTGGTAGCCCTCATTGGCGGGAGGCAGAGTGAGGGGCGTTTGCAGGCTGCGATCCGATTCATTCCAGAGATAGGTCCATTCCCAGCCTCGCAATCGCTCGGGAGCTTGTTCCAACCGGCGCCTCAAGGTCCGGCTGTCGTTCCGTGCCAAATCCGCAGCGGCAGCCGCGAGACTGGCGGTGTAAGCGCGGACTTCCGCTTCGTCACGGGCCTTCGCGGCAAGTGCCTCCTGAGCCGTGGCCCGCGCTGCTTCGCGTTTGGCCTCGTCGCTGGCCACCTTAGCCGCTTGCTCTTGTGCAGTTGCCCGCTTCGCTTCGCGCTGAGCTTCCGCCGCGCTGTTCCGCGCGGACAACTCGCTCTGCTGTGCTGTCTGACGCGCGGCGTCCGCGTCTTGCCATGATCGAAATGCGACGACAGAAGCGCCGACGGCAAACAAAGCGACAACTGCCATCACGACCGCCAAACCTCGCAGACGCCGTGCCGCACGCTGCTCTAGTTCCGCGCGCTGCCGTTCCGCGTTGGCCAGTTTGCGCGCCTGTTCGAGTTCTCGCTGCCGTGCAGCTTCACGAGCCTGCTCATCGGCGACGTATGCTCGCTGGCTTTCCTCCAGAAACGCCATGGCCGGATCAAAGCCCGGCCGGTAGCGTTCGGCCCAGGCGGCGTTGGGGCGTTTGCTCTGCTGCCAGGCCAGGGCAATGCCCAGCTCCGGATCACGGTACAGCCCCGCTTTGTTCTGTTTGTGCAGCGCCGCACTTTCGGCAAGTCGGTGATAAATCCCGGCCGCCTGCGATTCCTCTTCCACCCACTGCCGCAGACGTGTCCAGACCCGCATCAGACTTTCATGCGAAATGTCGATGATCGTCGACGCAGTCAGCTCCACATCCGGCGAGGGCATCAGAAACGTGACGCCCCGGTGCCGGTAAGCATCAATGATCGGAATCAGCTGGTCGGCCGGTACCTCCAGAATCTGACACAGTCGCCCCAGCCGCTGGGGACGCCGAATGCCGCGACTGTTCGATTCCTCAACCGTTAATGCCTGAAAGATTCCCTGACACAGTTCCCGCTGACGATCACTGGTCAGGGAATCATAGATCTCATCCGCATGCTGAGACAGAGCCTCCGCCATGCGGCCCACCCGCTGATAATCATC
>CAZFDW010000455.1:0-5839 GCA_964517865.1 uncultured Chitinophaga sp.
TAAGGAATGCGGTCAATGGGCCTTCAGGAAAAGATCCAGTTCCAAAACAGGATTTCACTTTTTGATCCAGCCGAGATCAACGAGAAAACCGTCGGCTTCAGCGAGGGTCCTGGCGAAATACTCCTTGCTGTTGAAGAATCCGTGGCCCGCACCGTCATAGCCGACCAGCTTGCATGGGCGGCCTGCGTTCTTCATCACGCTCTCGAAAGCGACAACGCTGGCATAGGGAGGCTGGGCGTGTAAAACTGTACTTGCCAGCATGCAGATGGCCGCCTCGACCACAAAAGTCACAAAATGACCCTTCACATTCATGGCGTCCTCGCTCCGGATTCAGGGATTGATGTCGGTATCTGCGGGCCGAGGACTGTTCGGTAGCCGCTGCTTGTCTTGAAAGAATTCCCGGACTCGTTCTGCCCTGGAGAATGACACGATCGGCGCATTGCCTTCGCGTCGCGCTCGGGAGCCCGGCTCTCCGTGCCCTCCTTTGGAGTCTTCCACGATAGTCGTCGTCGCTCCGTTGAGTGTGGCCACATAGGTGCTCGTGGCGACCGTCCCCTTCGTCGCGGCCCCAGAGTACGCACTGGCTTTTTTAAGCCAATTCGGGTTCATTCGCATCCGGCAGTTGACGCTGCCTGAGGCGGTTTCCATCCTGTGTCCGGGGGTGCCGGACAATGCTCGCGTGGTTCATACGGAGATGATCAGTCTGTTCTCCCATTCATGTTTATTTGCGAGCGATCATAGAGAACGGCTTCAGCTGCGAAAGTGGTTGAAGCCGTTTTTTTGTACTCATTTTTGATTTGGCGTCCCTCATTTCTCACGTTGATGTGCTCGTGTACGGCAATAGGGAGCCTGATCTGCAGTAAAATCCTGCCTCGTCGGTATAATTATGTCGCACGAACACAAAAATCTTCCTGAACGTCTGATGAATCCGCCTGCTTGTTTGGAAGTCCTGCGGATGACTGGGTAGACTGCCGTCCCCGAGAAATGCGTGAATTCACTGCGGACTCGCCGCGATCTCGCCACGCCCGACCTCTCAATTCTCAACTCAGGGGAGTCTCAACTCATGGAAAATCAGTCTCGTCGCGGATTTCTGAAACACGCCAGCCTGGTCGGATTGGCCACTGCTGCTGCTCCGTATTGGTTCGCTCCGTCGTCGTTTGCCGCTCCGTTTCGCAGCCCGAATGAACGCCCGATTCTTGGTTGCATCGGGACGGGAGATCGCTGGAACGCTGTCGGCCCGAATGCGATGGCCTTTGCCGACTGTGCGGCTGTCTGCGACGTAGATCAGGCACATGTCGAAAAAGGGAAAGCGAAGGCTCTGGAAATGCAGAGCAAGCCTGGCGCTGAACGGACGGTCGATATGTTCGAAGACTATCGAAGAATCCTGGATCGGCCGGATATCGATGTTGTCACGATTGTTACGCCTGATCACTGGCACACAAAAATTGCCATCGAAGCGATGAAGGCCGGCAAGGACGTGTACTGCGAAAAACCGTTGACCCTGACCATTGACGAAGGCAAGATGATCCGGAAAGTACTTGACGAAACCGGTCGTGTCTTCCAGGTCGGAACGCAACAACGCAGCGAAATGGGACTGAATTTTCTGCGGGCTGTAGCGTTAGTTCGAGAAGGTCGGATCGGCGAACTCAGGACGGTGACTGTCGCCATCGGCGGGGCACCTTCGAGCGGGCCGATCGATGTCGCGGACGTACCGAAGGGGCTCAACTGGGACATGTGGCTGGGTCAGGCTCCGATGACTGAATATCGCTTCAAAGACACCGACGGCAAATACGGAAATTCCCGCTGTCACTACGAGTTCCGCTGGTGGTATGAATACTCCGGCGGCAAGATGACGGACTGGGGCGCGCATCATGTGGACATCGCGGCCTGGGCTTTCAATCTGGAAAACACGGGGCCGGTGAAAGTAGAACCGGTCATGGCAAAACATCCCGTTCCGTTTGAAAACGGGATGCCGACAGATGCAGCTCAGTACAACACCGCAACAGAATTCCATGTCACGGCGACGTTTAAAAATGATGCGGTGCTGCATATCCGCGACGATGCCAAAGAGCTGGGCTTTGACAATGGCCTGATGCTGGAAGGAACCGACGGTCGCATCTTTGTGAACCGGGGCAAACTGACCGGTGCGGCAGTGGACAGCATGAAAGACAATCCGATCAAGGAGGAAACACTCAAAACGCTGTACAAGGGCAAGCAGCCCGGCAATCATATGCAGAATTTCTTCGAGTGCATCGTTGACCGGACTCAGCCGATCAGCGATGTCCACAGCCATCATCGTGCGATGACGGTTTGCCATTTGGCGAATATCGCCATTCGCCTTGGCCGGACGCTCAACTGGGATCCGGATACAGAGCAGATTGTGGGCGATGCGGAGGCTGCAAAATGGCAGGCCCGTGAACAGCGCAAGGGTTACGAAATTCAGGCGTAATCTCTGTGGGCTCGAACCTGTCTGTATTCACGAAGTGCGGCCAGTCTGTTCAGTCAGGCCGCTTCGGTAATTTCTTCGGAGATGTCCATGGATGAAAGTGCAGTCGATCAGGACGCAACGCCTGGACTGTCCTGTTTCGTCGATGTGTTTGACCGTGTCGATCTCTTCGACAGGATCGACAATCAAACGGTCGTCAGCTTGTCGTGCCTTGGACAAAAGTCCGGATTCGCGAGCGTTGATTCTGTGCAGAAATCGACGGGGATCTCGCTGCGTCGGATGCTGAAATCGGGAGTCACGTCCGTCGATCTTGCGACGGCGGTCATCGACAAACTCTGCCGTGTTTCCGATTATGCACCGGCAGACTTTTCCATAATCCTGCTGTGTCATTCCGGTGTGGACGATGCGGTCGCCGAGCGGCTTGCCGCCGCCGTGGAGCGACACTACAGGCTCCCGCCGCAGACGGTTCGGCCCTATAATTTCGGTTGCAGCGGATTCCTGAAACTGCTGCAGGAAGGAACATTGCTGCTCGCCGATGACAGAAACGTCAAACGCATCGCGCTCCTGAACGTGGAAACGCCTGAAGCCTGGCATGACGGTTCAGACAGGCTGTTCTGCGGGATCGTGTCTGCCGGCGCAACCGGTGTCGTGCTCGAACGCAATGTCGGATTGCCGATCTCTGTGATCCGCGCGGACGATTTTGCCATTTCTCCGTCGCTGCGTCCCAACTCCGATCCATTGTTTCGGAAGGAAACAGGACAGGTTTATACATTTCGAGGCGAAGCCATCTGCCGCACCGTAATGCGGATGAATGCGGAAACCGTGTTTTTGAACGGTATCGAACTGATGCTCAACAACCTGCGTTCGGCTGTTGCTTCCATAGATCAGCGGCTCGGTCAGCGCGTGATCGTCATTCCGCATCAACCCAGCGGAAAACTGCTCAAGGCACTTATTGCTGCTGCACGACTTGAGTATCCCGACTTCGAATTCCTGAATAACCTCAACCATTTTGGCAACACAATTTCAGCCGCTGTTCCCACCATCATGGCACGCCTGCCGCAGGTGCTTGAACAGAATGGCGGTCAGCCGATCCGCAACGGTGATCTCATTATCCTGCTGGCGGCAGGGATCTGTATGCACGAGATTGCCGACCACATGTCCGCCGGTCATGCTTGCCTCGAATGGGTGTCCGCAGAAACAAGTGCAGTCCGCCGTGAATCAGTGGCAATGATGCGGTAAACTTTCTGAAATGAGGAATGCCGAGGTATGCGTTTCAGATGCTCATTGCTGGTGGATCACGTGCCGCAAAAGTCACCATAGCGGCGAAAGATGCAGATGCTGGATTTTACTGTCGTCCCCGCTGATATTCGCACCAGGCTCGCCGGGTATCGAACCATTACCTGCCTGCCCGTGCAATGGGGCGATCAGGACGCATTCGGGCATGTCAACAACGTCGTCTACTTTCGCTGGTTCGAATCCGCGCGAATCGATTTGCTCAATGACTGCCATGCATCCGTCACGATGAGCGGTATCGGACTGGGACCGATTCTGGCTTCGGTGAAATGTGACTACCGGCGGCAGCTGCGATTCCCGGACACGGTGTATATCGGCTCGAAAATCACACGCACGGGTCGTTCAAGTGCCGACATCACTCATGCTGTCGTCAGTCAAGAACAAGGCGAAATCGTGGCGGAAGGCGTTTCCGTCATTGTTGTGTTCGATTACACCACTCAGCGTGTGACTCGAATTCCGGACGATTTGCGGCAGCAGTTTGAGGCGTCAATTCAAGGCACAGACAGAGCCTGAGTCGAATCGACGGTCGGCCGTTGCGGTCCAACAAATGAGCGGAGTGAGTCGTCAATGCATGATTCCAGTCTATTTCGACTGTTCCATTTTGTTTGTAGTCCCGCCTTTAGGCGGAGATTCAGCCTGTCTCGCCATAGACAGTCAGCCCATTTGCCGGCTAAAGCACGGACTCCAGGCGAATCTCGGACAGTCGCACTATTCAGTATCCACAGAATTCGCTGGTCCGCGTTCGGGAGCCGTCGCCTCGTCGCCGCTGCCGTCGCCGCGACATTTTTCATGGTCGTTCATGCGACAGCGATGGCGGGCGAAACGACAGTTGTAATCGAGTGTTGCAATCTGTTTGATTCTGAATCCGGGACGATGCGGCCGGAGCAGACGATCGTGATTTGCGGGTCGCGGATCATCCATGTGGCTGGGATAGATGAAGCTCCCGACATACCTGCGGATGCGACAAGAATCGACGGGCGCGGGAAATTTGCACTGCCGGGATTGATCGACGCTCACGTGCATGTGGTGCATGTACTCGACTTCGCGCATGTGACAGGCGATGAAGTGCTGCCGCTCTATCTTGCGGCCGGTGTCACCTCGATTCGCAGTACCGGGGACGAAGTCGTGGCTGCCACGCTCGTCGCGAGATTTGCGGCAGCGCATCCGGAGTTCTGTCCGCGTGTCTTCACCTGCAGTCCGCTGCTTGATGCCGATCCTCCGATTCATCGGGACGTTGGTCGTGCAGTGACTGATCCGATCAAAGTGCCGGAGCTGTTTGACGACCTTGCGCAGTGGGACATTGCGACGGTGAAGATTTATGCTGGAACATCGCGACCCGTCGGTCGTGCCATCATCGAAGAAAGCCATCGCCGAGGACTGTTTGTGACGGCTCATCTTGGCAACTACTCAGCCCAGGATGCGGTGGCTGACGGCGTGGACGGACTGGAACATATCTGGTCGGTGTTCAACTATGTGATCCCGTCGGAGGTGACCAGTCAGCCAGGCCATCGGGGGCAATTGGATCTCAACAACCCGCTTTGTGAATCACTGGTTGCGGAGCTGGCTCAGCGCAGAGTTTTTGTGGATCCGACACTGGCCGTTTTTCGAAACATGATTCTGCTGCCGGATGTGCCCGAGATTCATGATCATCCCGACAATACACTCGTTCCCAAACGTCTACGTGAATTCTGGCCGGTGTATCTGCAGCGAACCGGATGTCCACAGGGTGGATCACTGGAGGATCGCCGCCGAGAATTCTCCAAATTTCAGGAACTGACCGGCAAGCTCTATCGCGCCGGAGTGCCGTTGCTGGTCGGAACTGATTCGCCGGAACCGCAGGTGACGCCGGGCTTCGCGCTGCATCAGGAACTGGAAATGCTGGTCGAATCAGGAATGCCGCCGGCAGCCGTTTTAACTGCCGCGACTTTGACCAACGCGACGGTCCTTGGCGAACAGGAACGCCTCGGATCAATCACAGTGGGCAAGGTCGCCGACATTCTGTTGTTGACAGCGAATCCACTCGACGACATTGCTGACTCAAGAACGATTGAGCTGGTCATTCATCATGGGCTGATTTGTCGTCCGGATGAGTTGCTGAAA
>CAZFDW010000456.1:0-2299 GCA_964517865.1 uncultured Chitinophaga sp.
GTGGGGAGTTTCCGGAACTCCATTGTCCGCAGATTGATCAATAACAGATTGTTCGTCAACGGTTCGCCAATCCCTGTGATGAGCTTGATCACTTCCAGCGCGGCCAGCGCTCCGATCATTCCGGAAACCGCTCCGAAGACCGGAAACTCGCGTTTCCAATGTGCCGGATCTACGGGATACAGACATCGCAGACAGGGCGTGGAACCGGGAATGATCGTCGTGAGTTGTGCGTCCAGATCGAACATCGCACATTCGATCAGTGCCCTGCCCTGCTCGACGGCTGCCCGGTTCATTGCGAATCGCTCCGAAAACAACGGGGCCGCGTCCACGACAATGTCCGTCTGTTTCACCATCGCTGTCGCGTTCGTAGCGGAAACGTTCTCATTGATCGCCACAATTTCGACATGCGGATTCAGCTCCTGCAGACGGCGCTGAGCTGACTCCACGCGAGGCTTGCCCAGCCAGTCCGTGGTCATCAGCAGTTGGCGATTGAGATCGCCGGGTTTGACGTTGCCTGCATGTGCCAGCACAAGTTTCCCGACCCCGGCAGCAGCCAGGTAATACGCCACAGTCCCCCCGACCCCACCGAGCCGTGACACCAACACACTGGCCGCCTTCAGTTTCCGCTGCCCTTCCTCACCGACATCCGGCGTCCACATCTGCCACTCATATCGGGCTCGTTCTGCATCGGTGAGGAATGGTAGTTCAGACATTGACTTACTGCTGGAAAAGAAGTTTTGAACACTGATCTTCGCTGATTAACACTAATCACGGCACTGAAATGAGCCGCTGTTTCTTTGCTCCTGCTGTTTATTAGTGCAGATTAGTGATGATTAGTGTTCCAAACTCAGTGTTCCAACAAGCGATTTGCGCGCAGCTTGCTACTTCAGATCGCTGATGATAAAGCGTCTCCACTCCAATTCACCTTTGTGTCCAAAGTTAATCAGGTATCCGACAGGCTGTCGCGCGATCCGCATGTAGTTGAACAACTGAGCTTCATGATCACTGCAGAGTTCGGCCACTGCCTTGAGTTCAACAACAATCTGCCCGAAGACTCTGAGATCGGGCCGATACTTTGCAGTCAGCTCATTTCCTTTATAGAAGACTGACAGTTCCTGTTTGCTGACCCATGCGATTTCACGCAGGCTGAGTTCAATTTCAAGACTCTGCTGGTAGATCTCCTCCGCGATCCCGTACCCAAGCTCGTTGTAAACCTCAAAGGCTGCACCCATGAACTGGTATCCTTCGTCCTTAAGCGTCATTGATTTTCTCCGAAAAGGTCAGGAACACGGAGTTTGGAACACTAATCTTCACTGATTAACGCTAATCAGGGCACTGCAATGTGCACATGTTTCTTTGCTCCTTTTATTAGTGCAAATTAGTGAAGATTAGTGTTCCAAAAGTGATTCAGTTAACCTCTGGGGGCTGCATTAACCTCGTCGTTTCAACATCTTCACGGATCTGTTGCACGAGGCGTTCGATGGAATCAAATGACTGCAACGGACGAATTTCAGACAGCAGATCCACTTGTAAAAGTTTGTCGTAAAGATCGCCAGTAAATCCATCGATGTGACACTCCACTTTTTCACGATGCTCGCCAAATGTCGGATTCGGGCCAATGCTCACAGCCACGGGATAACACCTGCCATCCAGCGTCGTCTGACCGGCGTAGACTCCATGTGCCGGCAACAGTGTGGCAACTTCTGCAAGATTCGCTGTGGGAAAGCCGAGCCCGGCACCACGACCTGCTCCGCGTCGTACGACTCCCGTCATCCGGTAAGGGTGTCCCAGCAACTCCACCGCCTGACGGAGGGCTCGAGTGCAGATGAACTCTCGAATGCGGCTGGATGAAATCAGTCGCCCGTCGATTTCGACAGGACTCACAATACGACACGGCACGGACGCTCGCTCACAGAATCCCTGCAACATCGCGGTGTCGCCCTTTCGATCACGACCAAACCGGAAGTTTGGCCCTTCAACCACACCTTTTGCGTGAAATGTCTCCAGAATGACAGCGTGAAAGAATTGCTCGGCCGTCATTTCCAGGAGAGCTTTTGTGACGGGCAGCACGATCACCGAATCCGCGCCGGCAGCGCACAACAATTCGATTCGATCTTGAACCGTTGTCAGAATCGGCGGCATGAACTCCGGGCGCAGCACGGCGATCGGATGCGGGTCAAAGGTGACGGCCACCGCCTGCACCCCTTGCTCTGCTGCCAGTTCCCGCAGCGCAGTGAGCATCACGGCATGGCCCAGGTGAACTCCGTCAAAGTTCCCGATGGCCACGCAGCCGTGCAAC
>CAZFDW010000456.1:2399-5819 GCA_964517865.1 uncultured Chitinophaga sp.
GGCCAAAGCCTGTACTCCAACAGAGAATCCACTACAGTGACGCAATTCGTTGTCGTCGAAGTCGTGAGGCTTCGGGATGAAGAGGCAACCAGCCACCGAATTCTCACGAATCCGGCTACATGCCATTCTGGACTGCGCGGAGTTTCTTCCACCAGGAGACTGAACAGCCATGCGTCGATTGCCATTTTTATTGTGTGCTATGCTGCCGATGGCGCTGCTGACCGCAGCATCAGTCGTTGCGATGGAAGATGAATATCCGGTGCCCCCGGAAGGCGAGGTGAAAGCAGGCGTGCCTCAGGGGAAAATCGAAGGTCCGTTTGAATTTCACAGTTCGATTTTCGCCG
The DNA here is from genome assembly GCA_964517865.1 of uncultured Chitinophaga sp. Classification (GTDB taxonomy): domain Bacteria; phylum Planctomycetota; class Planctomycetia; order Planctomycetales; family Planctomycetaceae; genus SXXK01. The sequence goes on from CAZFDW010000456.1 coordinate 2,744, forward strand.
GCACTGTTCGCGAATACTGGGTCTACGTTCCCGCTCAGTACGATCCTGCAAAGCCGCCGTGCCTGATGATCGTGCAGGACGGGCTCGGCATGGCAAACAACTGGCGACTGCCAACTTTACTCGACAATATGATTCATGCCGGCGAAGTCCCTGTGCAACTGGGAATCTTTGTCGGACATGGCAGTGTTCCGACGTCGAACGAAAACGCTCAGCCACGTTTCAACCGCAGCTTCGAATACGATGGACTCGGCGACCGCTATGCGCGATTCCTGATTGACGAACTTCTGCCGGAAATCGCGAAGTCCTGGAAATTCAGTGATCACCCGGACGATCGTTGTCTGGCCGGTGCCAGTTCCGGGGGCATCTGTGCGTTCAACGCCGCATGGGAACGCCCGGATGCGTTTCGCCGAGTCATCAGTACCATTGGTACGTTTGTCGCTCTGCGTGGGGCGGATGCCTTCCCGGGTCTGATCCGCAAGACCGAAAACAAACCGCTACGCATCTTTCTTCAGGACGGCAGCGGCGATCTGGACATTTACGCCGGAAGCTGGTGGCACGCGAATCAGGCGATGTTGTCCGCGCTGCAGTACTCGGGGTATGACGTCAATCACGTCTGGGGCGAAGGTGGTCATAACGGAAAACACGGCGCTGCCATCATGCCGGATGCGCTGCGCTGGATCTGGCGCGGATATCCGGAACCGCTCAAAATCGGAAAAGCCAAAGAACGTCGGATGGATCTGGTGATCGACGACGAAGACTGGCAACTCGTCAGCAGCGGCCACAAATTCACGGAAGGACCGGCAGTCAATGACGCGGGCGAACTCTTCTTCACCGACATTCCAAACAACCGCATTCACAAAGTGAACGCTGATGGCAAGGTTTCTGTTTTTGCTGAGGACTCAGGAGCTGCCAATGGCCTGATGATGGGGCCGGATGGCCTGCTTTATGCCTGCCGCCATGCTGATGGTCAGATCGTGCGGTATTCGGCAGACGGAAAGACCCGCGATGTGGTCGTCGATGGCATCAAAGGCAATGATCTGGTGTTGCTGAGCAACGGAACGGGCTATTGCACGGATCCGGACAACAGGAAGATTTTCTACTTCACAATCAAAGGTGACAAGAAAGAAGTGGACAGCGGCATTGAGTTTCCAAACGGTGTGATGACATCCCCGGATCAGACGCTGCTCACCGTTGCAAACTCACGTGGGCGCTTCTGCTATTCGTTCCAGATTCAGCCGGACGGAACGCTCGGAGCCAAACAGGAATACGGCTGGCTGCATGTTACCGATCATCTGCAAACCGGCGCGGATGGCATGGCCGTGGATACCGAAGGCCGTATGTATGTGACGACGGCACTTGGCGTGCAGGTGATGGATCAGCTTGGTCGCGTCAACCTGATTCTGAACAAGCCCAAGGATGCGTGGCTGTCGAACGTCATTTTCGGAGGCCCAAAACGTGATGTCCTTTATGTGACCTGCGGTGACAGCGTCTTCAAACGCCGCATCAAGGCGACGGGCGTCGATCCCTGGAAAGATCCGGTGAAACCACCAAAGCCCGGCTTGTAGTTGTGAGATTCCGGCGAGCGGCTGGGCGTCAGCCCTCCGAGAACGTTGCATATTTGTAACCGAATACAAAGGCAGGAAGATTTGCGCGACAGGATTTGTAGGCCGGACCAAGCGCAGCGCCGTTCCGGCAGGTCTCTGACAAGTGCCGGAACGGCGCTACGCTTGTTCCGGCCTACTCCAAAATCTTCTTACTCAATCACTTTGATAAACCTCAAAAGGAATCCGTTCAATGTTTCGTGCTACTACGGTCCTGATCATGCTGATTCTTGCGGCGAGTCTTCAGGCTGACGAACCCATCCGGCATTCATTCTTCATCGCCGGTCCTTCATTCACAGGTATCATCGCCGAAGATGGCTCCGAAGAATGGAACTCCGGCAAGGCCGGAGCGCGGGATGGTTTTATTCTGCCGAATGGCAATGCGCTCATTGCCTGGAGTGAGGAAGTCAAAGAAATCACGCGCGAACACGACGTTGTGTTTCATTACTCGAAGTCCGCCGAAAACGGTGAGATCGGCACGGTGCAGCGACTGGAAAACGGTCGCACGCTGATCACGGAACTTGGCAAAAATCCGCGACTCCTGGAAGTCGATGCTGACGGGAAAATCGTCATCGACGTTCCCCTGCAACCGGAAACCGACAACGCTCACATGCAGACGCGGATGGCGCGCAAGTTAGCGAACGGAAATTACCTTGCTCCGCATCTGCTGGCGTTTAAAGTGAAGGAGTACACTCCGGAAGGAAAAGTCGTGCAGCAGTTTGCAACCGATCTGGAAGATCTTGGCGGACGAGCTGCAGAGAACTGGCCGTTTACTGCCATCCGTCTGGCCAACGGCCATACACTGGTGAATCTGACTCATGGAAACAAGACGGTCGAAATGGATGCGGAAGGCAAGGTCGTGTGGAAAATCGGCAACGATGATTTTCCGGAACTGAAGCCGTTCGCCGATCCGTGCGGAGCCCAGCGGCTGCCCAATGGCAACACGGTGATCTGCAGTTACGCATCTCAGGAAGCCATCAAGGTCTTTGAAGTGACTCGCGGGAAGAAAATCGTGTGGAAGTACACCGGCCCGCACCGTGCGCACGAGATTCACATTCTGACAACGAATGGAAAACCCGTTGAAGGTATGCCGTTGAAGTAAAAGTGTCAGCGACGGTTATTTGGAGTGCGGCGACTCGTCGCCGCTTTGGCTTTCCTACACGGCATTTTTGTCAATCGGCGCGGGAAGACAGCGGATATTCCATTTTAATTTCAGGTGAAGTCGGCAGAACAAACGAACGTCCTTCCCAGAGCCAAGTTACCTGAAAAAGAAAGCGGTGACGAGTCACCGCACTCCAAAGGTCGCTTGTTTCGGGACCACTTGCGACATCAGAAGTCCCACGCCAGTCGCATTCCGAAGCCTGAGTAGTCTCCGCCGCCTGGGCCTGCCTGAGCGTCACGCGCGGTGTAGACGTAGTTACTCTGGATTTTCATGTTCGGATTGAGGAACCAGTTCAGTCCCAGTGTCACGTCAT
>CAZFDW010000457.1:0-5805 GCA_964517865.1 uncultured Chitinophaga sp.
CGCGGTGAACTGTCGGATGCGATGATCGTCGATATCCCGCCGCCGCCCGTGGTGACTTCTCCATCGGACGACAATCACAGCGAGCGTGTGTTTTCAGGATCGACCATCAGAAAAGCGTCACAAAGGGCGGGTCTCTTTTCAGGCTTTTTAGCAATCTTCCTGAAAGAGTTTTCGCACATTCGACGCGAACGTGCCACGCTGTTTTTTACCTTGTTCGTGCCGACCCTGCAGACCATCGTGTTTGGAATTGCCGTCAATACCGAGATTGAAAACATTCCCATGGTGGTCTTCGATCTCGACGGTCGCCGTCACGCACGGGAATTGCTGGAGGCATTCGAGAATACTCATACGTTTTGCATCGTGGAACGAGTTCTGGACGAACAGTCGTTCGATCGAGCGATAACGTCCGGTCGGGCAAAAATCGGCGTCCGGATTCCTGCAGACTACAGTGATTGCCTGCTGTCCGGTCAGCAGGCCCATGTGCAGGTGCTGATCGATGGCAGCGACTCGCAGGTGGCGACGACGGCCATGAATACCTCAAACCTGCTGGGGATGAAAATGTCGATCGGGCGTGCGGAGGCGATGGCTGAAAATCGGCCCATCGTTCCTGCGCGAGACGATGTAGGTGCCGCAGCGTTGCCGATCGAAATACGCACAAGACTGCTTTACAATCCGAATCTGGAAAGTTCGCATTTTTTTGTGCCGGGCCTGGTCGGAATTATCATGCAATTGGTCACATTGTTTCTGACCGCGTTTGCTATTGTGCGCGAGCGTGAACTGGGAACTCTGGAGCAGCTATTTGTGACGCCCGTCAGTCGCGCCGGACTATTGCTGGGAAAACTTGCTCCGTATGCTGTCCTGGCGTTTGGTGAAACACTGATCGTGATGAATGTGATGGTCTACCTGTTCGACGTTCCGATCCGAGGCAGCGTGACGCTGTTGCTGTTGCTGTCGTTGCTGTTTCTGCTGTGTGCCCTTGGTCTGGGCCTGTTTGTGTCCACGATTTCGAAGACGCAGCTGCAGGCACTTCAGTTTGCATTCATCATCATGCTCCCGTCAGTTCTCCTGTCCGGCTTTATGTTTCCTCGCAGTCAGATGCCTGGCCCCATCTACCTCGTGACGTTTGCCATTCCGGTCACGTACTATCTCGAGATCCTTCGGGCCATCGTTTTGCGCGGTGCAAACTTCTTCGATGTTCTTCCTTCTGTGATCGGCCTGACAATTTCCACGATTGTCGTGCTTGCATTCAGTCTGATGCGATTTCGAAAGCAACTTGCGTAACCGCCGATTTTTGCCAACAACCCTTGGTTGCCCGTCACTCCGTGGTGGAACACCGCCGTGGTGGTGGTGGAACACCGTTGGTGCCATGTACCTTGCAGGAGAAGACTGTGTAGTGCAGGGCAATTTGGTAATCCTGGTCGGCATCAAGCATGGCGATGACGGCGTTCAACTTGTCGCCGTAATGAACGCGACTGGTGCGAGTCAGTATGAGTACTTCGACGGCAGTTCTCTGGATCAAGTGTTTGCCGATCAGACAGTGCTCCTCGGAGTCCTCTGGGCACTGGAAGATCGCACAGGAGCGGCTCGGAATCTGATCAGCGCGGCGGGCGTGGTGCTGGATCATCGGAAGATCGACAGCGTCAGGCGCTCACGTCTCAAACGGGTGCGACGGTGGACTATGACCAGTTCTTCAGCGGTCTGTCAGGGAATGCGGATTCCAGCAGTCTCAACCCATGCCAGGAGTCGTGCGTGGCTCGACATCAATAAGACTACACGTGCGGGATTGTCGCGATATCGTTCGTGCCGGCTGATGCCTACCGAATAAAGTTGATTATTGGAGGTTTGTCCACAGGCCAGGTTAACCGATGAGTATTAAATCAGGCAGCTGAAAAGGCGGGGCAGCCTGTGGTGATGGTTCTGATTCAGGTTACTGTTGGATGCCGACAGGAGAACAGAAGAGGCAGAATCTCTCGTCAACAGTGAACAAGCCGCCCGCGTTTCGCTCCGGCCCGGTTCATCGGCAGATTAATTGTGGGTCTTTGCTCCGGAAATCAACTCCTCTCACGACTCACTGAAAATTCGGGCTAAACCAATTCCTGGACAACATTGCCGGCAACATCAGTCAGACGGAAATCACGCCCTTGAAAGTGGAAGCTGAGTCGCCGGTGATCAAGGCCGAGCAGATGCAGAATTGTCGCATGAATGTCGTGAATCGGAATGGGGCGAGTTACGGGGAAGCAGCCAAGTTCGTCGGTTTCACCAATGGTTTGCCCGTGGCGCACGCCACCTCCTGCCATCCACATCGTAAAGGCAGAAATCTGATGATCCCTTCCGATTCCGGCATTCGCTGTTTTCTGACCCACCGGCGTGCGTCCAAATTCGCCTCCCCAAACGACCAGCGTGTCTTCCAGCAGTCCTCGTTGTTTCAGATCACGAATCAGCGCAGCGCAGGGTTGGTCTGTCTGGCGACACATGGTGGCAAGACCCTCGCGAAGGTGACTATGATGATCCCAGTCTCCGTGACAAAGATGCACAAAGCGCACACCTCGTTCCACCAGTCTGCGGGCCAGCAGGCAGTTGCGCGCAAATGACGGTTGCCCGGCGTCGGCGCCGTACATAGCCATTGTTTCGGCCGTTTCTTCAGCAAGATTCATCGTTTCCGGAGCTGCGTCGCAAAGCTGGTGCGCCAGCTGATACGAACTGCTGCGGGTCAGCGTTTCAGGATCCCGCGACTGTTCGAAGTGATGGCGATTGAGTCGCTGAACGGCCTGGACAATCTGCTTCTGATCCGACAGCGATCGACCTGGTGGAGGAGTGAGATTCAGAATGAACTCCGTGCCGTCTCGCAACGGAACACCCTGGAAGGCAGACGACAGGAATCCCGCTCCGTAGACGGATCCTTTGGTTCGGGGTCTCATGCCGGATTGCAGAACGACATATCCCGGAAGTGTTGCGGACTCGCTGCCCAGACCATAATTGATCCACGCGCCAATGCTGGGACGGCCGAACTGACGCGTCCCGGTGTGAAGAAAGACTTCTGCCGGATGGTGCGGAATCTCTGTCGCCTGCACGGTTCTTGCAATGGCGAGGTCGTCCGCGATTCCTGCTGTGTGCGGCAACAAATCCGAGATTTCTGCCCCGGATTCACCATGCCTGCGAAACCGCACATGGGTCCCGAGAATGGCCGGACGTTGCTCCATGATCTGGGCAAACTTCATCCGTGACAGGAACTCATCAGCGATCGGCTGTCCGTCCAGTTGATTGAGTTTTGGCTTATAGTCGAATAAGTCGTGCTGACTTGGGCCACCCAGCATGAATAGAAAAATGACGCGGCGGGCACGCGCTGTAAAATGGCGTTGCCGTTCCAGGAGTGGAGAGGCACTGATTGCATCTGACCCACGGGCTTCTGCCAAGCAGAAGCTCGGACTGCCGCCCGCCGCCATTCCGCCCAGCCCTGCCAGGCTTCGCATTCCAAATGCGCGCCGACTCACCGGGAAGAAACCAGGAGTGGGACTCATGCGCTTGCCTCGCGAAAAGAGAGATTATTCACGTGTTACGAACTCATCGGAATTGAACAGAACCCGGATCACCTGTGTCCACGCTGCCACATCGACGGACAGTCCAGTGTTATTGACCGTTTCAAATCGCTCATGAGCCTCGGACCTCACCCGCATCAGAATCTCCAGTTCTTCGGAGTCCGGCAGACGCCCCAGACATTCACGAAACGCCTGGCAAATGCAGGTTGATTCGTCCGATGAACTTTCAGACATTTTTCGGGCCATGGCTTCTGAACATTCGACGAAGACAGGATCGTTCAGCAGAGTCAATGCCTGCAGCGGCGTGTTTGTCGATCGACGCCGAGTACAGGACGTCAGCCAGTCCGGCACATCAAATGTCTGCAGCAGCGGATGCGGTGTGAGACGCCAATAGTGTGTATACATGGTTCGGCGATGACGGTCGTCATCTTCACTGATAACCCAGGGCGCTGTGGTGGCTCGATTCACCATGATCCCCTCGTGCTGAAATGGAAACACGCTCGGTCCTCCCAGTTTTTGAGACAGAAGTCCGCAGGCGGCGAGGGCACAATCGCGAATCGCCTCTGCTTCGAGTCGGAGCCGGGATTGTCTTGCCAGCAACCGGTTTTCCGCATCGAGCCGATCGAGATCGAATCGCCGATCTGAGGATTGCCGATATGTTGACGAAGTTACGATCAAACGCATCAGTGGTTTAACCCGCCACTGCTGTTCCATGAACGCCGCAGCCAGCCAGTCAAGGAGTTCCGGGTGTGACGGCGACATCCCCTGCGTACCGAAATCATTCTCCGTCTCCACAAGTCCTCGCCCAAAAAACTGTTGCCAGATTCGATTGACCGTCACTCGAGGCGTCAGCGGATTCTGCGGCGATGTGAGCCATTGGGCCAACTCCAGCCGGGTTCGCGGCCCATCGGGCATCGGTGGCAGGATGGCAGGGACGCCAGGCATGACAGTTTCTCCCGGCTGCGAAAACTCACCCCGGAGGAAGACAGTTGTGGTCCGCGGAGGGGCTGCAACCGTCAGTACGGATGTCGCGTCAATGCGAGGAAGCCGAGCTTCATGCTCCATAATTGTCCTTGATCTCTCCTGATAACCCGGATCCAGCGCGACATTCGTCAGACTTGCCTGCGCGGCGTACGCGGCACGGTCTGCAATAAGGGTGGCTATCTGATCCTTTAAGACATCTCGCCTGGCAATTTCTTCAGGAGAAGCAAACTCGAGAAGCTGTTCGTCCGCAGAATTGACGAATGCGAACAGTCGATAATACTCCTGCTGACTGATTGCATCAAACTTGTGCGCGTGACACTGCGCGCAGCCCAGTGTCAGACCCAGAAAAACGGTGCCTATGGTGTTAGTGCGATCCACCACAGCGTCGAGACGGGCTGGCTCACTGCCACCATCCTGCGGTCCGCACAGCAGGAAGCCCGTTGCAATTCGATCGTCAGACGACGCGTTTGGAAGAAGATCCCCCGCCAGCTGACGGAACACAAATTGGTCGAACGGCATGTCCTCGGAGAATGCCTGGATCACCCAGTCGCGATACTTCCACATGGGTTTAAGTGCGTCGGTTTCAAACCCGGTACTGTCGGCAAATCTTGCAGCATCCAGCCAGTGTCGGCCCCAGCGTTCACCAAAACGCGGCGACGCGAGCAGGCGGTCAACAACCTTTTCAAATGCTTCAGCAGAGGAATCTGAAAGGAATTCGCTGATCTCGTCAGGTGCGGGCGGCAATCCGATCAGGTCGAGTGAAACCCTTCGCAGCAGCGTTTCCTTGCCAGCCTCCGGCGACGGCATCAATCCCTCGCGGTCGAGTCGCGCCAGAACGAACAGATCAATCGGATTTCGTGGCCATTGTTCCAATGAGACGACCGGTAACGGAGGCCGAAGAACAGACTGGTAGGACCAGTGACGTCCCCAGGCGGCACCCTGATCGATCCACTGCTGCAGAATCTCAATCTCGCCGGTTGTCAGAATTCGATTTGATTCGGCCGGAGGCATCCGAAGTTCCTGGTCCAGCGCAACAACTCGTCGGATCAGCTCACTGTTCGTGCTGTCCCCCGGTCGGACAATCGGGTTCTCGGTTCGGAACACTGAGTCAGGCATGTCGAGCCGAAGTCCGGCTTGTCGCGCGGCGTCATCCGGACCGTGGCATTGAAAGCACTTACCGGAGAGAATCGGCAACACATCGCGACCAAAGTTGATCTCATCTGCCATGGCGTTTCCGGCTGACGAAACACTCGTCACGGCAATCAGGCAGACAGACAGCAGAACA
>CAZFDW010000458.1:0-5804 GCA_964517865.1 uncultured Chitinophaga sp.
CATTGGTCATCACCAAACGGCATGCTGCGGGGACGTGTGTCAGCACATCCCCGATGGCCAATCCGTCGGGACTTTTGGGAAATGAACTGCAACGTCCGGACCGTTCGTTAATTGAATCCATCGCTTCAAGCAGCTGGAAAAAGCGGCGAGGTAGTATCTCAGATCTCCTTGGCGATAAAGCAACGACGGCCTGAGATCCCACACTCCCGTGTCAGCTGCCATGACTGGCGTTCGCCGAACCGTTCTAAATCAGTTCGTGGATGACGTTCCCGTCGCACACGGGCATTGGGCGACCGTCGGTCATGTGGTAGTGGATATGCTGAGCATCATAACCGAGCGCGGCGAACACGGTGGCATGGATGTCTGCGGGCGTGACGGGACGCACGAATGGATAGGCACCGGTCCTGTCGGATTCGCCGATGACCTGACCGCCTCGGATGCCGCCGCCGGCGAGGACCATCGAATAGCACTGTGGCCAGTGATCCCGACCGGCGTCTTTGTTGATGATCGGAGTTCGCCCGAAATCACTCATCCAGATGACAAGCGTTTCATCCAGCAGGCCGCGTTCGGACAAATCATCTAACAGGGCAACGTAAGCTTTCTCCATTGGCGGGACGAGTCGATTCTTCATCTGGTTAAAGTTGTCCTTGTGCGTGTCCCATGTGATGCTCGGGCCGTTGACTGTTGTGACGAAGCGGCTACCCGCTTCGACCAGTCGACGCGCCAGCAAATGCGACTGTCCCCAGCTGTGTCGCCCGTAACGATCCCGGACGTTGTCCGGCTCTCGGGAGAGATCAAAGACTTCACTCGCGGTATCTGAACTGATGAGCCCAAGGGCCTTGGCGCGCTGCACATCTACGTCGGCAGTGATTTCCGATGTGATCAGCCGGCCTTGTGTATCCAGTGACTGCAGCAGAGACTGACGATCCTGCAGACGTGGCTGAGTAATCGCTGCGTCCAGTTTCATTCCTGGGACCTGAAAGTCTTTGGCGTTGGGATCGGCATTCAGCACAAAAGGATCAAAGCGACTTCCGAGGCATCCGCCGAATTGTCCCGGAGTCAGGTACTTTGTACTGTCGCAATGAGGAGAAGGTGTGATCACATACGGCGGTACGTTGCCGGAATATCCATCGCGCTGGGCGAGCCAGTTGATCAGCGTTCCGAAACACGGAATGTCCGTGCGACCGGGGTTGATGAGAGTGCTGTCGAGGCGATACGGCTTGCCGACGATCGACCAGTGCATTCCGGAATTGTGTCCTCCATGCGTGTGATGCAGCGTACGAACGATCGACAGTTTATCCATCCGCTTCGCGACTTCCGGCAGCAGTTCCGAGATCTCAATTCCGGAGACATTCGTCGGGATCGGTTGAAACAAGCCACGAATCTCCGACGGAGCATTGGGTTTCATGTCCCACAGATCCAGGTGACTCGGGGCACCGCAGTTGAAGATCATGATCACAGATTTCGCGCGGCTGTTGTGCGCGGCGGGAGACGGTCCGCTGTTCGGCTGAGAGCCAGCTCGTGCGATGTTTCCCCAGAACTGATGAAGTGCCCCGAGTCCGGCAGTCTGCACACCTGCCGCCGACAACCAGCGACGACGCGTGGTTGCATTGGAATGGTGTGGTGCTGCGGCAGGGTTACGCATTGAAGTTCTCCAGGCGGGTTTGATGGCGGAGACTGCCAGGAATCGGGTCGGCGCGAATCTCAGGATAAAGAGAGGCAGCAGGATCGTCGATTGCAAACGAGCTTTTTGGCAGGAAGGGCGTTGATTCAGTTCAGTCCCGGCCACCCAATACCAATTTCTGATTGTAACAACGCAATAGTTTGCGGCGTCCATTGAGGGGCCGGTAGAATGACGTGATGAAACTCATCCGGCAACAAATCTGCATGACAGCTTTCGCGTGCGCGTGCGCCGCGACAGCGACTTCTATTGCCGCAGATTCGCCGGCGGCGGAGGGCGTGGAGTATTTTGAAAAGCATGTCCGGCCATTGTTGGCTGAGCATTGCTACAAGTGTCATTCGTCACGTTCGCAGAAACGTGAAGGTGGTTTGCTCCTGGACAGCACGGCGGGATGGTCCGTCGGTGGTGAACGTGGTCCGGCCATCGTTGTGGGCGATGTGGATGCCAGTCTCCTGATCACAGCGGTCAGATACACAGATCCGGACCTGCAGATGCCCCCGGACAAGGCCTTGCCAAAGGAAGCGGTCGCGGCATTGGAACGATGGGTGGCGATCGGAGCACCCGATCCTCGCAACGAGGTGTCGGCCGAAGAGATCCAGCGCGGAAATCCTTCCGATCCGATTGCCGGGCGGGAACACTGGGCGTTTCGGCCGCTGGCACTACGGTTGCAGGACGCTCCCGCCGTCACAGCCACCGACTGGCCTCGATCGCCAATTGACTCCTTCGTGCTGGCACCGCTGGAAGCGGCGAACTTGACGCCAGCGGAAGACGCAGATCTTCGCACGCTGATTCGTCGAGTGTATTTTCAACTGATCGGATTGCCGCCGACACCGGAACAAGTGACGGCCTTTCTGAATGATAATAATCCCGAGGCATACGAGCGGGTTGTCGATCAGTTGTTAGACTCGCCACAGTTCGGGCAGCGCTGGGGCCGGCACTGGCTGGATCTGGCGCGCTATGCCGATTCCAACGGTCTCGACGAAAACTTTTTGTTCCGCGAAGCCTGGCGATACCGCAACTGGGTGATAGATACAGTCAACGCTGATGTTCCGTTTGACCGATTTCTGCTGGAACAGATCGCGGGCGACCTGCTTCCATACGGGTCAATCGAACAGCGAGACCGACAACGTATCGCGGCTGGCTTTCTTACAGTGGGACCGAAAGTATTACTCGGCAGCGACCCAAACCAGCAACGCATGGATGTTGCCGATGAACAGCTTGATACGATTGGTCGCGCGATTCTCGGCCAGACGCTGGGATGTGCCCGCTGCCACGATCACAAGTTCGATCCAGTTCCCACGGCCGACTACTACGCGCTTGCCGGGATCCTGACATCGACGCAGGTGATGGAGCGGCGTTATATGCTCGGCGAGCAGCGCGTGATGGAACAGCTTGTGGGACTCGGCTCAGACGGTGATCAACTTGATGCCGCCTACGAAAAATACTGGCGTGAACGTCCGCAGTTGCAGGAGCAGCAAAAGCAGGCGAAGTCCGCGCTCGATCTGCTGGAAAAGGGTGATGCCGGGGCGTTTGCGGCATTCGCCGCCAAACACGCAGATGCCGTCGCCGAAGGAATCACCGATTCTGCCCGGACAGCGGAGCAGCGTATCGAAGCTCAGAAGGCGTTTGTCGCAACTCTGGAGACTGCCATCGCGAAGCCGCCGGAAATTCCGCCGCGTGCCATGATCCCCGGCGATGCGGAGACGCCAGCGGACGAATCGATCAGACTTGCCGGGCAATTTGATCGTCATGGCGAAAAAGTGCCGCGCGGATTTCTGCGCGTCGTCAGTGAAAAGGCCGCCGAGATTCCCGCCGAACACAGCGGACGGCTGGAACTTGCTCATTGGCTGACGGATATTGATGTCGGTGCCGGGCAGCTGACTGCCCGGGTTCTTGCCAATCGCATCTGGTATCACATGATCGGTCGAGGCATCGTCAGAACGGTCGACAATTTTGGCCGCACAGGCGAAATGCCCAGTCATCCGGAACTGCTCGACCATCTGGCGTCCGAGTTGATTGATTCGAAGTGGTCGGTGAAGTCTCTGGTCCGACAGATCGCATTGAGTCGCACGTTCAGGATGAGCAGTCACCACGATGAAACGGCTCACGCGATCGATCCGGAAAACCGCCTGCTGTGGCGAGCCCACCGGCGACGTCTCGACCCCGAGTCGTTGCGTGATGCCATGTTGTCAGCCGCAGGGAATCTGGACCTGAAGCCGATGGATTCCACGGTGTCCTATTTAGGAGATCAGGCCACAGCTGTCGGTGATAACCCGAACCGCCGACGCACAGATTTTCCCTGCCGAAGTGTCTACCTGCCCGTGATTCGTAATGATCTTCCGGAACTTTTTGACGTGTTCGATTTCGCTGACCCGCACGCAACAACCGGTATGAGGTCACAAACCATGGTCGCCACACAGGGACTGTTCATGCTGAACGATGTGTCCGTCATGGACGCCGCCGAAGCCACCGCGCGACGCATGTTGGCGACGGATTCAACGCTGGGGCCTGAAGCGCGCCTGGATCTGTTGTTTGAACTGGTACTGACTGCACGTCCAGCGGACGAGGAGCACCAGGAACTGCTGGCGTTCGTCACCGAAACACAGAAACGCATTGAGGAAAATGGCGACAAGGATGCCGAAGTCCGGGCATGGTCGATGGTTTGCCAGGCGTTGTTTGCGTCAAGCCGTTTTCAGGTGCTGGAGTAAACGATGAGATGCCATCAATTCCTTCCGACGACAACTCGCCGCGCAATGTTGCAGAACAGCGCCACCGGTTTCGGATCTCTGGCACTTGCGGCATTGGCCGGGGGGCAAGCTGCGGCAGATCAGCAACTGAGCCCATCGCTTCCGCAGTTGCCGCATGTTCCAGCGCGGGCGAAGCGGGTGATCTTTCTGTTTATGTGGGGCGGGCCGAGCCACGTTGATTTGTTTGATCCCAAACCGCAGCTCAACGCCTTATCCGGCCAGCCGTTGTCCGGGAAGTCGGTTGGCAGCGATGCCGATTCCGTTGGCACGGCCCTGGGATCACCATTCAAGTTCGCGCAGTATGGCGACAGCGGCGTCTGGATCAGTGAGCTGTTCCCGCTATTGTCCAGGCACGCAGACCGCATGTGCGTGGTGCGATCCATGCACACCGAAGGCAGCGCTCACGGTGAAGCGTTGCTGCGACTGCACACGGGCCAGGCAAATCTTGTGCGGCCGAGCGTTGGTGCGTGGGTGAGCTACGGTCTGGGATGCGAGAGTGACAACCTGCCGGCGTTTATCACGATTTCACCGCCGCGAGGCCACGGAGGCGTGCAAAATTATGGCAGCGCGTTTCTGCCAGCCATGCATCAGGCGACGGCGATTGGATCGGCTGAAATTCCGATTGCGAAGGCTGTCGTTTCGAATCTTGCCAATCAGAGGCTGAACAACAGCTTCCAGCGTTCCCAATTGGACCTCATTCAGTCAATCAACCGTCGGCATCTGAGAGACACAGAGGTTGACCACAACATTGAAGGGCTGATTGCCAATTACGAACTGGCGTTTCGTATGCAGTCCACGATGCCTCAGATCATGCGCCTGAGCGACGAATCCAAAGAGACACTTGACCTGTACGGCATCGATTCAGAACCGACCGACAACTTCGGACGCCAGTGCCTCCTGGCTCGCAAGTTTGCCGAAAGCGGTGTGCGATATATTCAGGTCTCGACGGATTACACGTGGGATCATCATCAGAAGGTGCAGTCCGGGCACGTTAAGGAATCCGCGAAAGTGGATCGCCCGATCGCCGGCCTGCTGGAAGACCTGGAACGAAGAGGACTACTGGACGATACGCTGGTCGTGTGGGGTGCTGAGTTTGGCCGAACGCCGATGGTCGAAAACGGTGACGGTCGCAATCACCATCCGAAAGCGTTCACGATGTGGATGGCGGGCGGAGGTGTGCGTGGCGGGCTGACGTATGGCTCAACCGACGACTTCGGTTACGCTCCGGCAGAGAATCCGGTCCATATGCACGACCTTCACGCCACAATTTTGTACGCTCTGGGGCTGGATCATGAGCGTCTGACATTCCGTCACGCTGGTCGCGATTTTCGCCTGACAGATGTCTTCGGAAATATCGTACATGATGTGCTGGCGTA
>CAZFDW010000459.1:0-5794 GCA_964517865.1 uncultured Chitinophaga sp.
CAGCAAGTGCCTCGAAACGGAGTGGACGGAGCGGCAGCGTATCGCTTTGACGCTTATCCCAAAATGCTATCTGGCCCTGCAGCTTGTTCAAATTCTCGGAAACCCATTCTTTCGAACGGTTGAACACGAACGACATCTGCCAAAGCAGTGCTTCCACAGAGACATCAAACTGTCTTGCTACTTCGAAGAGATCGTCGAATGTCAGCGAGGTCTTTGCCCCGAGTTGCGAATCAATGGCGATTCTGAGCGGCTCCTGAGGCATCAGCAGATTGCGAGCAAAACATGTCGCCAGTTTTTCTTCCTTTGCAGTGGCCTCGGCAAACGACTCCTCACCAGGAGTCCGAAAGACCTTCCACGTGAGAAGATGAAACAGTTCGTGAGCGAGGTCGAAATTGCGACGCCAGCGAACGTTGTTCGAATTCAGTAGGATCGCGGCTCCGAAACTTTCGTTCAAAGTGCAGGCCGCGCTGCCACTTGGCTCAAACGCCATGTGAAAGACTTTGACTTTGCAGATTTCTTCAACAACTCGCAGCAATGACTGTCCGGGCCGTTCACCGAGCCCGTGCATGTTGCGAAAGTCGTGAGCGAGCTTCTCGGCCTGCTGATAGCCAAACGACTCGCCCTTCCCTGTTGCGAATGGGATCTCAGGTCCTTCAAGAGAACCGCACCAGCTCTCAAGCAGATGATACTGCTCCCCAAGACGCAGCAATTGTGCCTGCAGTTCTTCTGCGTTCGGTGACTTTGGCTTCTGTCGCCACAACACAATCTCCCGTGGCAACGGGCCATCATCCAGAAAGAACGACGTCGCTCGACGGTAAAGATCGGCCAGCTCTTTGAGCTGTGGAAGTCGTGGTTCCCGCTTGTCGTTCTCGAATTCCGACAGTGTCGAAGCCCCGACGCTCGTTCGGGATTCCACATCGTCCAGCGTCAGCTTCATCGACTGACGTGCGTATTTGAGCCGTTCTGACAGACCACTCAACTCCCCACCTCCCCGGAAAGAAATTCACTACGACAGAAGATTCTATCGACATTCGCGACCCATTGAAGGGTGTTTTCTTCTGGATTTCAGAATAAACCCGTGGCTCAAGCATCAGGAATTGGCGTAACCCGCGTCAGCAAAGCACTTTGCGGCCTTTCTCACGACAATGCCTGATAGTGCTCGACAAAGGACATTATGGTGCGTTAAGCATGGGGTGGTGAAAAACTCATGGGATCGTCAACTGACGGGCCGACTGAGCCAATGTTCTGCGTGGGTAACCATGCGGCGGCGGCATTCGTCGAGGCGTTGATAGTGATCTCATGGCAGTCGAGGCATAGCCAATGGACTCATCGAATGATCCGTCAACTGCTTGTGCAGTCAAACAAATCGTGGCCAGCGAAGCTGCTGACGCTGGGACGCCAGCGGTGATTGCCTATCCGGCAATCCAGACAACTGGCCCGGAATCGTTACCGGCCCTGGTGCATTCCGCCGGTCCTGCGGCGCAGTTCGCATGGGAGGAGTTTATCTACGCTCAGATCCGAAATCCTCACACCCGGACAGCCTACGGACACGCAGTCCGCAAGTTTCTGTCTCACTGCCATCAGTTGACTCGGGAACTGACGCATGTGTCACCACGGGATGTCGCAGTTTACCTGGACGGGCTTCCGTGTGCTCCATCGACAAAGAAACTGCATCTTGCGGCCATTCGGCATTTCTTTGATACCCTTGTGACTCGTCATGTGGTCGTCCTGAATCCGGCGGCTTCGGTTCGAGGAGAACGGCTGCAGGTGATCGAAGGCAAGACCCCTGAGATCACCATTGAGCAGGCACGACGATTGCTCCGCAGCATCAATACGACTCATGTCGTGGGGCTGCGGGACCGGGCGATTATCGGAATTCTGATCTACACCGCGGCACGTGTAGGAGCAGTGGCACGACTGCGACGCGGCGATTTCTACAACATGGGTGACCAGTTCTGCCTGCGGTTTTCTGAGAAAGGCGGCAAGTCACGTGAGATTCCCGTGCGACACGATCTGCGCCAATTCATCATGGACTACATCAATACCGCAGGACTGGAATACTCCGATAAACAAACCCCGCTGTTTCGCACAACCATTCGCAAAACGAGACGATTGACACAAAACAGGATGACTGCCGGTGACATGGCCCGGATGATGAAACGCCACACGCAAACTATCGGACTGCCTGCTCGACTGTCGCCGCATTCGTTTCGTGTTTATGTGGCCACCGCCGTTATGTGGCGTTGAGGTTGTCCTCCCTGGAGTTTGCTGCGGATTTATTGTTTCTACGCCACATAACGAATTGACCGTTACAGGGTTCTGAGGAACTCCATCAATCCCTTATCGTCCCGCCACGGTGTGTGGGGCTTGTCGTCCTTGAGTTCGCATTTTGCCAAAGCCTTGCTCTTCATTTCCAGATCGACTTCAGCGTAAACGTTCGTCGTTGCGATAGAGACGTGGCCCAGCCAGGCGCGAATGGTATTGATGTCCACGCCCGCTCGAAGGAGGTGCGTGGCTGTGGTATGGCGGATGACGTGTGGACTGACGTTTTTCTTTGCCAGGGAGGGCATTTGGAGCGAGATTTTCGCTGCGTATCTTTCCACTAACGTGTAAATGCCGAATCGCGTTAATGGTTGTCCTGTGCGGTTCAGGAAGACATTCTCTGTCGCATCTCGACTGCTCACCAAAGAGGACAATTCGCTTACTGTCCTGGTCCAAAGTGGACAGCGACGCGGCTTGTTTCCCTTGCCATGAATCAGCACGGATGACAGGTCACGTTTGGGCGTATGCCCCAGGTCGAGATCTCCGATCCGTACGTGAGCCACTTCATCGGCCCGCGCGCCGGTGTTGTAGAGGAATAGTAACAGAGCATGATCGCGGCAGCCGAGCTTCGTAGTCTGATCCGGCGATTCCAATAATGCGTCCATCTCAGACTTCTCCAGGTAGGTCATCAGTGATTGTGGCGCTTTCTTGACGAGGATAGCTCGAATCTCCCCACACCATTGAACGTATTCCGGACTCCGCACGCCGATGAAATGCGCCAACGTGTGAATAGCTGCCAATCGCTGGTTGCGTGTCGCCACGCCGCATCCTCGTTGAACTTCTATGTCCTGCAGAAACTCTCGAATGTGATCAGCCGAGAGATCCTCGACGTTTAGCTGGTCGATCGGTTTGCAGAGCCGACTTGCAGAAAAGGGCAAGAGCAGGCGGAGTGCATCGCGGTAACTTTGCTGCGTATTGCGGGCAAGATTGCGTTCTCCAACGAGATGTTCGAGGAGGAAGCGTCGTACCCATGAGCCAAGCAACGCCGAGTTTTTTGCTGAATTCTTCATGGTTGATCTCCAGATGGATTGGTTTGGGAATAGCATTCGAATCGGGCATTCGCTTCCTGCAGCAAGCCGGGAGTCATACTGAGATAAATTTGCGTATCCACGAGGTGGGCATGCCCCAGATAAACCGAAAGATGGTAGACCAGCCTCTGTACGTCCTTCCCCTGCCGATACCACGACGTCAAACGGTGGACGGCGAACGTATGCCGCAGATCATGCAAACGTGGCTGGTAGCTTGCTCCATCGGATCGGCGAATATCCGACACTGCGCGAAGCCGCCGGAAGTGGGCCTGAAGCGTATTCAGGACCACGCGGGTTCCTCGCAACGTGGTGAAGAAAGGCAGCTCTTTGCCAGGTACAGGAGTGGGCGCGGTACGTTTGCTGACATACTCCGTCAGTGCCTGAAGCAATTGCGGCCCGAACGGGACAAGTCTCGATTTGTGAAACTTTGTCAGGCGAATGACAAGCAGAGATTCCTTGAAGTCAACATCCGCCCAGTTGAGTCGGATGATCTCGCCATCACGCAGGCCGGTGCCGTAGAGCAGCAGCAGGATGGTGCGAAACGTGAGCGGGGCAAAGGAACTCACTCCGCGCTGGTAGCAGTTGACCGTTTCCAGAAGTCGATGCAGTTCCTCATGCGAGTATATGTAGGGGACCAATGAGGGAACGTGTTTCACCAGTTTCTCTGGCATCGGAGTGTTGTTGATATGCTTGCGACTTTTTGCGTAGCAAAAGAAGCCATTGAGCGCTGAGTACTTGGTGTGCCATGTGTTTGTCAGGGCGGCAGCTCCTGCAAGAAAAGTAGCGATCTGCTGGGTTTGTACTTCGCAAACCGACACCCTGGTCCCAATGGATCGTGCAAACGCGCGAAGGATGAATGCAATGTTGACACATCGGTCACCGAGTGTTTGACGGTATGTGATGTAGAGTTCGATAAGTTCGGCCAGATTCATGGACTTCATAGCACCCCTCCCAGATCGAAATCGGCGACCTGCCGCAGTGCAGTGAGATCAACTTTGGCATAGATCCGTGTCGTGTCGGGATGCCTGTGTCCAAGATGATCGCCGATCTCCTTCAGCGACAGCCCTTGTTGCAGCAGATGAGTGGCACAGGCATGCCTCAGGCTGTGTGAGCCATAATGTGGCAATTCAAGGCCCAGAGCGTGCCAGCGGCGAGATGCAATTGCCCCTATTGCGCCATATCCCAGTGGACGAAAAGGTGGGCGAACCGTCAGAAAGACTTCACGATGATCTGAGCTCGGGCGTGCCTTCTGGAGATAACGGAGAACTGCATCGCCAACCTGCCGGGTCAACGGATAGATGTGGGTGGACTGCGTTTTACCACGCGGCACTGTCAGCCGTTCTTGATCCCAATTGAAATCCTGCAATCGCAGAGCACGAACTTCGCCACCGCGAAATCCGTAGATGGCCAATAGCATCAACACTGCCCGGTCACGAATTTGGGCTGGCTGATCTCCTTCAACGATTGCGAACAGTCGTTGGACATGATTCCATGCTGGACCGGCGGGAATGGGTTCCTGTGAATAGACGCGAGGCCCCCTGATGCTTGATGCCAAGCCGCTTTGACACCAGCGCTGAGTTTCTGCATAAGCAAAGAAGGAACGCAGTTCGCAAGCCAAATCCTGCACGGTAGAGCGTGCGTAGACGCCCTGTGTAATCTGTTCGACAAGGGCTGCATCGATCTGAGAAACGGTCACACCGTGGAGCGGACTGTCATTCGCTGTGACTCCCTCGAGAAATCGCCCAACGGTATTGCAGCGGTCCTTTACAGTCCGCAGGTTCAAGCCTTTCTCCTGCAGCAGGAACCTTGCGAATTCGGCGAGTTGATCAGCAAAACGACTTGGTGAGGGCGCAGGCGTTTGCAGTCGCCCCATGAATTTCAGCCACGCGCAGACATGGCGTAAAAACTCAATTCGCGAAGAACGTCGACCCGCAATCTTCTTGATATTTGGCGATGCAGAAACTCGTGCGGCCCAAAGCTCAGCCTTCTGTTCCACTTCTTCGCGCGCAATGATCTCACCATTGCGATCAGCCAACCGGAGATAATCTGTGGACGCCAACAGATAGTACGCCAGGACTCGCAGTCCGTTTCGGCCAATTCCCTCATCCTCGCGATGACACAGAAAACGTCTGCGTTCCTCGGCCAGTGGGCCGTTCAGATGTGGCTGCAACGCATGTGGAAACCGAAAGAGTCGCTCAAACATTTTAGAACCTCCACGCTCAGGAAAACGAACGGTTCCAAAGTACGGTCACACTCGACCAAATGAACTGGATAAGTTTCCATCGCATCAATAATCGGGGATTCAAGTCCATGCCGTAATCCATGCCGAATTCCGACTAAATCATTCGTGGAATCCCCGCCGCTGTGTCCTTTCGGTGACACGTCAAGACAAACCATGCGATGATCTGAACGGCGTATCAAAATGTCCTTTTTGAAACGCCAAT
>CAZFDW010000460.1:0-3584 GCA_964517865.1 uncultured Chitinophaga sp.
CCGAGAACCAGCGATACAGACTGCTCCAACGCCAGTCTTCCGCCCGCTTCACCTGGGGAAAAATAAGGGGTCAGGTCTCAATTCGATTAAAAGAGACCCCTTAATTAATAATCCCCCTTCGTCACCGAACGGTGAGCCTTGGTTGACGCTGCGGCGAATTGAAATGTTCCAGCCAGCCGGCACTTTGGCGGAGCTGCCTCGCAGAGCAGCTCCTTCTCTGGGGCTGTCCCGGACAGCCAGCGATAGAGACTGCTCCACTGCTGGATGACTTCCGGGCTACATTCGCTTCAGTATTTCTGCTTTCTTATGACCAAACTCATCGCTTGAGATGAGTCCGGCATCAAGCATTGACTTGAGCTTCTGCAGTGTGGCAACCGGGTCTTCGGCCGGTGCGCTGCTCTTGACGGAATCCGGTGGCAGCATTGCATTCTGAACAACCACTCCGCCCGCAGCGGCGCGTCTTTCTTCCAGCATTCTGCAGCGCCGTTCTTCAACAGCCTTCTCTTCCATTTCCTGTGCGAAGCGATAAAGCGTCCGTGCTTGTGCCTTCGGCAAGTAGTCGATGCTCATCCGCATGCCGTTCGTAACGGTCACAGCAAATGTGGCTCCCATGATGCCTTCTTTGATCGTGGCGTCATGTATGTTGCGCCACAGATGATCGTTGAATGACAATTGTCCAAACAGTTTTACCGTAAAGAAAATCACCCGCCTTGACGTCAACGCCACGCAGTCGGGCGTAAAGTTTGCAACTGGTTTCTTTTGCACTGCGATGTAGAGAAGTTCTTCATCAGACGTCAAGAATTGCTGAATCCTTGGCGCGGTGGTTTCGATGACCTTTGTATCTTGCTCATCGTTAAGGTAACGCTGAATTGCGGAAAGCTTTTGCGTTTGTACGATCGCCTGCTCCTGTCTCGCCACCTCTCGATTTGCCTGCATCTTCGAGACGGTACCGCCGACAGCCTCAGCAGTTACCTGCAATCGAGAGATCACGGATTTACCGATCTGTTTTGCGATTTGCGGAACATCCGTCTTGATTGCAGCCTTCGCATCCTCTGGAACGACGTCAGGCCGGGAAGGTTTCTGACGAGGCGTAGGTGCAGGACGTGCTGCCATGGGAGTTGCGGGCAGAGCGGCTTCTGGGCCCTTTGGGATCAACACGATTTCTTTGCATTGCGGGCAGCGGACTCGCTTACCGGCCAACTCATCTTTGGCCTTGAATTTCATATCACAATGATCGCAATTGCATTGCAGCATGACGGCGGCCCTTAGAATCTTCGGAACTTGAACGAGAAGAGAGTAACCACCGCGTTCCGTGCAAACAACCGTACGAAGGATGTTTGCCGACTCAAATCCACGGGCAGCAGTCGAAACAGGGAAAAATAAGGGGTCAGGTCTCAATTTAATTAAAACAGACCTGACCCCTTAAATGCATCCAACGCGGACGGACGAGTCGCCCGCTGGCGACCTGTCAAGTAATCCCTCACGGCAGTCATCGCGTAAGGACCGGCGCAGAAATAACTGTCGTCTTCCAGACGTGGGGCACGTTTATAACGTGCCCGGCACGATGGAATCGGGGGCAAGCAATAGGCGTCTCAATTCAGTTCAATTAAAACAGACCCCTTAAATGCTTCCCCTTAAATGCCTCACGCAGACAGCAACTCCTTCTCAGCGGCTGTCCCGGACACGAGGCAAGCACAGTCAACTGCGTGTCGGGGTCAATCGCGGCGGGCCACCGCCGTGGAGTTCACTCTGCGGGTAGTCCAATAAAAACTTACGTCTTGTGTCAGGGCAGACATACTCTACGGTCCAATTGACGGCATCCGTCTTCACTTCAGTAAGATGCTCGTCCGCGTACTGTTTTGCCGCAGCTCCATTCAATTCAGTAATAGACACACATTTGCATTTCATGGGATATGTCGAATCGTTACGTTGTGAAGATCAGAAATGTTTAGATTCGGAACGACGAATTCTCTCGCATTACCAGCTGTCCGTCCGCGGCCAACGAATCCCGGATTAGCCCTGTTGACAGGCGTAGCGATTCCACTCGGCAGATCAAACTCGATCACAGTTCGTGCACCCCTCAAGAGGTTTCCGCCATCGTCTACGAGCGTCAGGCGCCGGGCAAGCCCATTAGACGTTTTAATCCGTCCAATGTCTCTTACTCCTGCACCCGTAACAAAGACTTCACTTGCCCCAGGAGCTCCAAGCATCGGAGAATTCGCGAACCTTGTTTCAATCACGCGCGCCAGTCTGCGTGGAACTGGATTCGCTATTTTTGTTGGGTCCGTAGGCAGGCTACCGGATTCGCTGGTGAGAAAGCGTTGTAGCGCCCTGGCCCAGTCGTCGAGGCTTTTTGGTGGGTGGAGGTCGTCAGCGGCGTGTTTGATGTTTCTGAATCCGCCGCCGACGGCAAACTCAGCGACGAGGCAGGCACCTCGCAGGCCTTTGATCGCAATGTCTTCACCACTTGTCACGGCTTGAATCGCCGCCCCGATCCCGAACATGAGCTGGTACATGCCGGGCATCTGGCCAATGACCGGGCCGAGCACGGCACCAATCGATGCTCCCACCACGGCTTCTTTCGTTGCTGCCAATGCCGGATTTGGATCGTGATTGTACCACGCTTCCAGGTAGCCGCAGGCGTAACCGATCGTGCCGGAAACGAATGCACTGCCAGCCCGTTTGCCGGAATCGGACGTGATCGATGTTTCCACCATCGCCGTCAGGCCGAACGGATCGGAATACGTCAGCGGATTGTTGCCGACGTAGCGGTTCAGATTTGTGTCTCCTCCACCGAAGCCGATCGGATCCTCCGAAATAAAGAACCCTGTGGTCGGGCTGTAGTAACGGGCTCGGTAGTAATAAAGCCCCGTTTCCGCATCAAGCTCGCGCGCCGTGAACTTGAAGCGGTCACCGGAGGTCGGGTTCGTCTCGCTCAGGACATTGCCAAAACTGTCGTATACGATCTGATCGACAATCGTGCCGGCGGCATCGATAATCGCATGCACAGAACCGACTTGATCTGTCAGATACCATGCCGTCCCATCGGACACGCGGTGGCGCGCCAAAAGATCATCGACTGCGTCACCGTAGAGATAGCGATTGGTGATGCTTCCTGTGCCGTCACCATCGGCCCAGACATGATCGCCGTCGTACAGAAATGTCGCTGTGGTGCCCAATGTCGGGCCGGCCCCGTCAGGATCAACAGTCTTCGCGATTCGCCGATCGAAAACGTCGTATGTGAATTCCGTCTGCTGCGTGACGACTCCGGCAGGAGTGTTTTCAGAAACACGGACAAGCCGGTTTCCGACGTCATATTCGTAGACGGTGACTGCTCCATCGGCGATGCTGACACGGGAAACGAGGTTCCCTTCATGATCCCATGCGTATTCGAACTGACTGTCCGACAGGATCCGATTCCCGGTGGCGATCGTCTGACCTGAGGATGTTCGGTTACCTGTCGCGTCATAACCGTAAAGTTCGTCGGCCCGGGCGGCGTAATCGGCGGCGATCAGCTGGCCTGAAAGATCGTACGAATAATCCGTCGTCTGCAGATTGACAGTCCGCTGAATCAGCTGATCCGC
>CAZFDW010000460.1:3684-5793 GCA_964517865.1 uncultured Chitinophaga sp.
GTCATAGGTGTATGCATAGTGGCTCAACGAATCGCTGGCAGTCAGCAGGTTGCCAACCAGGTCGTACGAAAACTCCTGGGAGTTCTGAATCGACGCGCCGGACAACCATCGTTCGCTGGTCACGAGGTTTGTGGCATCGTGCGTGAATTCGGTAATGCGCCCGTTACGATCGACCTGTTGTGTGACGTTTCCAACTCCGTCGTATTGCCAGGTCGCGACCGCTCCGAGCGCATCGGTACGCTGAACAAGTTGATCCGACGCATCATACTGCCAGGATGTCATATTGCCGGAAGCGTCTGTCAGCGAGACCCGATTCCCGACGGCATCGTAAACAACAGACGTTGTTGAACCTCGGGGGTCAGTGGAAGAAATTCGCCGGTCGAGCAAGTCGTAAACGAACACCGTTGTGCGCCCCAGTGCATCAGTCACCTGTGTCTGATTGCCGACAGCGTCCCAGACACTCAACGTGCTGTGTCCAAGCGGGTCGGTCATCAATGATCGTCGGTTTAATGCGTCGTACTCGAATGTCGTGGAATTCCCAAACTCATCAGTGACCGACGCCAGGTTGCCAAGCGGATCGTACGCCCATGTCCTGCTGAAACCCGCTGCGTCGGTTGTGCCAGTGAGGCGGTGCTGTTCATCGTATTCGAATTGCGTTGTATTTCCGTCTGCATCGGTTGAACCGACAACGTTCCCGCCGGCATCGTAGACATCGTACGTCGTTCCACCCAGGGCGTCGATTGTCCTGATGAGACGATTGAGTTCATCGAATTCGTAGAGTGTTGTGTTACCGTTCGCATCCGTGAAGCCTGTTCGATTCCCAACGGCATCCCAGGAAGCGGACCATAGCCCGCCCCGAGCGTCCGTTATCTGGTTTATCCTGTCCAGCTCATCGTAAGCGAACAACGTGATATTGCCATTTTCGTCGGTCATTGAGGTACGGTTGCCCGCAGCATCAAACGTAAAGTGTCGAGTATTCCCGCGAGGGTTCACCAGGGTTTCGACCAGACCATCCTGGCGAAAGACGGCTTCTGTACGATGGCCGTTTTCATCAACTGTGGCGATCACTCGGTCATTGGAGTCATAGACGATTTGCCTGGTCCCGCCGGCCGCATTGATTTCATGAATGCGCCGGTCTTTTGAATCATATTCAAATCGTTGCACACGACCGAGCTGATCCGTAATAGCAATGAGGCGAGAGCCGTCGTACACCAGAATAATCTCGCCACCGAGAGCGTCAACAATTCGGGTTGGGCGCCCTGTGTCATCGTGCTCGGTGCTGTTCGTGAAGCCGCGCTCGTTTGTGAAGGATGTGAGGTCACCCCAGATACTGTAGGTTGCGGTCCGCGACGAGCCATCAGGATATGTGACTTTCGTCGGGGCAGCGCCGGCTCCGTATTCGTAGTGTGTGGAATGCCCATCGGGCGTGGTCATTCCTGTTGCGCGTCCGGCAACATCATATTCCCAGGTCGTGACATCAAATGCGGCGTTCGCGAAGGCCACCATATTGCCGCGTACGTCATACAATCAGTTTGTAGTGCGTCCCATGGGATCAGTCGTTGTCAACCGTTCGTTGGCTGCTGAAAACGACTGAAGCCAGACTCCTCCTGATGCATCGGTGCTACTTGTCATATTGCCACGGGTGTCATATTCAAACAGCGTCGTTCGACCCAGCGGATCAGTGGCAGACGTTTGATTGTCGTATGCGTCAAAAGTGACAAAAAACTCCGCACCGAGTGCTGTTTTTGCTCCGATAACATTGCCCCGGTCGTCGAAGGTCAGAATGGATTCGTTTCCGAGTCGATCCGCGATGATTTCCTGATTGTTGGCGAGGTCGTAGGATTGGGTGGATGTGTTGCCGAGGGCGTCGCCGAATGTGTGCAGGCGGCCGCTGGCGTCAAACGTTGCCGTGAAGTCGATGTGGCCGAGGCTGTCGATGGCCTGTGTGAGGAAGTGTGGCGGGTCGGTCAGGTACGACATTGTTGTTGCATTGCCGATCTGGTCGGTCACGCTGATCAAATCGCCGTCGGTGTTGTAGCCGTACGAAACAGGGTTGCCGGCGGGGTCGGTGATCCGGGTAATGCGGCCGAAGTTGTCGCGGGTCCAGGT
>CAZFDW010000461.1:0-1368 GCA_964517865.1 uncultured Chitinophaga sp.
CGTCGTCGCTCCGCAAATCCATTTCAAACACCCCAATTTCGTGGGTAATGACAAGCAGCGTTGTCGATGTCACCACGCCTAGTACCAAGAGAATCAACAGCAATACAAAAATGGTCCAGAGCATTTTCATTTCCTTCTAATAGAATCAACTAATCAGTAACTCGTAACGGCAGAGTTTCCAAAGTGCACGACTTCGGAAGCACCCGCCATATTGGCAATTCGCGCTGTCTTTTCGGCAAGATCAGGCACAACAACAGCCGCGAAAACAATGAGGTCATTTGCGACGGCGTCGAGATATCGCTGGAGCATTTCGCCTTCCATGTCTCCGAAGAAATACTGTGACACCGTTTCCTTCCATGTTTCCAGACGTTTGGTTCCGCTGGGGCCATTGAGAACTTCTACCTCGCGGACTCCCAGAATCGACAGCGATTCACACAGAGCCTTGAGTTGATACCGATACTTGACGACTCCAACGACTTTTCCGTAGAGCGCCCGATCCGGCTTCTGTTTGATGGTTTCGGTATCATTATTCATTCTGTGAATCCTTCAGGATTGTTCCCAACATGAGTAGTTTCTCCGTTAAAGGGATGTCGTGAAACAGCATGAGCCGCAGCAGCCGAGGGAAACGGAGTGACGAGCAATGCCCGTCACTCCGTACTTCGAACAAGAACATCGGTCGATGCTGCGATCTTCAGATCTGTTGGCGGTAAACTACTTTTCCTTGACGACGGTTTCGAGACAGATCACTTCGCGGCCATCTTGGCCATGTCGCGACATTCCGCAGCACAGTTGCGGCAAGACTTGGCACATGCAGCCATTTGCTTGTCGTCTTTCATCTTTTCGCAGGCCGCTGCGCAGTCTTCACAACACTTTGCGCAACACTCGGCGGCATGAGCTGAGTATGCACTCTCACGGCCGCACAATGTAGAACACAATCGACAGCATTCAGCACAGTCCACACAGCAGTGCATGCAGGTCGCGTGTTCTTTCTTTCCGTCGGACACCAGTGACGCACAGTGATGGAAGCATCCATCACACTCAACAGCACAAGCCGAGCAGGTTGTCGCGCACTTCATCATCATGGCCGCGTGCGGACTTTCTTTCTCGCCCAGTCCGGTGGATGTGACAGGGCTGCCCGCAAGTAGAGCAAGAGCCATCGCACACATTGAAATCGCTGTGTAAATCATGATACTTTTCCTTTAACTCAAAAAATCGTTGACGATTGACAGAAGCAACATGCTGCCGTCATCCAGGAGCTTTCCTGCGCAAACTGCGCTCTGCTTAACGTACTTGATGGCGTGCTGCTGAACACACTTTGCAGTTCAGCGTCCGTTTGTTCGGCACGCGTCGAAACTTTCCGAAATTGAC
>CAZFDW010000461.1:1468-5772 GCA_964517865.1 uncultured Chitinophaga sp.
GCAAAATCACTCAGTTCCTTTTCCGCACGTTCTTTGGCATAGCCGTAGCGTTCCTGCAGAATTCCGACCATCTGATCCCGCTGGCCGGCGATTGTGGTCAAATCGTTGTCGGTGAGCTTCCCCCATTTTTCCTTGACTTTGCCAGTCATCTGCTTCCAGTCGCCTTTGATTTGATCCCAGTTCATCGTCATCACTCCTTAGAATCTGTCAGTCCGGATTAAGCGAAGTTGCCGTCCGGAAACACACACTTCCTGCATCGTTACATTGGTTCGAAGACCTTCACGGTCGATGCGAACGCCCGTTCGCAGACGTGATCTATTTGCTGAAATTCAAGCCGTGGTCATCGTCAGCGGCACCCAGCATTTTGAAATTGAAGTTCGATGCATCCCCCGGCGTGATCTCAGCGATCAATGATCCACCGTCTTTTCGTTCCAATGCCAGAACGTTGCCTTCGATCGAGTAAGTACCACCGAACTCCTGAGCCGCTTGCCCCTTCTGAGCGAAACTCCAGGTGAACGCAGCATCGTTGGTCAGATTTAGACTGAACGCAGATCCGTCATCGCGTGTCGCGTGCCATGCACTAACAAGTGACTTTGGATCAATTGCCGGGGGCTCAGGCTGCACTTGTGCCGACGAATCCGGTGCAGGAGCATTTACCGTTTCTTCGGCTGCCGGCGTTGCGACCATTTTCAGCATGTCAGCGGCAACTCGATCGTTGGGCATCAGTGTGACGACTTGCTGCAGGTGACGAGCTGCTGCGTCCGGATGTCCACAACTGAGATAGTGATAGGCGAGCAGGAAATGTGCGGCAGCATCCTGCGGATTCGACTTTGTGAACGCTTCAAGATCCCGGAGTTGTGTTGTGTAGAGTTCGGCGTTTGAATACATCCCGCTCAGCGTAGTCCAGTCCCATCCGGGACCGACCGCCAGAACCGCATGAATGGTCGCTGCCGATTGCTGAAAGTCCTGTTTTGCGAACAGTACAAGCGATCGGAACTCATGCAGAACAGCATCGTCGGGAAACTGCATGATGCCTTTGTTCGTGATGTCGAGTGCCGCGTCATAATCATTTTGCTGAAACGCGGCGACTGCGTTATTGAGGACCTGGTCCGAGGAGTTGACCGAGCTTCCTGATCCTACAGCGTTATCGAAAACTGTGACCGGTGCGTTGTACGATACGGTTATGGGCTGCGAATAGTTGTATCCGCTCCACCCACCGTTACTGTAATAGGGATTGGAGTATCCAAGGTACCCACTGTTGTAAATTAGTGAACCAAGGCCCCAGCCACCCAGCCCCCAGCCCAACGGACGATATCCGTAGCCACCGTATCTTCGGTACCCGCCACCGTAACCGTAGCCGTTTCCCGAACCATATCCGTTGCCAAGGCCCCAACCGTATCCCAGATTCGAACCGAGCCTGTAACCGAGGCTCGATCCAGGCCCATAGCCGAATCCCGAACCGATTCCGTAACCTCGATTCCCATTCCAGTAGCCATGATAGCCTGCATGTCGGTAATACGCGGGTCGGTAGTTGTTGCTGCCGATGTTGAACCGTCGGTTGTTGAAGTTGAGCGAATTGCCGTTGTATTGGCGATTTGCGATTCCGGACAGGCGATTTGCAAGAGGAACCGGTGCAATTCCGGTATGAGCATTGTGCCGTCCATTGATGCCGATATTACCCGGACCAGCCTTATTCCCGGTCAGTCCTCCTGGAATTCCTGCTCTGTTGCCGATGCCATGATTGCCCTGGACTGGCAAATGAGGGATTCCCGATCGAATACTTCCCGGATTCGGATGTGGATTGGACGGAATATGGTTCGTCACTGGCCGTTGGGCGAGATGAGCTCCGCCGCCTGTTCCATTGTTGTGAACACCTCCACCGTTGCCTCCGATATGCCGTGGTCCGCCAATGCCCGGTGCGTGCATTCCTCCTCCGCCTCCGGCAGACTTCCCACCTCCGCCACCAGCATGAGCGCCGCCGCCAGCATGCGCACCGCTACCGCCGCCAGAACGAGCGTGTCCGCTGCCACCTCCACCGCCACGTTGTGCCGGACTGCCGGCATTCGCAGCATTCTGACTTGGTGCGCTGAGAAGACTGAGCGACAGTGCCAGTCCAAGAATAAGTTCCATTTTCCGTGAAATCTGTTTCATATTGATACCCTCCCAAAGTTGAACGAATCTCCAATGCATTCCGGTGTGCTGATTCGCGATGTGTTCCCGACCACTACTGACTGTCGTCCGCGACTGTCTGAATCGGAACCGGCGCTGAGCGAACAATCGTTACAATTTCACTGTCAGGCTGTTGTGCGCCACCAATCTCGTGATCCACCGACTGCCAGGTCATGGTGTTGTCATTGATAAACGTGTAGATACTTGTGCTGGACGCAGTCTGCCCGTCAGCCATGACTCCAGACGTCTTAAGGATCCAGCGCTCGACCTCGTCGTCGATACGTCGATACCAGCATCCTTCACCGAAGGAACCTTCTGAATCGAAAATCCACGTACGAAGCTTTCCTGTGAGCGGATCCCATCCAATGCGTTGGGTCCCCGTCATTGCATCCTGTCCAGCGACATGAATCGTGAACGAACGAACGAGAAAATTACCATTGTCGGTTGACTCGCATGCGAATTGGACGACCGCGTCGTCGCCCTCATCGACCCAGTCCCCGATCAACCAGTTCAGTTGCTGAACATGGGCCTGGTGCTCTCGGCGGCCCTGCGGAGCATGGTTTCGCACACTGGCAGCAAGCCACTTGCCATTTGTTTTCACGTGCAGAGTCGTGTATCGACTATCGACGGACGTGGATGCTTCGGCACAAATCATGTGCGTGTTGCCATCCTCAACAGCCAAATCTGGACCAATGAACCGAATCGTTTCGGTATTCATTTCCAGCTTGCAATTCGGGTGTTCCGCAAAAAACTCGGCGAGCGAAGCTTCAATGGCTTCGCGACCATCGAACACGTTTCCGGCTTCGTCAACGAATTCTGCTTCTGCTGTGAACAGTGCACAAACAGCCGTGGCGTCTCCTGCCTCATAGGCTTTCGCAAACAACACGTCGGCTTCCCTGATCGCATCTTCGTCTTCTGAATGCTTGTTGTCTTCCGGCCGACCAGTCGGCACATCGACAATTTCTGTATTAGACTTTGCATCAGGCTGCGGGTCTGACTTTTGGTCGTCGGTGGCAGCGAAGCAGGTCATCCCTGCCAGGAGAGCAACCCCGGAGAAAAGCATATTCGTACGCATCGCATTTCACTTTCTGTGACCACACAAGGAGGTCAACTTAAAAAACAACACTCAGATTGTTTGCAGGAGAACGTTTTCGCAGAATCTGCCGCGACAGATCAGGGAATGAGTATTGCCTGTCGCCACATGGCTGAGACGAATCAATAACTGCAGCCGTAACTGCCATTCCTGTAACCGCCGTTAAAATGGGTGCCGTGCCCATAGTGGTGCTGGCCAGAGTTATTCCAGCCGTGGTTGCAAACTCCATTGTTGCCGCAGCCATGAATGCCGCAACCGGGATGGACATGAACCCGATTACACGGCTGACTCCGACGACAGTTGTGTAGTCGACTCTGATGTCGGCATTGATTCGCTTCCACATCGGCGTTGCCAAAGAACAACGCAAACGCTGAAGCCAGCACTGCAAGTGACAATTGATGTCGTAACATTCCGGAACTCCCTTTGAGTAGCACTCCCGGGCTCGAATGGCCCGAAAAACCTGCGAGGAACAGACCTCTCAGGGGTCCACGTTTCAAACGCTGTAAACATGTCACGCGGACCTGACTGACATGCCGCCTTGAATTCGATCCCAAACTTCAAGTCGATGAATGAGAACATTGGGTGAAGCATCGAAGCCCAGCTTCACAACGCCATTTTTGATTTCCAGTACGGTCACTTTGACAAACAGTCCGGAGCCATCTGTTCCGACGACCACAATTGACTCGTGCTGTTTCCTGGACAGGACCAACATGACTTAACCTCCTTGTTCGCAAAACATCCGCCAACCTGCTTCGCCCCGCACGACGGACACTGAATTTGTGTCTACTTGCGGCATTGACGAATCCTGGGGTTCCTGATCACCGGCTATACCTGGGTTCACTCAGACGCCCACAAACGAAAAAAGCCGACACGGTCGATCCCCTGGAAGGGTTCCACCATGTCGGCTTTCTTCACTGCTCACAACGCAAGCAATAAAAAAAGCCGACGTGGTGAATCCCAAAGGATTTCACCGCGTCGGCTTACTCATTAACTCGCCAACCGATAAGAACCGGCTTGCGATTTATTTAGTCGTCCGAATACC
>CAZFDW010000462.1:0-5746 GCA_964517865.1 uncultured Chitinophaga sp.
GGATCAAACGTTTCGTGTTGCGGGGGCGACCCGTATTTGTAAATCAGGATGCAGGATTTTGCCTGCCCAAACTTCGGGCCGACATCCGTCATCGCCGCGTGTGTCTGAGTGCTGCCGGGAACATTGTGCAACGCGAGACCAAATGCCCCGAGACCGCCGATCTGCAACAGATCACGCCGCGTGGTGCCATTGCACAGTCGCTTCGGATTTCCCAGCAGTCGCAGCATCGTGATTGAATCTCCCCATTGAACCTGACATCATCGACAGGCAATTGTAGCGAGGAATCCGAACGAATCCCAATTGGAAAGTCGGTGGATGAATTGGCAATTTCGAGTTCCGGGGGGGGCGAATCTTCCGCCGTCATTTGCCAGACGATACATCACTCGGTCGAGGGCGTTCTTCCATTATAGAAGGCGTCTGCATTTTTGGATGGCCCCGGACTTCGATGGCCCCAGACTTCCAACGTGACCAGCGACCAGCGCAATGTCACGACCGTGCCGCAACAGCAGTTGTTCGTCCTGAACAGTCCGTTCATGTTCGAAATGAGCCACGCGTTCGCGATGCGTCTCGAAACAGCGGCTTCGGATGATGAAAACCGACTTCGGCTGGGATGGCAAATGGCGTATGGGCGACCGCCGACTTCGCGCAACATGGCGATTACCTCGCGCATGTTCTCCGGCAACTCGGCGAGCGGCTGGGCGTCAGCCCTCCGTGCCACAGCACTGAATGCCATTTGCTTCACTCATTCCTTTGCCGATGACATGGATTCCGGGATACGATGCGAATAGTGAACGCCGAAGGAATTCACACGGAGGGCTCACGCCCAGCCGCTCGCCGTTACTCTGCGTCACCTGATGAATCTGAATTTAATCCACAGGCAAATGGAGCGGCGAATCGGGATGATTCGCGAATGGCCAGTCCGCAGCGGAATAGCTGATCGCAAGTTCCCCAGTTTCATAGCGCTGACCATCATGCGCTAGACTGTGCATGACTCGATCGAGGATTCCGGTTGTCAATAACGTGCGTTCCACCGGCCAGGCGGCTTTACCCGTGTGAATCGTCTCATTGATGGCGCGAACGAGATAGGCGAAATGACCGTACGGCGGTCCGTCCTGAAGCTTGAACAATGTGCCAGAAGGCTGTTGACTGCCCTTGATTTGCAGTGCGGTCGAAAAATGACCGGCAAGGCCGTTGGCCATCACGACTGCCGAGCGAAGACCATCACGGTGCTCAATCAGATACGCAGCTGAATCAGCGCCAGGATTCCACGCCTTCGTGTCCTCCGGATTGCCGGGCATCAGGCGACGTGCCGCTGCGAACAGTTTTGCCGACCAGACGCCAGCCAGTTCGGTCTTTCGAATCAGGTCTCCCCGGACCGCACGAACTGCTGCCACGCCGGTCTCGCCGCCGCGTCGGCGCTCCAAAAGACACTGATGGGCCTCAAGGGCGTGGAATCCATAATCTTCAAATCCACCGTAGCCGATCGTCAGCGCGGCTTCAATTTCACAGTCGCGCTGCAACTCGAACGGAGGCATCCGCCATGCGACGGGCAGCGATGAACCGGCAAGGAAGGGGATCTTCAATTCGCGAGCCGTCTCGACCATCGCACTGGCATCTTCCCAGCGATACCCAAGGTGCTTGTCATTGAACACGGGAACAACCTGACCACAATCACGAAACACATTGACAACTTCATCAAAGAATCGTCGGCGCGGATACATCTTCTGGTCGGTGCCAGGCGTTCGAGGGTAATCGCCGTGTTCTCCGATGCAGAGAACTCCCGCCACCTGAAGCTGACCGCTTCCCAGTGTCAGAGCGTCACGTATCGTTGGTGAAATTCGAAAGCCGTGCTTTACGGCCTTCTCGCGGCTCATGTCCTCAGCGGGGACCTGATCAGTGAAGATCGACACAACTTCCAGGTCTGGTCCTGGCCCGCCATCCTGTTGATATCCCTCAAGGATCTTGCCGACAATGACATCCGCATGGCTGCTCGGAGTGTACACGGACACGACAGCAGCCACAGGCAGTTTGCGTCGCGAGCCGCCCTTCGCATCCGCAAAGAGGGAGAATGGTTGCGGAACTGTCGATGCCACTGCTCCGGCGAGCCAGGCTTTCAGAATGTCGCGCCGAGTTCTGGTCATCAAAGTATTTCCTCAGAAGTCACTGCGGGCGATATACAGACATCCCAGACCCAGCATCACGACGATGAACGCAAGATTGCTGAAGATGGCGTTCCACACGTTAAACGTCACGCGTTCTGCTTCCAGGTTGGCCCGTACGTTACCTCGTTGATCCGGATCATTGTTGATTTCAACCGATTTTTCTCCCGTCACAATCCACTGTACGGCATTGTCAAGATCACTGGGCTTGGGCAGGACGGCATGCAGTGGCGAAACGATGTAATCGTAGATACGACATGGCAGGTCGGCACTGCCCGGGAGCTGACTGGTGGCTGACTGCGTTGCAACGTCATAAACTCGGACACTTCGATGGTTATCGACGACCATCAATTCAGATTTTTCGTTGTAGGCAATGGCAGATGCATAACCACTCTCGCGTGGTGCCCACGAAAGAAACTGACGACTGGCCGCATCAAACACAAGTACAGATCCATGATGCGTCAGCACCGCCGCACTGCCGCCGCCTGGAGCACATTCGATGACACGCGGTTTTTGGCCAGCGGGCAACTTTGATTCAGCAATCACATCAAACGTAGTGGCGTCAACGGCAATCACCTTACCATCCCCGCGGGCAATGAGTACCAGATGACCGCCTGCCGCCAAAATCGCGGTTTCGTTCCATTGCAGATTCTTCGTTTCACCAGCCTCGTACCTGCCATCGGCTGTTCTCCCGATTCGACGGAGCTCCCCGGCATGCAGTGCCGCGAATGAATTGTCCGTCGGATTGAAGGCGACAGACGAGCCCGCCGCGATCGCCGGAAATCCCTTCGCTGTCAGATTCTCAAACGCTTTACCGGAAGAAGACGACAACAGACCACCAAAGATGCCTTTGATAAACGTCTGAGCCTTTCGTTCCTGGTCCGTTTGACCTACGAACCGATAAACGCCGCGTAAGCCAGGCAGAATGACATCGCCATCGGCCGTCTGAAAAATACCAAACATCGACTCCGGTGTCTGCGACTCCGGCTGCAATTCAAATTGTTCGTCGGCGTTGCCGCTCAGGACCGTCGAAGGTCCGATCCCGCCAAACTGACTCATGGTCGGCTGCAAAGCCAGAATGCGCTGACCATCATGACTCACCGAAATCCGGAATCGATGCCCCGAAAAAACAATCCGCTGCAAGAACGCTGGAATCTGGTCGCTGCCTGCGGACTGAACGACGGGCATCCAGTCGCCGGCTTCCTTGTCCCAGCGATGAACCGTCCGGCTTCCATCGACGCCAAACACCTCACCACCGTTCGACGAGATCTCACTCACACGCCGAGCCTTAACGATGAATTCCTCCATTGAGCTCTGAGCCACACCGATCAATGTGACACCCAGCCAGAAGACGATCACCAGGATCAATGAGACGACCGCATTTCGCCAGATGGCTCCGGTCAGGGCCGAGACAGAAAAGTAGATTGAAAACAGAAACACATATAACGGAATGCACCACAGTAACTCCGGACGCCACATCTCAAGTCGAATCCCCAGCAACAGCCAGATGCCGGTCACCAGCAGTGTCGCGCAGATCAGGGTGAACACACAGCCGCCCAGAAATTTGGTGATGAACAGGAACGAACGGTACACAGGTTTACTTAACAGCAACGAGATTTCACCCGGTTCAAACGTTCGCGGAATGAGTGTCGCTGTGAACAGCAACGATGCGAAGACTCCCACGATTCCCAGAAAGAATCCGAGCACAATCGAAATAATTCCGTCGATCGCCTGCTTCATTTGCGAAGGCAGAATCGGCAGTGGACCGGTAATGTCGAATCCCGCGTACGTAAGTGATAACGCAGTTCGTTCGCTGACACTGATGTAGCGTGCAAATGCTTTCTCCAGGCGTCGGAGATTGCGATTCGACAGTTCAGCGACCGGAAGTGACTCCGCATCGGGCGTCCGCAATTCCTCATCAAGTTCGACTTTTCCGAACGCTGCCGGATTGTAGAATTCAGGCTTGTTCAAAAGGCCATTCACGGTGTTCACAATCAGATTACGCCCACCGCCGCCACGTTGTCCACGACGTCCGTCTGACTCGTCGTCCGACCTCGTAAATGCAACAAATTGTTCCTGCTGTTTTTCGTTCAGCAGGGACCAGATATGCCCTTCCGGAGTCAGTGCATCTGCGCGCCCGTCATACAAGGCCTTAACAAATTTCTCCGGATCAACCAGTTCCTGATACCGCAAGGCTGTATTTGCTGCCGTCAATAGTCCGATCGGCGACAGCGCCAGAAGCAGAAGCAGTACTCCTCCCAGAGCCAGCCAGAGCACCAGGGAGGCGGCCGCTTCGCGATAGGAATCCTTAAGAATGGCGAGGTATGCTCTCATCGACGATCGGCTCCCACAATATTCATAAACACTTCTTCCAGAGTCTTTTCACGGCGGGCGATTTGCCAGATGCTCACCTGTTCCTCACGCAGACTATCGATCAACTTATCGAGTTCCGATTGAGACTGAATTCGGGCCTCAACCTCAAACGCATCCGTTGTGACAACCCTGATGACGGAGCCGGCGAGGGAACTTGTCGCTTTTTGGATCGCGGCCTCTGTTCCTCGCAGCTGCAGAAATACGGCCGCATCAGTGAGCGCCGCCTTCAGTTCTTTCACAGTGCCCGTGAGCAGACATTGGCCGTGATTCAGAATCGCCACACTGTCGCAGACGAGTTCAATCTCCTGCAGCAGATGACTGTTGAGGAACACCGAATGGCCCTCGGCGGCAAGTCGCTGCAGGACTTCGCGGATTTCACGACGCCCGACCGGATCGACGCCATCGGTGGGTTCGTCGAGCACAATCAGTTGCGGCTTGTGGATCATCGATTGAGCAAGCCCCAGTCGTTGCAGCATGCCTTTCGAATAGCCCGACACGCGATCGTTTTCGCGCCCCACGAGCCCCACCGATTCCAGGATCGGCGGACGACGCTGGCGTATTTCTGACATCGACAGTCCACTCAAGGCACCGTAATATTCCAGTGCCGTGTTCGCCGTCAGATGCCGGGGGATGCGATGGTTCTCAGGCAGGTATCCAACTTCACGCCGTGCGGCTCGTGTACCTGCCACATGTCCCAGCACTGATGCCGACCCACCTGTCTTGCGCACGATTCCGAGCAGGATTTTGATGAGCGTCGTCTTGCCCGCACCGTTTGGTCCAAGCAGCCCGTAAATGGTTCCGCGCGGGACATTGAGCGACACACCTTTCAATGCCTGAAAAGACTTTCGTCCAAACAACCCGCTGCGATACGTCTTCGAGACGTCTGTCGTCTGAATCACGAAGTCCGGATTTTGATTCATGCGTTACTCATTGAGTTTTGTTTCTTGCCGTTTCGTGCGTGCGATTCTGCAGGATGGACATTCTTGCCCGTCGTGATGCTGTGCAACCTGTTCGTCACCGCCGCCGGAAAATTCTCACAATCATCGATTTTCCTGCAATGGACAGCACCGTATGAACATTTTCATCCCGCGTCAAAGCCCGCACCGTGTGCTTCATCGTATGTTCACGTGGAATCTCAGTCGGCAGAGCGATTGAACTACGGTATGCTTAGACAAAATCTGTTCACGACCGAACATAAGCACCTCGGCAGAAGT
>CAZFDW010000463.1:0-5726 GCA_964517865.1 uncultured Chitinophaga sp.
CTCGACCAGCCACAGTTCCTGGAGAGCCACAATGCTGGTTTTTCCTTCGGGAACTTTCGTGAACGCGATCGGTCCGCCGGAGGTGTGCGACCAGGCGGGATCAACTCCCCCCTCGCACAGGACTGTCGTTTCCCCCGTTTCCAGATCGATGACTTCCAGGTTGCTGTGATCACCATCAAGCCGGTTCAAATTCCGCACGAGCTTTTTGCTGTCCGGAGACCACGCACTGTTCCAGCCAGTGATTCTACGGGACTGCAGAACCTGATCCGGAGCAAGCAGCGGGACAGAGTAGCCGACATTCAAACCGGGAATTTGAGCAGGGGTGGTGGCGTCGGGTGGTATGAGGTACGCCTTCTTTTCTCTGAACAAAGCCAGTCGCGACTGAATTTGGACATAATTGTCAGAGGTTGCCGCCGACAAGGCCTGTTCCGCCAGCTTGATGGCTTCCTCGAAGTTTCCGGTTGCCGCATGAGCGGCGGCGAGAGTGTCCATCATGTTGGCATACTTCCAGTCGGTCAGCTCATTGGCTCGAGTGGCATCTTTGATCGCCTGTGGGCCATTCCGGATTGCATCATCCGGGCAGGTCGCAAGGAGCCAAGCGCGGTTGTTGTACGGTAGGAACTGTTCGGGTGCCAGGCGAATGGCTTCATTCAGGTCTGCCAGGGTTGTGGCGAAACTTTGGTTTTTCGGATTCGTGAGGCTTGCCATAGTCGCGAGCGCCGTGAACTCCTCCAGACTGAGGCCTCCATCCTTGTCTCGGTCGAACGAGAGGAACTGTTCCAAAAGCCCAGGGGCATCGCTTCCTCTCAGCTGACCGTCGCCATCTTTGTCAAAACTCTTGAATTGCGTTGCGATCTGTTCGTCCCTTGACGTTGTGCTCACCCTGCTCAACAGGGCCATCATCTGTCGTGTCTCCACGTGAAGTTTCCTAATCGGAGAACTCCAGGAACTCATTTGCCGCGTGCTGGCCTCGCATTGCTTGTCCAACAGCAACAGTTCGGCATCACTGGCTCCCTCCTGGTGCTTCGCAAGCAGCAGCATCCACATGGACAGAAGTTTGTGATTCCTGTCATCCTGCGATATCGGTTCCGTCGGGGTCGCGGAGGCATTGGCCAGCGTGATCAGGGCTTCCTGAATTTCTCCACATCGATACTGGGCAGCACCCAGCAGGGCTCGACTGCGAGGTGTCGCAGGCTCTGCGGTGTGCAGGGCCTGAGCCCAGCGCCGTGCCTTTTGAAATCTTTCCGGGGAATTGGAGCGATTGCAAACAATTTCCATGCAAGCCTCGGCGGCTCGCTGTGCATTCAGTCCCAACTTCTCGACTTGGGCCTGTGCGGTTTTTCGCACCAGCGGGTTGAGTCCCGGCCGGGCTTCAATCTCGGCCAGTATTTCGCCCGGAAGAGGTGTTTCCTGCGACAGGATTTCTATCAGCCTCCGTGATACAAGTTGTGCATCGTCCTCCGGGCTAAGTGGCGTGGCGTTATACACCACGGACTTCCCGCCACCCCTCATGCCAGAAGGCTTTCCAAACAGCAGCGTCGTCAGTTGAAATCCCGTCGAGTCGAATACCAGATCCCAGTCGTCGACATTCACATCGGCCACGGGCAGCGCCAGAATTTCCCGACCCGATTCGACGTCCCACAGCCGCCCTTGTGGCACTTTTCCAGCGGCACCGCGCGGCACGTGCCCATGGAGCGTCAGGAGTCTACGGCCATCGGGGCTGAAGCGAACCAGGTCAGCGCTGTCACCGGCCAATGAAATGTCAC
The DNA here is from genome assembly GCA_964517865.1 of uncultured Chitinophaga sp. Taxonomy (GTDB): domain Bacteria; phylum Planctomycetota; class Planctomycetia; order Planctomycetales; family Planctomycetaceae; genus SXXK01. Next base: position 1,767 of record CAZFDW010000463.1, read on the forward strand.
AAAGCCGCTGGCCCCTTTGAACATCCCAGATCGTTGCGAGTCCCACGCTGTTCACGAGTTCCGCATAGGGACCAACGGGCTCCGGCCGGTCATGCTCAGCTTGAACGATGGCCACCCGCTGCCCGTCCGGACTGAACAGGATGCTCGTTCCGGGGGCGGAGATCAGCTGTTTTTCAGCCTTGAGGTTCCAGACTTCCACCTGGCGGGAAGGCCGAACGATTCCCACATGAATTCCATCCGGAGATGGACACTGAGCTGTGCGAGACTCCTCCTGCCAGTCGGTTTCGCCAGGAGCGGCAGACTGGCCAATTGTTTCCCAGGTCAAAGCATCCTTCAGCACGAGCGAAAGGGCGACGTCCCCGGGAGGACCACCGAACGCATCGGTGCTGGATGTGGTCGTTGTCCCGCTGATGATCAGTCGGTGATCGGCCATGCGTCGAACCATGGCACGCGGCGAAATGTGCTGACGCTTGTCACCGATCGTCGGGAGGGTCAATGTCAGCGTGGCTTCACCCGTCGCGCAGTCCATCACGACCGGGGTTAGTGATGCAATGACCAGGCGCTGGCCATCCGCACTGAACTCAACCGTTGAACCAGCAAAAAATGTCGAACGAACGGATGGCCCCGGTACCGGCTGGATGACCTGCCAGAGGCGTGTGCCAGCCTGCGGGTCATACAGTTCCAGCAGACGGCGCGGAGTCACCTGGCTGGACGAAGCTGCTGAATCCAGGTTGATGGAAGCATCGGACAAATGCACCAGATACCGCTTGTCACTGCTGAACCGCAATACGGAACCTCCAAACGCAACACGGCCAAACGCGGCTTTCGGCTGCGGCGTTGGATGCCTTAGAAGTGTTTCCTCTCCTGTTCGAGTACGGACCAAAATCGCACCATCTGACTGAGCAATCGCCAGCAGTGACTGGTCATCGCTTAGGATGTGGCCTCCGACGGCCAATTTTGGAAGTGGCCTGGCGTTCAGGGCGAACAGGTCTGCATGCTGCTCCAGATTCCAGCTTAAAACTTTCCCTTTCGTACTGCAGGCCACGATCTGCTGGCCATCTTCTGTGAAGCTCACCGTGTCGATCGTCGTGGCGTCATTGTGCAGCGTGTTGACCACGTGTCCCCGATCGGTGTCGATCAACCGAATGCTGGCGGTGGTATGGCCCGTAACGGCTAATAGCTGTCCGTCAGGACTTACCGCTCCCTTCATGTAGTTGGGCATCGTTTCCTGGGACAGTCGTTGAGGACGCTCATCACCGATCGTCCAAGTCAGCAGTTCGGTGCGCTTCGAACCACTGTAACTCAATGTCACCAGCAGCAGCCGCTGCTGATCCGGCGTCCAGAAGAGGAATCCTATGTCATCGTTATACCGCGCAAGACCACGTTCCTCGCCAGTGGTAATGTCGATGACGACCACCACGTCTCGAATTTCATCCGACTGGCGCCGACTGCCGTGGCAGAGATGCATGGCGAGCAACCTGCCGTCGGGACTGAACTCGACCCGATTCAGCTCGCGCTTCTGGACCTGGTTCAACACGATTTTCTGCTGATCGACATCCCAAACAATGAAACGACACGCTGGATTGTCCTTTTGATGAGTCGTGTCTGTGCCCAATACCACAATCTGTCGCCCGTCGGGGCTGATGTTCAGAAAGCTGATGTGGCCGAAGGAATCAGCAGGGTAGGTGAACGTGTATTTCTCGCCCGTGGGTTCATAGACTGTACAAGCACTTCCATGCAACGCGCCAGCGCGACCAGGCCAAAACGTGAGGGACGTGTCACAGACGCCGTGAACGGAACGACCCGTCGTGGAAAGTCGCGTACGATTCACTCCAGGTTTCAATGGCTCCGGAATGGTTCCCAGAGAATTGCCGGTGGCAATCTCCCGAATTGTGGTTTGTTTTCCTTTGGACACAGCGACAAATTTCCCACCAGGAACAATCGCGGCGGCCGATCCCGGCTCGCCATATTTGAAGTCCTCAAGCTTCATCAGCACCTGTGCCTGATTCAGGTATCGGTACCAGTAATTCCATTCAAAACCCCGCAGGTCCTGCCCACCGTGAATCGGTAGCTGATCCATCAAAATCTCCAGCATCCGCGGCAGGTTGCCTCGCTGGGCTTCGATGCGGACGAGGTTCATGTCGGACGCATAAATTGAGCGGCGTTGTTCTTCCGTCAGTTGCTGCAACTGGGAACTGCGCGCGACAGCGTCCTGTTTCAGTTGCTCGGCTTCGTCTCGCTGCTGCTCGGCAGTGGCCCGCAATTGATTGGCGGCCTCGCGTTGTTCGGATTCTGCGTTCCGCGAAGTCTCTGCTTCGATCCTTCGCTGTTCGGCCAGATGGGTCTGTTTTTCCTGAGCTTCCTCGGCCTTGATCGCGCGGTCGCGTTCGTCAACAGCATTCTTTCGCTCCAGCTGAGCCTCCGCGTAGCTGGATTGCAATTTCTGTTCAGCTTCGGTGGCACGCGTCCATTGTGAGTTCGCATAAAAGGCGAATCCGGTGCTGACCATGATCCCCAGCAACAAAGTGGCCGCCACCGCTCCAGCGCCGACAGCAATTCGTCGATTTCGCTGAATGAACTTTTTGACGCGATACGGCGTCGAGGGTGGTCGAGCGATAATGGCTTCGTGGTTCAGATAACGATGGATGTCGTCCGCAAAGGCATTCGGGCTGTCGTATCGTCGCTGCCGGTCCTTTTCCAGGGCCTTCATGACGATCCAGTCGATGTCGCCCTTCAGCAGTTCGCTGAGTCGCCGGACATCGGTCCCTCGTCGGCTGCAGATGATCGTGGCTTCGTCATTCATTGTGGACAGCCGTGTGCTTGGTCGCGGAGCCTCGACTTCGCGTATCAGCCGCTGCATTTCCACAAGACCAGCTTCCCGCAGCTGCTTCTGTTCGAGCGGCGTCGTGCCGGTCAGCAATTCGTACAACAGGACGCCCAGAGAATAGATATCGCTGCGAGTGTCGATATCCAGGCCGCTCATTTCCGCCTGCTCGGGACTCATGTACAAAGGAGTCCCGATCATCTGACCGTAGGCTGTGAACAGCGTTTTCTGAGTCAGTTGCTGGCTGGTGGCTTTGGCCACACCAAAGTCGATGACTTTCGGCACCGGCTGACCATCGTGCAGAGTGACCATCACGTTGGAAGGCTTCAAGTCACGATGAATCACACCTTTGTGATGGGCATGCTGCACCGCCAGGCAGACCCGCACAAACAGCTCCAGCCGTTCAGCGACCGGGAGATTGTTCTTGTCGCAGAACTCCGTGATAGGTACCCCTTTGACCAGTTCCATCACGAAATAGGGATGGCCGCTCTCGGTGGCCCCGGCATCCAGCACCCGGGCAATGTTGGGATGATCCATCAAAGCCAGCGCCTGGCGTTCACTTTCGAACCGGGCGATCACTTCTTTCGTATCCATCCCGGGTTTGATGATCTTCAGGGCCACTTTGCGGCGAACCGGTGCCATCTGCTCGGCCATGTAGACCACGCCAAAACCGCCTTCGCCGATTCGCTGCAGCAGTTTGTACGGGCCAATCAGACTGCCGGCCTCTTCGGCAATCGGAGGCATATCGACCGTCCGGTCGAGTCGGGCTGCCGGCTCGTCCAAAAATCCAGTGCCCTGATCGTGTGCCGCCAGCAGCTGTGCGATCCGCTGTCGAAGGGCTTCGTCCTTTCCACAGGCGTGAATTAGCCATGCGGCCCTGTCAGCACCCTGCTTTTCAATGGCTTGTTCAAAGATTTCCCGTTCTGTCATGGATGGACTCCGAACGAATGCGGTAACGATGCAGGTGCGAAAGATTCTCTGCGATTCCATGCGAAATAGACATGGAATTCGCGCAGCTGATTTTTAAAAAATGTCTCCCGATGCAGATTATTGTGGTCAATTCTCCGGCCTGAGCGCACGGTCAGCGGTACTATCAAGACGCTATGACTTCCTGACGCCCATCCCACCGCACTTCG
>CAZFDW010000464.1:0-5718 GCA_964517865.1 uncultured Chitinophaga sp.
CGCGTCCATCTGTGGTTTAGACTGTCATTCTCGAAATGTCGTGAACGGTTACCAAAACCTCACTCATTTCATGGATCGTGTTTTGCTTTCTTTGTGCTTTTTGGGTTGTTTCGTGGCTGAAAAAAACGTCCCGATTGCGCGCGTAGGCAAATGAAATCCAGATGCTTCAATCCCAGTGAATAAGCGGGCCAATGTTAGAAAAGGCCTGCCTCATCTGCCCCTTGAGCCTGACGCGACTGACTGAAGGGCCATCCCGACAGCGATTTACGGCACGCGGTTGGCATTGGCTGGTTTGACCGCGTGCCCAGCGGGCCGCGCGGGCAGAGTCCCGCTGCATGGATTCCGCGCGCGGGGCGATGCCCACGCGGTTAAACGAAGGTGGCATGCTCAACCTCGCGCGGCACAGCGATTCACCGGACGCGGGTATCGAAGGTGATCTCGCCGCGGTCGTGGCCTTTGAGGGGCTGGTCGAGGTTGAACGTCAGGATGGAGCTCCCTTCGCCGTTGTCCTCGACGAGGACTTCACCGGGATGTTGGGCATCAATCGCGGCGGTGCCCGATACGTATTCCAGTCGCGGAGTGAGGTTATCGACGATACTGACATCGTAGACGTCGAAGTCGCCAGTATTCTCAAAGCGAATCGTAAACGTGATCGTGTCGCCGGACTGAGCCATTTCATGGTCGGCAAGTTTCACGACGCGGATATTGCCTTTGGTCTTCCGTTCATCTTCCAGCCCGACTGTCTGCTGCACTTTAAACGTCGCTTTGATCTGATTCGCATTGGTCGTGGACGCGGTCAGCACTGGGTACTGGTCTCGTGTCCAGGCCATGGCGTTCTGAATCTGCTGTTGCAGCACAAAGCCTTCGTGACGTTCCATCGAACCGTGGCTTGAATAATGTCGCCCTTCGTGGCCTTCATCCACTTTGCGATTCTGTTCGACGGAATCAGTTCTTCGCGCCTGCATGGCAGGTGTGGCACTTTCCATGCCGTCAACACGGTTGCGAGATTCCAGGCCGGACAGAACGGTGTCGTGAACATTCTCCTGAGCCGCATTGCCGGTCTTGATGTTGCCAATCCCCTGGCTATCTCTTGCTCCGGCGGCTTTGTCAACTTTTGTGTCGGCCTGAAGTCCGGTGACAGTACGGACAGATCCAAAACGAGGTGCATACACGCAAACTCGATTGGACGGCGACGTGCGTGCGTCACCCGCGTGATCCGTATACTTTGCGACAGTATCTTCGGTGTCAAATCCGCTCCGCTGACCGGCGACATAGCCTGCCGGAGCGTCTCGGTCGCCGCCGTCGCAGATGTATTCATCCGGATAAAACTCCGCAAAGCAGCATGGGGCAATCGTTTCCATGCGATTGCAGGGTTCTTCACAAGGATCGGCAAATCTTCTTGGTTCGGCGGGAGTAAAAGTCGGGCACTCCTGCGGCTCAACGGGGTATGCTTCTTCGGTCTGATAGCTGACAAGCTGAATCTGACTGAAGGTCTGCTTGCGAGTCGTTGTCTCATCTGAGTCTGTGGTATCAACAGCGACTACCGAAGCTTTCGCGAGATTGCCGTCGATCAAAATCGGCTTCACATTCATCCGCACGACGCCGTCTGCAGGATCAGGAGTGGCGTTGGATGTCAATGTGTCCGGATAGTGTGCCTCAACCGGCGCTGATGCATGACGTGTCGGAGTTTCCGGCTTCTGCGGCAGCGAGGAAGAAAACACGTGATCAGGCTGACGCTGAGCATGTGGAAGGATCCCGCAGCCGGAATTCAGCATCAGTGCCAGGCCAGCGAGGCCGGGAATCAGCAGTCGTACAGATTTTGGTGTCGCTGAAAGCATTCGAGCATTCCTGCTGGTCACTGTTTTACCATGCGCTCTGTGCCAAAGGCACACATTGTGATGGCCCAGGGCAACGCCCTGGGTTTCCACGTTCAAACGATTCAGGCCCTGAAGGGGCCAGATGTTCCTGCCATTCCCATCACGCCCTTTCAGGGCTCCCGGCTTTCTCTTCACGCAATTCCTGGGGCGATGCCCCAGGCTTCCGCATCATGCCGCGTTGCGGCTCAAATAGTCTGTCAGCGGCGCGCCACGGACGTTTTCGGTCCGCGTTTGTCGGAGAGTTTCACAACGCCCGTGTGAACGGGCACGGAATCTCCAAGGTCAAAACCACCGCCAGAGCCGTAGTACATGTACGGCATATAGTCTCCGGACGGCGTCCGGCCTCCGATGCGCACAATGATCATCGGACGTCCCAGTCGATCCGCTTCCTGCAGAGCGTTGTCGGCAGGATCTACGGACTGTGGGATTTCGCGACGCAGCGGATCCAGCATTGCCGCCAACTGAGGCTGTTCGAGATAAACCACGCGCGTCACCATACGACCGTCGATCGCTTCGCGGATATCCGCTTCGGTCAGTACGACAGGAACCGGATAGTCTGCCGCGCGTCCATCGGGCGGATGCATGCGGTCCAGGATTTCGATCGATGGATAGACCTCGACACCCGGGAATTCAGGCATGTCGGCAATTCGCAGGCGATAAATGTGTCCGGCGTTGACCGAAAACCGGGCCGGTGCCGCGAGCATGGCGTTCGGTTCCGGGGTCGCCGAGTACACAGAAACCGTTCCGGCCGTGGGCAGTTCGACGAGGACTGGCTGCAGCCACGACGGATCGTATTGACGCACCCGAGCCAGCGCGTCCGCAGCAAAGCCCGGCATCATTTTTTCGTTGAGCGGTTGGAAGTAATCGCCCCGCTGGCCGACCGCTGTGGAACTCAAACCGGCAACGACAGTGATCACTACAAGCTGCAGTGTCGCCCGAAGTCTCGTTGAGGAATTGAGGATTGTACGCATGGCAATTTCCGACGTTGCAGAGTTTTCAGCATCGCAGACGCAGCAAGGGCGATCGAAGCCGATGCTTCGAATCGCCCCCGCGGTCAAAGTCTACTTACACCAGTGACAACTCAGAATCCGTACACACCAGCGGCTTGTGACTGTGGCGTCGAAACTGTCCCCGGAGCGTGAACCGGATGACTTTCCGTGTACTGAATGTGGCGAACTGGTTCCGGAACGCTGTAACCAGGATTGTGCTTCACATCGATCAGCATGTGATCCACTGGTTCAGGCATCCGATTGTCACTCAGGTTACGAACGGTGTGAGATTTCAGACCCGCTGGTCCGCCGAGTGGAAGATGTGGAGGACCTGGCAAGCCGATCGGTGTCGCTGTGATCGGCATGCCATAGACAGGTGTCGGTCCCATGCCGGAAACAGGTACCGACTGGCCCGGATAACCACCACCCGCAGCGATCATCGCACCGGGGACGCCCGGCATTTCGGTTGGAATGATCGTGATTGGTGACGGAGGCAGGTACTGCCCTGCGTCGCCGTCGGCAATCTGGAAACCCACAGTCTGAATTGAGCCATCTGCCGCAGCGACTGTGCCGCCGTCCAAATTGAACTCTTTGTTTCCGACTCGCAGTACCACCATGATTGTTCCCATGCGTTCGGCCTGTTCGATTGGATCGACACCGACATCCAGCGTCGTTGACACCAGAGTCTCGACACCCGCAATGGCTCGAGCCTGGAACTCTGGATCCGGCAGGTAGATGACTTTCGTCACCATGTTGTTGCTGCGAATATGTTCAAGGTCTTCATCTGTCACTTCAACCGGCACAGTATTGTGCTGGAGGTAAGCGAACGTGTTTGGATGAGCCGTTCGGACTTCCAAAGAGGGATACAGGCTCTGGCCTTCCCAGCCGTCGCCAGGGATGTTCGAGAATACCAACTGGTAAATGGCAGACTGTGGAAAGTCAGCTCGGCCAGGTACGAAACGTTGGTTGCGGGCCAGTGCCGCCCCCGACATCCAGCCGACAGACATGCCGTCCTGACCAATAAACTTGATCTGAGTCGACATTGGTGGACCACCCGGGCCCATCATGCCGGGCCCACCTGGTTGAGCCAGCATTCCCAGGACGCCCGGACCGGGACCATCCACCATCGGGCCCGGATGCTGCATCATGGCAGCAGGAGGCGCGACGTATTCGTTGGGCTTGAGGAGTCCGTGGCCGCCGGGGCCGTTGACGGTCCCAAGTCCGCCTGCACCACCATAGCCGGCGCAGCCCATACACACCACTACCAGGGCGCCAAGGGCCAGAAAGTAATATCTCATCGCTACCCCTTCCTTGAGATGCTGAGTGTTCGTTCCAACAGCAACCCGCAGATGACCGTACTTTAACTTAAAAACTTGCTGTGCCCGACTGTCCGCACTTTGCCATCGACCCCACCAGGGAGCCCACGGTACACTGCTTTTGCACGCTCGAACCGATCGGCGTGCTTCGGATTTTTGAGCAGAATCGTGGTTTCGATTGACGAAGCTGCCATCAGCTTTGCACCATTCGAACTCAAAACTACCAGGATGCCCAAACAATCCGTCGGTCCTTCCTCTCTTTCTTCGGGTCGTCACAGCTCGAATCTTTGGCAAATTCAGTAAAATCAGAACATGAATCAAAAACCTAATTCCTTGACCACCTTTCCTGGACTCACAATGATCACAGTCGCCGCAGTCGTGCTGGCCATCGCCGTGCATCAGTCTTCGGCAAGATCTGCCGATGAGAAGTCCGTTCCGCCAGACACCGCTGCAACCGATGCGAAAACGTCGCCGCCGGACGCCGATTCATCGAGCACACCTGCAGCGGACACTTCCGCAGCAGCCGTTGCAACACAGCAAACTGCGGCTGGATCGGCCGATGTTCCCAATGCCACGGATCTGCTCAATCAGGTCCGTAGTAAGCTGCAGAGTCTGGATTCGCTGAAATGCGACCTGCACCAGACGGTGATGATGTCCGGCATGACACTGCACGCGGCTGGCACGTACGCCGAAGCGTCAGGAAATCGAGTCCATGTGGAGTTCCGGATTTTCCCGAGCCAGCCCGCTGTGAAAGATGATCCGAAGAAACTGGCGATCGACGCGGAACCTTCAGCTCAGGCTCCGGAAACTGCCCGCGGCGAGCTGACACAGGTGAGTGACGGCACAGTATTGTTCACGCTCTGGAAGAACGGCGCCAACGTTCGAGCCACCCGCCGAAATCTGCGGGACATCATGGCCGCTGCAACGAAAGTGGCAGGCTACGATACCGATCATGTGGCGATGGACCTTGGTGTGGGCGGACTGCGGGGGCTGATTTCGCGAATTGAATCCCTGATGGAGTTTGCTCCCGTGCAGACGAAGAAAGCCGGTGATTCAGACTTTTATGTCGTGCGCGGCCGCTGGAACGCAAAGACACGGAAGGAGCTGTTTCAGCTTCCCGATGATGTCATTGCGGATCCTCGCCCGCATGTTCCTGAATACGTTGTGTTTTACATTGACGCAAAGACGTTACTGCCGCGTCGCATCGAGTATCGCAAACGCGCCGCCGATCCGGCACAGAAGTTTGATCGCCCGATGGTGACGCTGGATCTCAGAAATATCGTTTTGAACGAAACTTTACCAGACGACATGTTCGTGTTTGCGACACCAGAAGGAGTGACAGAGGAAGACATCACAGAGCAGACAATTCAGTCGATTCAGCAAACGACTCAGGCTCCCGCCGCAACGGACGCACCGACAACGCCAGTTCCCGCAGCGGAAACACCAAAATAGTAGTCGCGAAGGTCCGTTTTTGGGGTTCAACGACAAATGGACACGAATGAACACAAATAGTCGCCATGATTCATTCAGAGTTTG
>CAZFDW010000465.1:0-5714 GCA_964517865.1 uncultured Chitinophaga sp.
ATTGCCGGTATTCAGACCGACGTCGTCTTCCGCGACGTCAACGCCAACCTGACGACCCTGGAATCTCATGTACGTTCCGAAGTCGCTCAGGGCACTCACTTGACCGTCTTCCCGGAATGCTTCAACACGGGATACTGCTTCGATTCGCTCGAAGACGCGATGACATTGGCGGAGCCTGTTCCCGGCCCGACGACTGAGCGCATCGCAAAGCTCTGCAAGGAACTCAACACGTTCGTCGTCTGCGGGATGCTTGAGAAATCCGGCACGCAGCTGTTCAACGCGGCGGTGCTCATCGGTCCTGACGGGCTGATCGGCAGTTACCGCAAGATCCATCTGCCCTACCTGGGAGTCGATCGGTTCACCACACCGGGAGATCGCCCGTTTGAAGTGTTCGAAGCCGATGGTGTTCGCATCGGGATGCTGATCTGCTACGACGGCGGATTCCCGGAAGCCGCGCGCGTGCTGGCGCTTCGCGGAGCCGACATCATCCTGCTGCCCACCAACTGGCCACCTGGTGGCGACTATATGGCTCAGTTTTCGATCAATTCACGTGCGATGGAAAACGGCGTATATTTTGCGGCCGTGAATCGCGTCGGGACGGAAAACGGATTCCGGTTCATCGGCAAGAGTCGCATCTGCAGTCCGGTCGGCGCGACGATGACCTCCATCGACAATGACAAGCCCGGCATCATTCGCGCGGACATCGATCCTGGCGCCGCGCGCACCAAACTCATTGTGCGTGTCCCCGGAAAACACATGATCGACCGCATGGCCGATCGTCGTCCTGAAATGTACGGTGCCGTCTGCGAACCACACGATCTTAAACGCCCGGGGCGCGACGAGTAGATTTCGGATTGACCCAATGCCGTTCAATTTCGCGGAGCTTCCGTTGATGTCCATATTTCGAACGAATCCAATCAGTGGGTCGCGTCTGTAGGCCGGACCAAGCGCAGCGCAGTTCCGGCAATTGCCAGACACCTGCCGGAACGGCGCTGCGCTTGGTCCGGCCTACCCCAAAATCACGCATTGACATCGCAGCAGGCTCTTCTTCATTCTGTGAGCGTGTATCTGAGACTTCTGCCATTCTGAATTCTTGCGAATCCAGCTACGGGACATGAAGAAATTCACTGCCGCTCGCCTAAGGAGAATCTCCTTGTGCGTCTGTTGTTTCAGCCAAAAACGTCCAGCCACAGGACGCGCATGTCGTTTCTGTCACAGCCATTTCGCATCCGCACGCCAGGCAGCGCGTGCTGTCGATTGTCTCGTCCTCTGGCGGTTCGGCAGATACGCGAACATCTGACCGTTCGACAATTTTCCGGGCCGTATCCAGTTGCGAGGAATCAACCAGGATCCGCGGAAGTGTGTCCCACCCCAGCGGTATTTCGCCAACGGCGCTCTGCAGCAATTCACCCTCGATGCGAACATCGACACCGGCATCCTCCAGCGCCATCCGGATCGCGTGAGCCTGCATCAGGTTCTTTGGCCGGTAAATCTCAACGAACTCGGGCAGGGATGTGGTCATCTTGAGCGGACTCGGTAAGGACTTGTCCATATTCAACTCCGCGTTTTGCCGTTGCGAAATCTCCAACGCTTCGAAATCCCGTCGGCGGAGCGACGGGTGTACGGTACACCCGTCGCTCCGCCGACGGGATTGCCTGCAATTTCGCACAAACTCGGCCCAGTCACAGCCCGGAAGACACAGATTTTTTGATGGACTGGCTCCGAATTCTCGCCCGGCTACACATCGTTGCAACCCGCGCGAGGTATAGATGAAACGATTCTAGTCGCGGCGGCATACGTTGTCGCGGTTCTGCGGTTCGATTCGGCCAATTCCACGTGGAGTTTGGGAAGTCGAGTCATGGTCACTTGATTCCGGAGAAATACCACGGCACCATTGGGAATCGCCCGGATGCAGACGAACAGGCAAGACTGCCGCAGTGTCAGGATTTTTTTTGCGACATGTGCTTTCGCCGGATGGGTGTTGGCACCGATCGCTGTGCCGTCCGAGGGGATCGAAACGTCATGCGTCTGAGTAAGCTGCGTGTCTATTTCGAAACCTCGCCCGCGCTGCGGCTGCTGCGATCCCCGCACGCGCCATTTATTATTGACTGGCTGGACCGACAATTTAAGCAGGCAGGACGCATTGTCGTTCCTCATTCGGATTTGCTCGCCGCGCTGGCCGAGTATCAGGAAGATCTGCGCGAGACGGATCCGGATCAGCTGATTGGCAAACCGGAAACATACCTCGGGGACTGGAGTGGGCCGGACAAGCTGTGGTTGCGGCGATTTCTGGAGGCGGGCCGCGACGAGCCCGTCTATCAGCTCACGCCGGCCACCGAAGACGTGTTCGTGTTTCTTGATCGAGTACTCGAACAGGATCCCGGTTTCGTTGGCACCGAATCACGTTTGAAGCTGGTGATCGACACGCTGGATGATCTGGTTGTCGGTGCGTCGGAAGACCCGGCAGCTCGGTTGCGGCATTTGCGCGAGACGCAGCGGCGCGTTCAACAGGAAATTGAGCTGATCGAAACAGAAGGTGCGGCACCGCGTTATCGTCCGGCGCAGATCCGCGAACGGTTCATTACCGCCGTGTCGTTGTTGCGTCAGTTGCAGGGTGACTTTCGCGCGGTCGAGGAATCATTTCGAGAGATCACGCGCCAGGTGCAGCAACGACAGGTGGAAGGCAGCGAAACGCGTGGCGGCATTCTGGGATTCGCGCTCGATTCGGAAGACATGCTCAAGAAGGAAGATCAGGGCGTCAGCTTCTATGAATTTGTGCGACTGGTTCTCACTCCATCTCAAACCGAGCGACTGGAATCCATCATCCGCGAAGTGCGGCGGATTCCGGAACTCGAATCGCAACGCGAAGGCATGGAGACCGTTCGCAACATGGTCACCGTGTTGCAGAACGAAGCAGAAAAGGTCATGCGGACCAATCAACGATTATCCGCAACGCTGCGACGGTTACTCGACGCACGGGCTCATGCAGAACGCCAGCGCATCGCGAGCGTATTGCGGCAGATTCGCGGTCATGCGGTCGCTCTGGCAGCGAATCCGCCTGTAGAAGCCGTCGGGCTTTCGGTGGATGTCGAGATCGATATTGAATCGCCGCTGAGGCGGACGTTCTGGCAGGAACCAGCGAGGCTGGAATCGATCGATCTGACTGACTTCCAGGCTGACGAACCGGATCGCATGGAAGCGTTTCGCGAACTCGCAGCGATGAAGCGACTCGAATGGAAGACGATGCGAAACAATATCCGCGATCTGCTGGAAATTTATGATGCTCCGACGCTGGCTGAGGTGCTCGAGCGACATCCGCCGGAATCGGGCGTCATTGAGGTGCTGGGGTATCTGCAGATCGCTCGCGACGACGGGCATCTGGTGAATTCGACGGCTCGGCAAACGGTCGTCATCCCGTGGGGCGAAGTCGGGGTGCATCGTGACGATGACGCCGATGCGGTGATTCAGATCGCTCTGCCGCTGGTAACGTTTGTGCGTAGCGGAAGGAACAACAATGGCCGATGATCTGCCGGAATTTCGCGATTGGAGCCGCGTGGCGGTGATGCTCATGCGCGGCGTGGTGTACAGCGAAGACGATCGCGTATGGAACGTACTGCTGTCAAACGTTTCAACGCTGGAAAGTTACTTCGCGCGGCTCGGGTTGCGGCTGGTGGTTGTGGAATCCGACGGTATGGCGTACTTGCGGCAATTGAACGAAGACGAGGCGACGGCGGGCTACGACAGCCTTCCAAAACTATTCCGTGCGACTCGGCTGAGTTACGGGCAGACATTGTTGTGTGTGCTGCTGCGTGATGAACTGCGTCGATTCGAAGAGGAAGAAGTTCGCGATGAGCGCTGCGTGATCGATGAGCCGACATTGTTGCATCAATGGGAGTCATTTTTCCCAACGAGTCGTGATGAAGTGAAGTTGCTGCGCGACATGCAGGCGGCGTTGAAGAAACTGGAGGAACTGGGTTTTGTGGCTCAGTTTGGCGGTGAACCGACGGGCTGGGAGGTGCGGCGGATTCTGAAGGCGCGGTTGCCTGCGTCGCATTTGGATCAGTTACGGGATGTATTGGCGAAACATGCGGGAGCGGAGTAGGCCGGACCAAGCGCAGCGCCGTTCCGGCAATGGAATAATTCGGAACACCAGCCGGAACGGCGCTGCGCTTGGTCCGGCCTACCAAACTACTTGATCATTCGACACATCACGTGACATCACATACAAAAAGGTACACAACCAATGCGACTCATGCAGCAAAGGTTATTGTTTTCCACGCCGGAAGGAATCGCCATGGAAGCGCAGCAGGGATATCGGCTGCAGAAACTTGAACTCATCAACTGGGGCACTTTCGACAGCACCAACGGCGAGGTCTACTCCGTTACGCCCACGGGCCAGACGACACTGCTCGTCGGACGCAACGGCTGCGGCAAGTCGACTCTGGTGGATGCTCTGCTGACGCTGCTCGTGCGTCCCAGCATCCGCAATTTCAACGTGGCCGCTGGAGGCGGCAAACGCGAACGCGACGAACGGACCTACGTCAAAGGTGCCTATGATCGCGGCGGCGATGATGAATCGAATTCCAGCCAGCCCAGATTCCTGCGACCGAAGGGCAATCATTACTCCGTCATCCTTGCTGTCTTCGGCAGCGAAGGCACGGGGAAACAGTTCACGATCGCGCAAGTGCTGTATCTGTCGGCCGATCAATCGGTCGAAAAGCTGTACTGTTTCGCTGATGGAGAACGTTCGATCCGCGACGATTTCGGCGGCTTCGAAGGCACTGACACGATTCTGAAGCTGCTGAAAAAACGCGGCATCAAAGTCACGCGCACACACGCCGAATTCGAAAACTGGTTCAGCAAGACCACCAACGTCCGTGCGAAAGCGATGGACGTTTTCAACCAGACCGTCGCGGTCAAAGACATCCAGAAGCTGAACGACTTCATTCGCAACCACATGCTGGAACAGGCCGATCGCGGCGAACGAGTCGATCGGCTGCTGACACATTTCATGGAACTCTGCGACGCCCATGCATCGCTGGTCCGCGTACAGCAACAGGCGCTGCTGCTGGAACCGGTCGCCGAGGCGGGAAGAGACTGCCTGCGGCTGCAGCAGGAATTGAAGTACGCGGAACGCCAGTTGGCGGCGACCGCGGCGTTCCTGCATAGTAAGACGATCGAGATTTTTGAGCCTGTGTTGCTCGAACGCCAGCGAGCTATCGAAGACGTTCGGCAGGAACAGGAACGACTGCGGCAGATCAGTCGGCGACTGGAAGAGCAGTCTCGCGGGCTACAGAATGAAATTGATCAGGCGGGCGGCGATCGGCTGCGGCTGATTCCTCATCTGATTGAAACGGCCGAAGCACAGGCCACGCAGGTGAAAAATGAACAGGCTCGATTTCACGACGCTCTGCGCAAGGCCGGGCTGTCGAACTCAGATATTGTTGCCCGTGTCTCCGACGCGGGATTGGTCGATGACGCCGAAAGCTTTCGCGAACTACGGGCCAGCCTTCCCGAGCTTCAGGCGACGTTGAAGGGCGACGTCGCTGATCTGGAAACCCAGCTGGTCGATATCGGCGTGGCTCGTCGAGCGACGAATGACAACCTCAGGCAGTGTCAGACGGAATTGGATGGACTCAACCGCCGCCGCGAAAATATTCCTGAACGCTGCGTTGAACTGCGTGCGATGGTGTGCCGTGATCTGGGACTGAAGG
>CAZFDW010000466.1:0-5708 GCA_964517865.1 uncultured Chitinophaga sp.
TTGGGTGCCGGAAGGTAGCGAACCCATGATCTGAGGAACCGTATGCTCTAATGCGGGCACGTACGGGTCTGTGGGAGCCTCGGGGCGGCAACGCCCCGAGGCCACCCGGTCCGGAGCGGGCAAACGAAATCTGATTTCCCGCTTCGGTCGGAACAGGAGCAGTGTATGGAGTGCTGCTTCCGGGGTCGGTCGACATCACCGGATTGGAGTGAAAACGAAATCGCATCTAACTCATGACGGTTCATCCTGAGTCAGATGCGACACTGAAATATCCGTCGCCAGTTTTTCCAAATCAACCGGATTCTGGTGATCGCGGGCATGGCCGCAAAACCCACCGTGCTTGCCATCAATTTGATTACACCTGCGAGGCTCGGTGCCAAGTCGTTGAGGCTTTTGTCGATTTACACCAAAGCAAGTTTGGTCTCCTGCTGCCGACCCATCTTCGCGACGCACAGAGCCCATTTGATTTTGGAAATATTGCACATCATGCAGCGCTACCGCAGCCCCTGCGTGGCCAGCTTGTCTAATTCCCGCGTAGGAACGGGTCCGCCGAAAGTGCTGGTCTGACCAAAGCCCACGTCGTCCAGCATGATGACGACAACGTTCAGCGCACCGGCGGGTGGTGCCGGCAGTTTGGGCCAAGCGGCAGTGGATTACTTGTATGTCTCGCCAATGGTGCCCTCGAATTGGGGTTCGGCGAGCGGGATGACAGTGCGATTCGGCTGGCTGTTTTGCACCGTTTGGGCTGAAGCGATGCCAGCAAAAAGAATGGCCACGACAGCCGTCAGCACTGAAAGGCCACACCGAAATTTGGTTCCGATTTTCATTTGGTTTCCATGTTTTGGATCAAAGGTTATTGCTGAGTGCTAAACGTCGCCACTACCGTTCCGTTGCTTAGCAGCGATAGGTCGTTGGCATGGACATGGAATCCATTCACAGCTTTTAGGGTCATGGCGAACACACGTTCCAACTCCTCAAGTTCCGGAGGGCCAGCCTTCTTTGTGCTGATCAGGTCGCCCATGGTGACCGAGTCACGCATCAATGCATATGAACCAGACAGCTGGTTGACGCCACCAAAAATACTGAGTCGACCTTTTGCAAAGTTCATCGTTGGCGGATTGGCAATCTTGATTTTCCTGCCGTTGAGCGTAACGAGCGTCCAGTCTTTATTTGCAGCCGTGTTGACTCCGGCCATGTCGCAAACATGATACCGCCAGGAATAAGTCTTGCCCGGATCCTGCGGCACTTGAGTGATTGCTTGATGGCCGCCAACTGGTTCCGGGTAAATGGTTCGGCCTTCCTTGATCGTTTCGACGACCTTGATGTCCTTGATAATCATCGGATCGACCTTGAGCGGATCTTTGTCGAGGATTACGAGGTCGGCGAGTTTGCCGACTTCGAGGGTGCCCTTGCTGGCCTGCTCGTCGTACTGCTCGGACGCCCATTCTGTCATGCACTTGAGGCCTTCGTAGGGAGTGACGCGCTGGTCGAGCCCAATCTCGGCACCGCCACGGGAGATGCGGTTCACTGCGGAGTAGAGCATCATCATCTGGTCGAGTGGGGCGACGACGAAGTCGGTGTGGTTGGTCGGGCGGAGCCCGGCGTCGATGGCGTCGCGCATCGGCGAGATGTACATCGCCTGCTCCTTGCCGCGGTTGGCGATGTGGGCGTCGGCGAAATAGAAGGTGTGCAGGGTGTAGAAGGAGGGGCGGACCTTGTATTCCACGAACCTGGGAATGTGATCCTGGCGCATGAACTGCGTGTGTATGGTGGTCACGTTCCAGGGCCTGCTGTAGTCGCCGGCACGGGCGAACTCGTAGGCTGTCAGGAAAGCGTCGATGGAGGCATCACCATTGCAATGGAGGATGAGCGGGACGTTCATGTCATAGACCTTCTTGACCATCCTGTTGGCGAGGTCTTGCGGGAAGGTTGGTTCGCCTTTCCAGTTCTCTTCGCCACCGGGGCCTCCTGTTAGGTAGGGGGTAGTGAAAAAGGCGGTGCGCCCCTGCGGAGAGCCGTCGAGGGTGATCTTGACGGCGCCTACCTTGAAACGGTTTTCATATTTTGTCCACTTTTCCAATGGATGCTCGGCGAGGACCTTATCGACATCGAGTATGAAGGGGTGTGCGACGATGTCGATGATGTTGGCTCCGGCATCGCTGGCGCGCTTGATCGTCTGGAACTGCGGGAAATGGGTTGCGCCTTCATGGGCGGTGGTGACGCCGGTTGCGGCGTAGAGCATCTGGCCAGCGCGGGTCCAATCCAGCTCCTGCTGGGCGGTCATGGGCTCGGACTTTTCCATCACCGGAATGAAGGCCGTTTCCATGATGAGTCCCCATGGTTCGTTGGTTCCCGGCTTGCGGACGATCACGCCGCCGGGGGGTGTTTCGGTTTCGGCGCTGATTTCGTAATACTTGAGTGCGAGGCTGTTCATCACCGCGCCGTGCATGGAGACGTGTTCGATGCGGACGGGATTATCGGGGAAAGCTTCGTCGAGATCGTCGCGGTTGAGCAGGCGGCCATCGGGCATGACGGTATCGTCATAGCCGTAGCCCATGATCATCTCGCCCCTGGGGATCTTGCGCTCGGCGGCGTATCTCTTCAGCTCGCCGATGATGCTTGGCACGTCCTTACCTACTCCAGATGGCGGGGCGTAAAGCTTGCACTGGTTGGCGACGAGCAATGAGTTGATGTAGTGGCTGTGTCCGTCGAGGAAGCCGGGGAGGAGAATCTTGCCGGAGAGATCGACGACCTGGGTCGAGTCGCCCTTCATCTTCAGAGCGGCGTCCCTGGCTCCGGCGAAAACGATCTTGCCGTCCTTGACCGCGAGGGCTTCGACGTAGGTGGGATCCTTTCCCGCCATGGTGAGGATGGAGCCGCCATGATAAATAGTGTCAGCCATCTGGCCGAGGGCCGCAGTGAACATGAAGCCGCAGAGTGCTGTGGCGAGAAGTACGGTTTTCGATTTCATGATTTAGTGGACTGTCTCTTGATGGTGATGAAATGGCGAAGGCCGCCCTCACGGACGGCGACTAAAGTGGATTCAGCTATCAGCGACGACTAGCCCTTAACCAAGTAACCTTCTATCGGGCCAAATAGGAAGAAACACCCGGAATCCCTTGTGTTGACGGCGTATCGAGGCAGTTAGCGATTACAATTTCAATGCATCGGTCAATGTTCCCAAGCAGGATTGGTCTACATACAGCCCCATCAGTTGTCGGAGTTCATGGGCCGAAGACGCGGAGTTCATTCGACGCTTCCAGCCGACTTCGGCAATTCACACGCTAAATGGTCCTACGCATCCGACATCAGGTCACAATACTGACATATAGCCGCAATTGGTCCGAACCGTAGCGGAGCCTATTGCAGCCCGACGATCAAGTCTACTGATAGGGCGACTGGCTTTTCAACGTGCATTGACCACTGGAATCGGACTTCCGCCAGAATTCGGCGGGCTACTTCTTTGTTGCTTCGTATGGGCTCCCGAGCGCCGCGAAGTCGAACAGCTTGGCCTCGACGAACTTGTTCGCAGCATTCCTGCTGTAGGTCTTTCCGCCGACCAGTTCCAATTTTTCACTGGCGCGCCCGGCTTGAGGTCGAGGTCGTCCAGCTTGACCCAGAAGGTGGCCGGGGTCGTGGCTGAGGCGAACCGCACGACGCGGTTGGTGCTGTCGCTCACGGTCCGCCAAACGGTCGAAGAGACCCAGGGTTGGTTGTCGATGTCGATTCCCAGCGGAGTGCCGACGCTCCGCATGTCGGAGAGCACCGACATCATCGCCTGGAAGTGAAAGTTTTGGTCCGCGACTCCGCTGATGTATTTCGGGTTGGCTTCGGTGGGGATCGCGAACGGCATCTTGCGTGGCTCACCTCAGCACCAGTATTGCGGCCGACACACAGGCCGTATCGCTCCAATGTGCGTTGCTATCAAGTTAGAATTTCCAGAGAAACTCTGTCTGAAACAGCATTCCATCAGCGGATAGCAGCGGAGCTGAATACTCGGTCTTCCGATAATCTACCTCGAAGCTGATTTGCACCGTTTGGCTAAGATTCCAGACGAGGTTGGTGAAGTAGGTTTGGTTTTTCATAATCTGCGTCGGAGCGAGGTCGTTTTTATCGGGCGCGTCGATCCCGTAGCCAGTATGCACGTGGAACTTTTCTGTCAGGTAGCAATACGCTTCGCCGAAACCACCGGTCGATCGTATGGGCCGCAGAGTGACTGAGTTGAACGACTGCGAGATGCCCCCGTTGTATTCACCCAGACCTTGGCCCGTGAAAAATTCACCCGCGAATCCCACTGACTCAGTGGCAGCCACTTGAAAGTCCGCTCCGAATCCCCATGTATTGACAATTTTGCGTACCGGTGACTGCGGATCGGGCGGAGCCAGGATGCTACGCGACGTACGCAATTGGCCAACCACGCCTGAAACTCCGAGTTCCACGGGACGCTGTTTTCTCCCGCCGCTGAGCGCAGTGATCTCGCCAAATCCCACCGCTGCGCGACCTTCCACATTTGGCCAGCCGTTGTCCTCCAGGATGCGCAGATCACGATTTGAGAAGACCGACTGAATCGGTTCACTGAGCGCGATTTGAGACTTGATCGAAAAGTCGTCGGAAGTATTCAGCGTTCGCTCCAGACGCATCTGGCCGCGAAAGGAGCCCGTGTTTCCGGACGTGAACAGCTTGGCGAGTGAGATCACTGATGGACTGACAGGATTGAAGACGTCCGATTGCAAGCCCGCCGCGAATCGCCATTCGTCATTCTTCAGCTCGCCGTATGCCTGATACGGGAGCAGTCCGTAACTGTCGCCGGTCAGAGTGTCGTTCGCGAGGAAAACGAGGACCGTTGCGCTTGGCGTCAGCCCCATGACTTCCGGCCCGGCGAAGATGGCTCCAAACGCGGATTGCCGAGCATGCAGGTCAAAGGTGTTGGTGTTCAGACCGAACGGAGAATCCGGCAGCAGAAAGAGCGGCATTCCTGGTGCAAAAGGTCGGCTGGTTGAGAACATCGACATTGCGGAAAGTTGCCCAAACAGTTTGAGCTGGCTCTTCCCATTAAGCATGGAAACAGTCATCCCGTCACCGGCCGCATAAGTGGAAGCAGGACTGGAAGCAGGAGTGGCTTGTTGTACAAAGAGCCCAGTTGCTGCTTCGTCTTCTGTCGTCCGGAACAACCCGGCGGTGGCAGCCTCTGCGTCATCGATCGCGACGGCTGCTACCACAGCGGCATCCTCAAACGCTGCAATTTCCTGACCATTTGAGGGAATCGCCCAAAACAAAAAAACCAGCAGCATTCCTATCAAAGCGAATCGGATTCGCACCATTTCCGGTACCTCGCGAACGGTTCCACGAGGCAGCAGCGTCTCGCTAAGTTTCTTTCGACAATATCCTTGGTAAACTACAGCGAATATTCGGGTTGCGACACCATTTCGGGGTTTCCTAAAGTCGCAACCCAAGGAGTACAACTCGCAACAAGACCGTTCCATGAACAGTTCAGATTCACCCAGGGATCATCTCGGCCGCGGTGATTTCATCGGCTCCGCAAGCGCAAGCGTTTTGGCCACGGCGGGCATTCTGTCGCCCGGAACAAGGGAGAGTCTGGGGGCGACATCGACTCGCAACAGCTCCAGCCCAAGTCACTCATGAGGGCGTGTCCTGAGTCAGATTTGTGGGAACGATCGACGGTTCAGTCCGACCCGCCGAAACTGGCG
>CAZFDW010000467.1:0-5678 GCA_964517865.1 uncultured Chitinophaga sp.
CGTTCCATCGGCTTCTTCAGCCGCGTGGCCTTGTTCTCTTCCAGCGTGTGCAGATTGTTGAGCCGCTTCAGAAACAGCATGTATGTGATCTGCTCAATCACCTCCAGCGGATTCGAAATGCCGCCAGTCCAGAACGCATTCCACAGGGCATTGGTTCAGCGTAAGTCGTGGAAACGGGTGAAGCGAATAGCAGAGAAGTGAAGCGGACAGAGAACTTATTGGACGTTGGTTTGGCTGGTGCTTGGGGGCCAGTCCCCATGTGAGTCCCTGTTCCGGACCGTGTCGCCGGCAGGATTTTAACGGCCGATGAATTACGGAACCAGACTCACTCGATCTCCCGTGGCGTCGTTCCCCTCGACGTTGCTCATCGCTGGTGAGCGTTCTGATGGCGCAGGAATGCCAGTCTCCAGTACGGGTGTGTCATCGATGCTGCAGTACCTGGTGGCTGGAACCGTGGCGCTTGAAAACGTATTCGTGCCCGTAATACAGCCGATTGCAGAAATCGACATCATCCCGACGATCAGCATGACGGAGCGAGTATAAATCCCGATCATTGTTGTCTCCTGCAAATGTTCCATTCTGTGGACGATCTGTGTACCACGATGCCCAGGATCACGCTCAGCTTACGTCTCGTCGATCGGATTTCGCAGGAATTTCCGAAAGATCATGAGCATTAACAACTTCGACTCGCAGCGACACTCAGTGAATGCGTACGAATTGCACCAGATCTCGCCGATGTGGCAAAAGCTGCCGAAGCAGCAATGAGTCCTCGCCATCGTAACGCCCACGTTTCAGCAGATCTTTCAATTGACTCCAGGCCGCCGCCACAATTCATATGGCAATTCTCCTACGCGATCAGTTTCTCGATGACGTTGCCGCCGAACTGACTGAGTTGCTTGAAGCGACCTGCGTGATAGTAATTGAGTTTGTGATCATCGAGCCCGAGCAGTCGCAGCAGTGTGACGTGGAAATCACGTACGTGATGAACGTCTTCGACGGCTGTCATTCCCGTCTCGTCAGTTGCTCCGACCGTATGGCCTGCGTTGCACCCCCCGCCCGCCAACAAGATCGTCATCGCACCAGGGTTGTGATCGCGTCCATACGCTGTTCCTCCCCGAACACCATTGTCAGGCGTGCGCCCAAACTCACCGCACCACACTATCAATGTGCTTTCCAGAAGTCCACGCTGTTTCAGGTCTGAAATCAAGGCGGCAATCGGCTGATCGACGCCTCGGATCAGATTCCCGGGCACAATTGCGTGTGTGCCGCTGTCGCCACCAGCGAACAGCGATTCCCGTGAACGAACGTCAATCGCTCCCTCAAACCTGCTCGGTGTCTCTCCATGGCAGCCGAGACACTTTTCGCGAAGCAACGGACCGATTCTTCGCACAAATAAAGTTTCCGAGTCAACCTCCGCGAACTTCGATTCATCGGCGGGTGCGGCAAAAACGCTATTCTGAACAATCACCACCACGAGCAGTATGACCGCGTTCCTGTGCATTGCTGATTCCATCAATCATCGATCGCCTTACAGCCGACTCTTGCGAGACGTCCACGGCATGTCGAGTTCTTTGAGGTGCTTTGTGAGGAACTCTGTGATGTCCTTGTTTGTCGGATCAGCATATCGACCTTCCAGAAATCCTTCGGCGGTAATTTCACCTGCGGCTGCTGTGTACTTGCGTGCATCCTTGAATTCATCACCCTTGATTTCAATTGCTTTGAAAATGCGATCCGCGTTTCGAGCATCTTCTTTCACATCTTTCGAAGCAATCACATGCACTGCGATTGGAAGCACCTTGATGGTCTTCATGATTGTGTTTGAATTGATGCCTTTCACGGCGGCGTTCGGGCTGTACAGGATCAACGCCCGCACGTCCTGTCCCCGAGGCGTACTGGTTTCCGGAGTCGGCCCGTCCGGATAAGGTTTCCTTTCCCAGTCGGCGACTGTGGCAGCAGCAGCAACCATAGCGCTGGAACCGACGGCGACGATGCCCGTCTTGCGGATGTTGAGTTTATCATTCATATGTTCGCTAAGCAAAAATGCTTTTACCGCTTCCATATCTCGAGTCACCATGGCGACGTATTCCGTGGGTGTCATTTTGAGCAAAGGGGATTCAGGTGCTGTGGCTTCCGGAATACTGTCGCCATGCTTTCTCAGATCCACCGCCAGGACAGCGAAGCCACTTTTTTGGAGGGAGACTGCCGTGTTTTGCCAGATACGACGATTGCGCGAGTCCTTTTTGTCAGGACCTTCAGCACCTGCCAGCAGGATGATCGCCGGCGATTCCTTCCCGGCAGCAGATTCATAAAACGTCGCATGGATCTTCCAACCGTCGGACGCAGTGAATATCTCTTCACGAGTGTTCGACTTTCCCGGCGGCTGCGCCGCTGTCTGAGCGCAGCAGTGACTGGCTGCAAGACAGAACGCAGTCAGCAGAGCAAATAGTTTCATGTGGACTGAGATTGCAGGATAAACTGGCATCGAAAAAACTCCCTCGCGAAAAACATCCGGATCTCTGGGCAGTCGCTGCAGAATCCAGAGTGGAGATTCAGCGGCCGAACGAACAGTCCCCGCTCTCACTGTATTCTTTGTGTTCGCCACCCTTCGTCAAGTCCTCAACGTGACTTCAGGGAAAATCGCTTCAACTCGCCTGCGAATATTGGCCATCAATTCGGATTGCGAAAGCGAGGCAAGGCGGAGAGCCTCCCCCATCGCCAAACATGTTGTGAATCATGACCGGACGCATCAGGCTACAAACCGGAGGTCTCACGCAATCAGGCCGGATTCCTCAGCCGATCGTCGATATCGCACTAATAACGGACAAGATCCGATGCTGTCTCCAGTCCAAGTTCCTGGACAAGCTCCTGTGCCTTTGACACCATCATTTTGAGCTCGCTTTGCAGGGCAAGAAACTGCCATCCCTCACGGATGCGGTGCTGGACTTCCGCGATTTCCTGGCAGTGAATTCCGACCGGAGTTCCCGTTTTTTTTCCAGCGGCAAGCACACGCTGAAGCATGGCTTCAAATTCTTCTGCAGACGGTTCCGTCCCGTCAGGTTTTTTCATCTGCCAGAACAAATCATTCGGCCCTACAAAGATCGCATCAACTCCGGGAAGGCTGTAGATCGCTTCAGCATTAGCGACTCCTTCGGGCGACTCAGTCTGCAGGATGACCAGAATCTCGTCGTTCGCCCGACGATAGTATTCGCCAGTGCCCGTCTGAAAATTCTGGGCGGGAATACTGCCGCCGATCGAACGATTTCCCTGCGGCGGATACTTTGCCGCAGCGATCGCAATCTTTGCCTGTTCGACCGTGTTGACCATCGGCACAACGACGCCCCAGGCACCGCCGTCCAGCACACGTTTAATCAGATCGTGATCACCACGCGGGACTCGGGCCAACGGCACGCAGCCAGCATCAGCAATCACGGCGAACATCAGCGATGCCATCTGCCAGTCAATTGGCGAGTGTTCCAGATCCACGGTCAGCCATGGGAACCCGGTTCTGGCCATCAGCCGTGCCGTGAACACATCACCGAACGACAGCCATGTACCGACCTGAGGCTGTCCGGCAGCAAGCGCGGCCTTCACGGGATTTGTTTTCATGTTCTGGATCGTCCTGTACTTTCAGAGAAATATTACCAGCGGATTGATGGTTCATTGATTCGAGTAGGTTGTGTGCAGCGCTAGCGGAACACAACAGTTTGTCTGACACAGCAAACGGAACTCGACTCCGTGCCGCTGCCGCAGGGAGTTTCTTCTGCATGGAGTGGAAACGCAAGCGTGGTGGATTCTGACTCATGACGAGCGACTCACCTGGTGCTCCTCAGACAATTGGCGACACGCGGTGCTGGTCGCGAAGTTCCTTGATAGCGCGACCAAGTGCCTGAAATCTGCGACGCGATAAATGAATCGGGGCACCGCGTAAGGCAAGCCCCAGTATGTCTGAGAGTTCGCGACGCTGAGTACGACTCAGCGTTGTAGTCCGGGGGTTCGGCCGTTCGGACAAACAACGACTCCAGTCCGTTTCCGTCCGGGATCCAGTCAATTCGATACAAAAATCCCGCGCCAGCACAACAATCGCCGTGCCGAATTCTGAATTCGAGATTTGCCGCGCGGACATTACGCCGAATACGGACTGCAGAAATCTCGGACGCGGCAAAGCCGGAAGATTTAAGCGATTTTGCATCAACCGCCAGAGCACGAACAACGTCGCCAGCGCCAGTAGAATCAACAAGACCGTTCGCAAATAGGCGAGTGGTCTCATCTGTCGTGGGCGATCCCGCAGCACTTCGTTGACAAGATTGGATTCCTGAACCTCATCAATCACCGCATTCGCCAACTGCAGTTTTGTCTGGAAATCAGGTTCTGGTAGTTCAATATCTGGTGGAATCATCGGCGGATTGGACTGTTTTGGCTCGGGCGGCTGCATCTCCCCACTCTCACGATAACCCGGCAGCGGAATTCCGTTGTGAACAAACAGCAACTGCTGTCGTCCTGCACGGCAGAGCAATTCGCTCAGCTGAATCGCGAAGATCGCATTGTCGCCATGCCAGAGCATTCCGTTCGTAAACAGACTTTCGTCAGCCGCCAGAATAATCAACCCGGTCTGAGGTGCTGCGTCACGACCAGCCAGAATCAGCGGTTGATTCCGACTTGCGCGAGGCAGCGTGGTCGCAGGCATTGACGCAATCACCTGCCAGTCCAGTGAATCGTCTTCCGGTGTCGAAAGCCAACCCGTCCGATTGACCACAATTTCACGCACACCCTTCGCCAGTTCATCGTCAGCCTTCAGTTGACGAATCCGAATACAGTCGGCGAACGATTGATAACGGTCCGACGAATAGCCGGACGTTACCGCTCCCGCATAGAACGAACAGACGCCCGGGAACTCGAAACTTCCTTCCGACGCCAACAACAGCGCGCCGCCCTGAACCACAAACCGGCGGGCTCGCAGCCATTCATCCGGTGGAATCAACTGCAGGTCGCCACACACGACAACAACCGACTTCGAAGGTGACGATAATGCCACTTCCCATGATTGTTCGGGCGCTAATCCCTTTTCTTCCAACAGCATCTGGAACATTTCATATCCCAGATGCCATCGCTCGTCCGGAGCGCGGTCCGCAACCGTCTGCTGAAACGCCAATGCAGCAGCAGTCGGTGAGATCAGGATCAGCAGAAGTATGAACAGACGCATAAATCACGAGATTGCTTCTGTAGGATGGACATTCATGTCCGTCGCTTCGCCGAACATCGTCCCATCAGGAAAATCTGTTGCACGACGAAAGACAGGTTCAACGACAAATGAAACGCGCGGGTCAAGCGTGACTTAACCACAGATGGACGCAGATGAACACAGCTTGATTGTTGATTTCTATCTGTGTCAATTTGTGTTCATCTGTGGTTGCTGGCACAGGTTTCGTTCTGAGTCGTGAACGGTTACGAAAATTGCGAGGTAAGTAGATGAGGCGCGTTGGAGTTATTGAATTTCCCTACCCCGTAATCTTCTTGCTATAACTTGCGATTCCGCTTGTTCACCCTCCCGCGTCCGAGGCACAGGCAAAATGTTTCGTGATTGGTTGCATCAACTGATGACTCCTTTTTAAATCCGACAGTGATCATTGCGCCGATCCTGAGACGCTGGGTTGCGGGCGAAGCCCGCGCTGGGTCATTCT
>CAZFDW010000468.1:0-5674 GCA_964517865.1 uncultured Chitinophaga sp.
GTTCATCCGCGTCCATCTGTGGTTTATACTGTCATTCTCGAAATGTCGTGAACGGCTACGATTTTGGTTCGATCCTGCCATCCGAGGCATTCGAATTTTGGCATTCCGTGCTCATCCGGGCGGCGTTGTGAAGTCGTCAAAAGAGCAGGTTAGCATGCATGCGTTGATCCCCCGGCAGATGCCACGATGCGACAGTTTGCAACCAGTTTTTGGTATGCGGATCATCATAAGCAGCAAACGCACGATTTGGCGACAAGCCCCGCTGGTGTAAACAAATAGATGGCACTTCAAGCACGACTTCTGGCCAGGCCCACGAATGCCGGAATCCGGTTCGCCCGACCACTTTGATGGCAGATATTCTCACGGCGTTGCTCCCTCAGGATGAACCGTCCTGAGTTAGATGTAATTTCGTTTTCACTCTACTGTGTGGTCATTATCGACCGACTCGGAAAAAGGATCTTCATCAACCGCCTGGTCACGACTGAGGCGGGAAACAGAGGTTGTGTTGCCTGCTTAGGTCCGACACGCTGACGCAGCATCAATCTGATCCACGGCATCGCTCAAATCCCAACCCGACGGGACATCAAAATGACGACACCAATCGGGTGGACTTAGCCGCACGAACTGCGTGGGTCGATGTGACCGGAGCAGTGAACGGCTGAGGATCGGCGAACGTCTGATTGCACGCATTGCGACTGCCCGGCACCGTCGAACTCAATTCGCGATTCGCTCTTCGCCGGGCTCAGATATTAGTGGTCATTTCCTTCAGTTGTCTGGTCGCAATTCCAATCGGACGGTCCAACGGAATCCCAGCGCACGTAAGCAGCGTGGTGAGTAAATCTCCTTGATTCCCCTTGGTATCTGGCAGAAAACGCCCAGTGTTGAGCGCCCCGCCTCCACGCCCTGCAAGAATGAACGGCAGGTTCTCTCTGCTATGCTTGTTCCCGTCTTCAAGACCGGAGCCCCACATCATGATGCAGTTGTCGAGCAGCGTGCCGTCACCTTCCTTCAAATTGTGCATTTTATTCACCATGTATGCGAACTGCGAGATATTGAATGCAGTGATACTGGCGACTTTCCCAACCATCCCCGGCTCATCGTTGTGATGGGTTTGGGAGTGATGCTCATCATTGAACCCAAGTTCCGGATAGGAAACACCGTTTGGCGTAGAGCCAATGTAAGTACTGACGCGGGTGATGTCCGTCTGAAACGCCAGCACGTTGAGGTCACACATCACCTGCATGTACTCGCTGCGCTTATCGCCTTCCGGAATCCTGATCTCAATGGGTGGAGAATCGGTGTCGTTTCGCCGACTGGCACTGACGCCGGCTTTTTCCAATGCGGCTTCTTTTTGACGGAACTCGATGGCAGCAATGCGACGTTCCACAGAGCGGACACTGTCGAGATATTCATCGAGTTTGTGCTGGTCGATTTTGGGCAACGTTCGTCGCAGGTCTCTCGCGCCACCAATCACCAGATCCAGCATGTTTCGGTCCAGAGCATCCGCCTGGACGGGTCTGCGGCCATCGCTGACTTCCTCGTTTTGATTGAAGAGCCGCTTCAAAACGCTGCGTGGATTGATCTCGGCGGGGACTGTCTGGGTGGGCGAGCGAAAGCTGCAGTGCGAATAGTATCCTTCGTTCAGTCCCTCTTGATTCTCCTTGTGTGTCTGAGGCATCGTCGCCAGTTCCAGAGACGGCAGCGACGTGTACGCTCCCACATAATTCGCCGCAATCTGGTCGGCGGAAATCGCAATATTGATCTGACTCCGCGTGTCCGCATCCGGCAACGTCGCGGTGAGCCAGGTCGATAATTCGAGCGCGTGAGGAGCGCCGTTAAAAGGCGCGATCGAAACTCCCGAAATCCCCTTCATCAGCAGACACTGGTCGAGCACTGGCCGCAGCGATTCCAGCGCTGGGGGCGGTGACGACAGGAAACTGTCTGCATCTTTGGGCCAGAATTGGTCCATGATGACTCCATGGGGCATGTACATGAACCCAAGACGGACCGGCGGTTTGTATGTCGCGAGTTTGTCGAATTCGGCCCAACCCATTGTCTCGAAAAGTGGCAGGGCAAGCGCAACTCCCAGTCCTTTCAGACAGGAGCGACGATCGATCAGCATGTTTTTTCTCATTTGGCACCTTCGACTTGTTCCTGGATCCGTCGATGAGTGAACGGATAGCTGGTGATAATTTCTATGACCAGAGATTGCATTTGGTAGCCGTCGCTGGCGATCTTCTGCATCAGACCATCCACGACGATTTCATCATAGCCTTCAAGCTGACGGCACAATGCATATGCCAAAAGTTTTTCCGCCAGATTGCGAGCGAGTTCATCGGTTCGTCCGGCGATGATCCGTTTCAATTCTTTGGGAGACGCAAAGTGTTTCCCCCCAGGAAGTTCACCGGAAGCGTCAATTGCGCCCCCCGTATCGTCCTGATCGCGCCAGCGCCCGATGGCATCAAAGTTCTCAAGGCCGAACCCAATGGGATCAAGCAAATTATGGCAATTGGCGCAGACCGCATCGGTGCGATGCAGTTCTGTGCGTTGACGAAGGGTCAGATTCGCAATCGCACTCTTGTCCTGTTTTTCCAACTCGGGAACATTCGGCGGTGGTGGGGGCACATGATCCCCCAGCACTTGTTCAAGCACCCACACACCGCGTTTGACCGGGCTGGTACGATTCGGAAGCGATGTCGATGCCAGAATTCCCGGCATTCCCAAAACCCCGCCTCGATTGGCATCCGTGAGATGCACCCTCTGCATTTCGGCTCCGGTCACCGTTGCTTCCAGGCCGTAAATGGAGGCAAGGGTGCCGTTGAGAAACGTGTAGTCGCAATCGACAAAGCTGACCACGCTTCGGTTTTCACGCACAATGCTTTCGAAAAACAGACGGGCTTCGTCATACATCGCTGACCGCATTTCACTGGTCATCTGCGGAAATTTTTCGGTATCGAAGGTTTTGGTTTGCAGCGTTCCCACTCCCAGCCACTGCGCACCAAATCCATCAAAAAACGCACGGGAACGTGGGTCTTCCAGCAGCCTTTTCACCTGGGTTCGGAGAATCTCCGGCTCATGCAGTTTTCCTCCATCTGCCAAAGCCATTAACTCACCATCGGGCATGGTTGCCCAGAGCAGATATGACAAACGCGATGCCAGTTGATAGTCGTCCAGAGGGACGATACTGTGGCCAGACTCTTGTTCTCCAACGGGAGTGATGAAGAGGAACTGTGGCGAAACAAGGACTGCTTTGAGCATCAGCCGCAGTGATGACTGGTATGCAAGTTTGTTTTCAAGACCGAGATCGAACACCGCCAGCAGGACATCGAGTTCCGATTCTGCAGGAGGTCGACGATAGGCCATCCGGGCAAACGATCGGGCAATATCTTTGGCCGCCACCCGCTCGTCAGTCTCAAGTGCCGGTGGCTCGCTCAGCAGCAGCCGCAGCATCTCGGTAGACGGTACGCCTTCAGGTTTGGAAATCAGTTCCAACACCTCATTCGCAATCGCCAGATACTGTTCCAATTGGAGGGGTGAGAACGAATTGAGATACCCCTCACCGCCCACATCGTCCGGTAAATCGCGGGCAACTGCGGAATCAACTCCAAAAAGATCGTGCAGCGTGTTGCCATATTCCATTTTGGTCAACCGACGGATGACAAACGGCCCCGGATCCTTTGGGCTGAGGTATTTGACCTTCTCAATCCATTCCATGAACCGCTGCCGCTCCTCTTCAGACGGTTGCTTTTCGGCGTCATTGGGAGGCATGTCGTGTGCATTGACATGTGCGAACGCTTGTTTCCACCGTTTCGCGAAGGCGGGATCACCAGCGTTCTTGAGTGCTGGTTCGAAGTTAAGACCAGCCTCTGAGACCTTGTTACCGTGACAATCCTGGCAATAGGTCGTTACAAAGGGAGTCACTTGTTCTTGCAGAATGGTTTTGGCATCGACCTGAAGAGCAGCGAATACCTCGTCGTCAGCGGACTGAGCCACGCAACTGATGGGCCTTGCCCAGACGGCAGCAAAGAGCATCATGGCGATCACGCCAGTGCGAGCGGCTTTTCCTGGGACAGTCTGATTTCTCATCAATTTGGCGCTCGCTTGCTGGTGGCGGTGAATGTTATCGCTCTTACAAACCTGAAACAAGCTCCATCGATATCAGGCGGATGTCGAGATGTCGATGCTTTCGAGCGGAATGCGTGGTCCGATTTACAAGCCGATCTCCAGCGCAGCGGTTCGTTTTTCCTTCCGAACGGGAGCCCATGGCAATGAGGATTCTCCCACTCATCTTCGGAAAGTTCGACACAGTGGCCTGCGTTTATGCCAAATGCACGAACGAAGCGGCATCGTTGACTTCATCGCCACCAACTCGTGCCGCCAGGAGTTTACGAAGCTGCTTCGGCCTACTCCGGAGGGCGTGACTTGAGTCCGCAGGTGGATTCCGCCCACTCACAGGGTTCTCCCAAATGGATGACGTTTTTTGAGCGTCCGCAGAGAGCAATTCAGCCAGTTGGTCTTGTGGCATCGCAGTTCGATCTGGCCGTGGAAGCGGCTTGTGTTCAGCATTGTGCTGTAGCGAATCTTGAGATGCATCGTATGGGCAACTTCACGGACTCATCTCGATTTTCATTCTCGTCGTGATGGACCTGCAGACTCGCCGCATCCCGATTGCGCGCGTTACGCATCCCCCACACTGTGTGGCTGCTGGGACGCAACCCCACCGCTGCGCAGGATGTCATTGTACTGCGCAACGCGAAATCGATCACTGCATTCGGGCATACAACGGGACACATCAAACAGCGCAGCAACAGCGGCCGCGCCAGATCCGTGGCTTGAGTTCGTGCCCTCTCGGCTGCTCACCGATAGGGCTCCCTTGTGGTCCCGCAATCAGGGTCCTGCTCACTTCGACTGGGGTTTAGCCTGCTTCCCCTTCGTCTTCTGTTCCTGTTTGTCCGCGTTCTGCTTCTTACTCTTTTCCTTATCCTTCTTGCCGCCTTTGTCGCCCATTTCGTAATCCTTTGTTATTGCATTGGTCGTTCGTGTGAGTCCGCATCTCGGATGAAGGACATTGTCTCCAACCAGATCTGCGATGTCCAATCGCAGCCAACCGTTTTCCTGGACATCGCGCGATAGGCCTCATTCCTGAAACCGTGCAGGTACCTCTCTTACCACTTCAGCGATATTCTTACGAATAGGCTCTTCTCCATCCGCGCGATGCGTTATCCTATCGCTACTGAGGCCACACCGGCGTCCTCGGCGACCGTGTCCAGAACTACGCCACGCCCGTTGATACCCTCCGCCCCACGGAAAACAGATTCCGATCCGTTGGTTGTCGTGACACCACCTGGAACAAGACCGTGAACATAGTTGTTGTCGCCGAGAAGCCGTCTGTTGCACGTGATATTGCACTGGTGGTCGGCGCGCGGACACGAGCATCCGGTTGGCTGCACGGCAACGGATACGTGGTCACGTGGGCGATTGGGCACCTCGTGGGATTGGCGCAGCCACACGAGATCAATCCCGATTGGAAAGCGTGGCGTGCAGAGTCGCTGCCCATGCTGCCCGATCATTGGCCGCTGGCCGTGCTCGAGTCCACGAAAGAACAGTTCCGCATTGTCAAAAAACTCATTCAGGGCCGCGATGTCGAATACGTGGTCTGCGCCACGGATGCGGG
>CAZFDW010000469.1:0-5634 GCA_964517865.1 uncultured Chitinophaga sp.
GTAGAAGGGATCGTCCCAGACTCCGCGAGGATCAATCTGCATGATACCCATGTTTGCAAAGATGTTAAGCCGATTTGTCTCATAAGTGACCCAATCCCTGGCAAGTGTGTTTTGAGCATTCAGAAGCGTACTCAGGGCCTGCGTGATGCTGAGGGCGTTCTGCTGAACCGCTGCGGAAGCCTGTAATGAGGCGCTGTCGTACTGTAACGAGGCGGTTCTGACCGCCCTGCGGTCGATTTCCAGACGGTACTCCTGCACCTGTAGCTGACGCCAGTTTTGGCGAATATTCAGCGCAATTGTGTCTTCCGACAGCATGTAGCTTCTTCGTTGCCGTTGATATGTGATCAATGACGTGCGGTAGGCGTTTCGCTCGTCAATCTGATCCAGGGGCGTCGTGAATTCCAGCCGGGCCGTTTGATTGCTGTCCAGGAGCTTGTTGCCGCCGCTCAATCCCTGCGAACCCTGGAAAGTCAGGTTGAATGTCGATTCGAGGCTGTTGGCTGCGATTTCCATTCTGCGGCGAGTATCCATTACCTGTGCACGGTTGTTCATAAGATCGAGACGATTCTCAAGGCCGATCTCGATAACATTATCAATTTCAGGAAACTCCTGCGATTCAGGCAGAGTGAACCGATTGATCGCGATGGCTTCCACTCTCAGACCCGCTTGGAGTACTTCCAACTGCTGGGCCAGTCGGAGCAAGTAATCGTCGCGCAGAATTCTGGATCCATCGCGGACTTCGGACAGGAATGCATCAACCGTGTAAGTATCCGCGGCCGTCTTTGTGCCTAATCGTGGCAGTTCAGTCCAGCCGCGCGGCAGCTCCGAACTTTCGATCATTCCATTGGAATCACTGTCGAGCGTCTTCAGGATGTCGTCCTGAGTTTCGACGTCAATCAGTCGCAACAGCATATCGAGTTGGTCGGACCCAAACATGAAGTCCCGTTCGGCCCGTTCAAATGTGGCCTTGTCCTTCTGATAATTCTGGACAAGCAGATTTCGTTCTTCTTCGCTGCGGAAGTAGCGCTGATCGGGACGACTGGCTGTCCAGTCGTCCTTTGTGGTCTCCAGCAGGTCCTCGATCGGTTTCAAGTCGTTCTTGACGACATTGATCCCGTATTCACGGAGGTCGTTCCGCAATTTTGCCAGTCCATCGACATACTCCCTGAGCGCTGCAAAGTCCGGTGGTGTGTCGGCTTGATTTTCACCAAGGTCCGGCAGCAGTTGTTTCCCAAGATTCTTTTGGATCTCCCGCATCCTCCGTTCAAGTTTGATCAGATCCCAGCTGATGATTTCAAAAGGGGCCAGCCCATCCTCGTCAATGTCCAGTTGGACATTGGGCGGCAAGCCCAGCTGAATCTTCAGGCTGTCCTGAGAATCCGCCAAAGCTTGCCGCTGGGATGCAAGCCCTGCCTGGGCGTTTTGGAGCTGCGTCAGGATCTGGTAAGATGCCAGGCTGGTCGCATCCTGATTTTTCCATCCAATCAGCTGCTGTATGGCCGATTGATAGGCGGCGTCATCGGAGAGGCTCAGTAATCTCTGTTCGTCTTCTGCCGTCATTGGCCCGTCCCATTCCAGCCACAGCCCGTCGTACGTGAAGTGCGCTTTCAAGTCGTCTGGAATCAGTTGCAGCAGCTGCTGAAAATTTTCGAGCTTTTCGTGAACGACATCCGGGATGCGTGAGTCGAGCGCTTTTTGCTTCTCGTACTGCTCCTCCAGCTGCCGAATGTTGTTGATCTGATTCAGGATTTCCTGTCGTTGCCGGAGCAGATTCAGGTAACTTGTTGACACACTTACGAACAGCGTTTGACGAAATCGCGCCATGTTACGTGCGCTGTAAAGCACCGAGCGTTCGGCCTGGGTCAGCGGTTCAAGGACGACTTTGCGGCCCGCCTGGAACATCAGCGGCTGAGTGATACTGTAGCCGAGCAATGGCGCCGATATGCTTCCACCCTGACCAAAATTCCAGGTGACTGCGTTGGCAAGTTCCACCGCCAGCTGGCCACCGGAAGGAAGCAACTGACTCACTCCGAACGCCGCAGTAGAGATCCCATTGGCTCGGCCATTTCCGAGTGTGGTGGCGGTACCATTGACAAATGGTTCATTGCCATTGCGCCCCAGATAACGAACTCCCAGATTATAGCGTTGCTGCGTCAGCGCGAGTGCACTGATATACAGTTCCTCAAGGTTGTTCTGGTAGTCGCGACTGTGAATGTACGAGAGATCAACCAGTTCCGGTAAATTGACCTTAAGCAACTTGACTTGTGAGTGTCCTTCCACCGGATCCATACCGTTCATCTCGATGCCGTAGTTCTCCAGCCAGTTCGGATTCTCGATCGCGATGGACCTCCCCAGCTTGTGCCAGCTCTTGTAACCTTTCCGTCCATTCACGCTGTGCATGAAAACGTGCGCAGCAGGATCATCCGGAGGCAACGGTTCTTTATCGGGATCGTAGGGATCAAAAAACCGGCTCCGCTGATCGGGCGTCAGGTCGATGCGCGGAAGTTCCCAGCGCTCGTCATTGAGTTTCTGACCAATATCGTTGTACGTGTCTTTGTCCGCCTGCTTCCGCCAGAATTGGCGCGAGCAGCCAGACAGCGATGAGATAGCCATCGCCCCCAAAATCAGCCACGTTACATATCGGCGTGTTGTGAGATGTATTGATCGCACCAGCATCCTGCTGCTCTCCAAAATCCTGTCGATTCTCTCCTGGGACGATCGGGAATACTTCGCTCAGATCTTTGCAGGTCAATCTTCGCGAAGCCCTTCAACCTGGATTTCTGCCGCGATAAGGAAGCCGGTTATGCTTCAGTATTGCGAAATGCCATCGATGACGGTTTGAATCAGAAATCACAAGTTGCCGAGAGAATGTCCATTACGGATACTTCCGGTTTCGACAGTTGTTCGTCCTGTGCTTGAACTGTCACCCGGTCTCACCAGCGCCAGCGGCAGAATCGCTGCATGCCGCGCGAATAGACCGCTACTACCGATAGAGCCGGTCTCGTGCGTTGCATCGCAACAATTGTTAAAATCGCTACAAATTCACACCGTTCATTACCGTCGGAAAAGTCATCACAATCGGTACAACTGGCCAGGCGCCTTGCCCGGATTCGTACGTGGGGTTAGCTTCCAGCTGGCCATTTATTTTTTAGGCCAGGCTGCACGCTGACGCCGCAGTCGCCGCCCTGAGAGGGCGGCAATCGCAGATGATTGTCAAAGTAGGTCCTTTCTGCCGGAAGAGACTGTGTTTGGTAGGTCCTTTCTGCCGGAAAGGACTTTCGCCGTAAGGCGAACCGCCTTGGGTCGCATCTCCGCTCCACGTCGCCGCGTGGCCGTCCTTTCGACTGCGACTCGTCGCTGGTCGCGGCGTGGCCGCGAAGTCCTGCCCGGCAGGCAGGACCTACCGAAATCGGCAACTACACGCCCTTTGAAAGCCCGTCCTGGCGTTCGATTCCCGCCAGCCTGCCAGCCCAGTACACTGCTCGGCTTGTGCAGCAGATACAGCAAGCGGGAGCCAGGTGCGTGGAAAGAAAATGGACGTTTCACCCTCACGATGAAGCGGGAATTCGTCGTCTGAGCGGACAATTGAAAGTTTCTCCGCTGCTGAGTCAGGTTTTGCTCTCGCGCGGCTTCTCGCAGGTGGATTCTGCCAGGGCATTTCTCGGCGCGAAACTCAGTGACCTGCACGATCCGTCGGAGCTGCCTGGCATCAACGCTGCAGCGGATCTGATCGTGCAGGCGATTCAGGACAAGCGTCGCATCACGATTTACGGCGACTACGACGTCGATGGAGTCACGGGCACCAGCATTCTGTGGCACTGTCTGCAGCTGAGCAACGCGACGGTTGACTATTATATTCCCTGTCGCCTGGAAGAAGGCTACGGCCTGAACAACGCCGCTCTGCAGCAACTGCATGAAGAAGATCCGCAGCGACTGGTCGTGTCCGTCGATTGCGGCATCGCCAGTGTTGCCGAAGCCGCAATGGCCAGGAAAATTGGACTCGACCTGATCATCACTGACCATCACCATATCGGATCGCAGCTTCCCGATGCCCTTGTACTTGTGCATCCGCGCCTGCCGGGATCAACCTATCCATTTGGTGACCTTTGTGGTGCCGGCGTCGCTTTCAAACTCGCATGGGCCATCTGTCAGCGACTGGGCGACGGAAAAAAGGCCAGCCCCCGCATGAAGGAATTTCTTAAGCAGGCGGTGGGACTGGCGGCCCTCGGAACAGTTGCCGATGTCGTCCCGCTGCTAGGCGAGAATCGCGTCATCGTGCGTTACGGTCTCCAGACAGTCCGCGAACAGTCCTCACTGGGCATGAAAGCATTGATGCGCGTGGCAGGTCTGTTCGACAAGCCGGAACTGAGGGCGGATGACATCGGTTTTGGCCTGGGGCCGCGGATCAATGCGGCAGGTCGTCTCGGGCAGGCACGCCTGGCGGTAGAATTACTGACAACCGAAAACGCCGAGCGTGCCACAAAGCTGGCGGAATACCTGGATACGCTCAACAACAATCGCAAGACGGTCGAGCGGCGTATACTGAAGCAGGCCCGAGAGATGGTGGCAGAAAATCCGGAATGGGAAAAGCACAAGACGCTGGTACTTGCGCATCACGACTGGCATCCCGGTGTCATAGGGATCGTTGCCAGTCGCGTGACGGAAGAATTCGGCAAACCGACGGTTCTGATCGCGCTGCGCGACGATGGAACCGGTCAGGGGTCCGGACGTTCATGGGCAGGTTTTGATCTGTACTCGGGTCTGGAATCCTGTCGCGAACATGTCGTCAGCTTCGGAGGTCACAAAGCGGCTGCGGGTGTGCGACTGAAAGCTGTCGCAGTAGGTGCTGTGCGGGAAACACTGGCGTCCTGGGCAGCTGCGAACTTTCATCCAACGGCGGCGGACACGGAATTGCGAATCGATGCCGAAGTGTTGCTTTCGGAAGTCACGTTTCCCGCCGTGCGTGAACTGGAACGCCTGGGCCCGTTTGGTCAGGAGAATCCGCAGCCACGTTTCGTCGCGTCGCGCGTGGAGCTCGCGGAACCACCGAAAACGATGGGTGAAGGTGACCGCCATCTGGCGATCAGGGTTCGTCAGCAGGGAACAACCATGCGCGGTGTGGCGTTCGGCCGAGCTGAATGGGCCGCACAACTGCAAGCAACAGTCGGGCCAATCTCAGTGACGTTCGCACCGGTGATCAACACATTCAATGGCTTCAATAAAGTGGAACTGCATCTGATCGACTGGAAGCCAGCGGCTTTGGTGCAACAGGCGGCTGGCTAGGTCTCAGTCGTATTTGGCAGAAACCGGCCACCGCTCATAAACATGCCGTTGTCGCAGGGAGAGCACCATTCAACACGGACGTTGTACTGGAACTCTCGAGTTTCACTGGCCATGCGGACGATCACATCGCCGGGTGTGACAGCTCCGCGATGCAGCATACCGATTCCGGTGCGACTGATTTCTCGAGTCATCGCAGCAATCGTGTTCCCCCGTTGAGTGCGGATTTCTGCCGGCACTGAGAGTTCAAGTCGTTCATTCTCGCGGTTGTTCGAAACGTTCACCTTCCCGATGCTCTCGAGGATTCGGCGAAGGTCATCGAGCGTAGGACGGCTCCAGGGATCGTGAGTCATC
>CAZFDW010000470.1:0-5633 GCA_964517865.1 uncultured Chitinophaga sp.
ACAGGAGTCACAAGAGTATGAATTCTACCCTCTGCCGTGACTGACAACGGCAGTTCGCTAAAATGCAGCTTGGGTGCGCCGTCCAGGTGGGCGGTGTGGTGCTTGTGGTGGTGGTGCGCGCAACGACGATAAGAGACACAGACATGGCGAAGAAATCAATAGCAGACGTAAATGTAGCCGGCAAAACGGTCCTCATGCGGGTGGATTTTAACGTGCCGCTGGATGATCACAGCAATGTGACCGACGATCGCCGCGTCCGCATGGCCATTCCTTCCATCAAGTCCGTAATCGACCGTGGCGGGAAAGTGGTCCTGTGCAGTCATCTGGGACGACCTGAACCTGGTCAGGACAATTCTAAGGAAAGCCTGAAGCCCGCCGCTGATGTCCTCAGCACGCTGCTCGGGAAGCCAGTGGCTTTTGCCACGGACGCTGTTGATGCCGACGCCACCGCGAAGGTTGCTGCATTGAAAGACGGCGACGTGCTGGTCCTGGAAAACCTGCGCTTCTACAAAGGCGAAAAGAAGGGCGACGCTGCGTTTGCGGCGAAGCTTGCCGGGTTTGCGGATATCTACTGCAACGATGCCTTTGGAACATGCCACCGCACCGATGCGTCCATGGTGGCAGTGCCTCTGGCGATGGTCGGCAAACCGCGGGTCGTCGGATTTCTGGTGCAGAAGGAAATTCAATATCTGTCAGACGCGATCGCCAATCCTCAACGACCATTTATCGCGATTCTGGGCGGAGCCAAAGTTTCCGACAAAATCAACGTCATCAAAAACTTGTTAAACATCTGTGACAAAGTGCTGATCGGCGGCGCGATGGCCTACACGTTTTCGCTGGCGAAGGGTGGCAAGGTCGGCAAGAGTCGCGTGGAACTGGACAAAGTCGAACTGGCACAGGAACTCATCCAGATTGGTGGAAGCAAACTGGTCCTGCCGGTGGACACTCATTGCGGCGACGCCTTCAACGGTGACTGCAACAAAGTTGTTGTGAAAGCCGGTGAAATTCCCGATACGTTTGAAGGCTTCGACATCGGCCCCGCGACCGCAGCCCAGTATGCTCAGGAGCTGAAAAACGCAAAGACGGTCGTCTGGAATGGTCCGATGGGCGTGTTTGAAATGCCGCCATTTGATGCCGGGACGCGCATCGTGGCCGAAGCCATCGCCAACAGTTCCGCCACCAGCATCATCGGCGGCGGCGACAGCGCCGCTGCGATTCAGCAGCTGGGCTTCGCCGACAAAGTCTCGCACGTCAGCACAGGCGGCGGTGCCAGTCTGTCGATGCTGGAAGGCCAGAAATTTGCGGCCGTTGAATTGCTGGATGAAGCTTGAATCCATCGCCAGAGGCGGACGACGAGTGCGTTTCCGCTTTTGACTCATTGTGCGTTCGTGCCGCAGGCACGACGAATAATAGACGAAACTTGCCAGCTCTAATCGTTTCCGACCGATCAGTAACTCACTCTTACAAAAGTGACTGGCACTTGGCACTTCCTCGCAGGACGCATTCAGCCCACAGCAGCCAGATGTGCACGGCAGCGAGTCCCGTCAGGAAGAATCCCACAACGACCGACGTGGTGTCTTCGAAGGCGCCTAGAACGAGAAAGATCACGAGAAAGATGATCGCCAGCGAGACGCATACCAGCAGCAGCCAGACAATCCACTGCGGGCGGATCCGTCCGCAGTCAATCGCTGCCGCTGCCACGTACGACAGGCCAGCGGCCATGGGCAGGGCAACCCCGGCGATTTCCTGGATCGCCGCAAAGCACATGGCGGTGTAGATTGTGCTGAGTCCCACCAGAAGATTCAGGCAGATGAAGAGAATCGTCAGCCTCTGCACTGTCAGAGTGAGGAAAGACCCGATCGAACGGTCCGTGAGGACAGCTCGGAGAATGGCAGCTCCGGCAAGGAGAAGCGGGATGGATAAGAGGGAGATGCCGGGCATTTCAGCTCTGGCGAATTCCCAGAGGATGATCGCGAGACCTGCCCAAATTGCGGCGGAGGCCAGGAACATTCCGCGGCTCAGAATCACGGCAATCGGTGTGGAATTGCGGTGACGGATGTCGGCCGGTCCGTCGTTCTGCTGCCAAGCAACGACGTCGAGTCCTGCAACCAAAGCTAACACGCAGCATGGACCGAACACACTGAGGAATCCCAAAGTCGTGACAGACGTCTCGCCGACACTGGTGGACTTCATGTTCAGGCCCACCACGGCAGCCGCGAGGACGGCCGGGGCGATGAGCACCGAAAGAAAACTCCGGCCCACAACAAATGCGGCCAGTCCGGCAAAGGCCAGAACCGCGGCAGAAACGGCAGTCGAGTTTTCGAGGAGCGACTTCGAGACGTGATAGGACTCGCCGTACAGGGTTCCGTCAGTCTGGAATAACGGTACGGCCGGACTCACTGCGAGTATGGTAGTTGCCACCGCTGCGGAGATCTGGCGAGGACGCCAACGCAGTGGTGAATCGCCACGGTCTTGCTGCCGGATGTACCCGGAAACGGCGCCGACGAACACTGCCAGCAGACCTCCCGTCAGGCAGGCGACTCCGGCGATTCCCCAGTTGCCGATGTCGAAGTATTTGGCCCAGTATGAGGAGACCTCCGTGAACGCGAACAGGACCGTACATGCCATCCAGATGGAGACCACCAGGGTGAGCCGGTAGCAGGATGCTGCCGCGGATATCAGCGCCACGGTGGCGCCGACAATCAGGATCGGCACGCTTGTGGGTGCGCAGCGAATCAGATAGTCCTCGCGATCACCGAAGTGGACAATCGGCACCAACATCGCCACCAACAGGGCAGTTGATCCGGTCAAGCAAAGGATATCCGCCAGTGTCATACTTGCAGGAATGCTGGTATGAATCAACTTTCGCCAGCGATAAAGACGCCGGGTCAGAATCGGTTGTCCGGAGAGGTACCTCAGCACTTCCTCACGGAATTCCGCAGCACTGGCGAATCGCTGACCTGGCTGCTTCGCGAGTGCCTTCAGCACAATCGCTTCCAGATCAGGCGCGACTCGGGGATTGAGCAGTCGCGGGGACACCACATCGTTGTTCACGGTCTGCAGCATCGTGTCGATCGGGTTGTCGGACTGAAACGGAGGCCGGCCGGTCAGCAGTGCATAAAGAATCGCACCCAACGCATAGATGTCGGCCGCAGCGGAGACTTTTGCGGCGCTCCGGGCCTGTTCCGGCGCCATGTAGCCCGGGGTGCCGAGTACCTGCCCCGTTCCGGTGAGACTGTGATCTGACTCCGTTCGCCGTGCCAGTCCAAAGTCCGTGATGTGCGGCTTCCCGTCGTGATCGATCAGAATATTGGCAGGTTTCAGATCGCGATGAATCACGCCTTTTTCGTGAGCGTACTGCACGGCATCCGCGATCGTTGCCACCATCGCTGCAGCCTCGGCGGGAGCCAGTGGACCGGACTGAAGTTTCTTCGCCAACGATTCTCCTTCCACGTATCCCATCGAAAAGTAATGCAGCTTGTTGTATTCTCCGGTTTCGTAGATGGGGACGATGCTGGGGTGATCAAGCCACGCTGCGGCCTCCGCTTCTGTCTGAAACCGTTGAATCTCATTCGACGTGGCCAGTTGACCGGTCAGAATCATCTTGAGGGCCACAATCCGATTCAGATTCATCTGACGCGCGCGGTACACAACGCCCATTCCCCCGCGTGCGACGAGTCCGAGGATTTCGTAGTTGCCGAAGTAAGACACATGCGTGGGATCGCCGGCTGCAAGCCCCGCCGCTACCATCCCATCGTCTTGAGGGCTGACGGTGGGTTGCAGGAAAGTGCCGGCTGCTTCATGCGACCGGATCAGGGACTCGACCCGATTGCGAAGCGCCACGTCGTCGCCACAGGCCTTCGTCAAAAAGACGGCCCGATCGCTGACCGACAAGATCTCGATTGCGTTAAGAAAAATCTCTTCTTCGTCCATTGATTTCCGCTCCGAGGCTGGTGAATCGGGTGTTCCCGCTGCAATGCGGATTCCGGTTCGCAAAAGCCTCAGTGATTTGTCCGGGCGGCAGGAGTTTGTTCGAATTCGTCCTGGATGCGGGTCACTTCCTGGTGCAGCCAGGCGCGGGCATAGGACCAGTACCTGTCGGCGGTGGCCTCAGAAATCTGCAGAAAGGCTGCGGTTTCTGACAACGTCAGCCCGGAGAAATACCGCAGCTTGACGAGTTCGGCTTTGATCGGATCCTTCTGGCACAGCCTCGTCAGCGCCTCGTCAAGCATCACAAGGTGTTCGTCGGATTCCAGACCGGTCATGTCGTCCGTCAGTGGCCGCCGCTTCATCTGTCCGCCGCGTTTCTCTGACAAACGCCGTCGCGCCTGGTCAATCAAAATGCGGCGCATAGCCTCCGCCGCAGCCGCAAAAAAATGGCCGCGGCTGTCCCACTGCTGAGCCTTCGGTACGTCCACCAGCAGCAGCCAGGCTTCGTGTACCAGAGCGGTGGGCTGCAATGTGTGATCAGGTCGTTCGGCAGTCATTCGCTGAGCCGCAAGGCGGCGCAGTTCTTCGTAGACCAAGGGCAGCAGCCGTTCCGCAGCCGTCGCATCCCCCTGTTCGACCTGTTGCAATATCTGAGTAACGTTCTGCATCTCGTTCATCCGGCATGGGACTCCTGCCAAAAGGCGTTCACCAACCAATCAATGGTTCATGGAGTCCCGCGACGCAGGCAGGAACCACGAGTATGGCTCCCAACCGGTCGATTCGGTGTCAATTCGGATGCCGTCGCACAATCCTCATGCTTGCAGCCGGTTGTCAACGCGGACAAAGTTGCGAGAAACTGGGCAATAGGCCAAAGGTCAGGACTCCCCTGACATTGGGTAGAATGTTAACGGAAATCTCACCCTCAGAACAGATTATCGTCGCATGCCCCACATCAATCGCCCGTAGCCTGGGCTGTCTCGCCACTTCGCAGCTCACCGCGGACAACGACTGCCCGGAAGAGACCTGAAAACCAGACTCCATCCAAGGGTTGTATGGTGTCCGAATGCCCGCCGAAGACCAAAGTGACCTTCCTCATGCGGTCCAGCGGCGTAAAGCCGGATCGCGTTGATCGGCAGTTGAAACCACGACGCGGCGAATTGCCGGACGGCGAACCGCAAGGCTCGAACGCCCCGCCGGGTCATTTTACTGCCGTATTCTACATCGAGGGACATGGCGACAAGACCCGACGATGTCGTCACATTGATGTCGCTCCAGGTCCGTTTTCTGGCCGAACCCGCCAGTGCCAGAATCCGGTTGATTTGACAAAATGCGCGGCAAATATTCTGACGTCGTTACTCACTCAGGATGAACCGTCATGAGTTAGATGAGATTTCGTTTTCACTCTACCCCGGTGAAGCCGATCGACCCCGAAACAGCATTTCATACACTGCTCCAGTGGTTACGACCGAAGCGTGAAACCGAAGTTGTCTTGCCTGCTCCGGTCCGACACGCCGGAGCAGCCAACGATTTGATTTGCGACGGCTCGCCTCGCCGTCAAATGGCGCAGTTAAAATGATCACAGTTGCCCGCTGACGAAGCGGCCAGT
Organism: uncultured Chitinophaga sp.; assembly: GCA_964517865.1. Lineage (GTDB taxonomy): Bacteria > Planctomycetota > Planctomycetia > Planctomycetales > Planctomycetaceae > SXXK01. The sequence goes on from CAZFDW010000470.1 coordinate 5,537, forward strand.
GTGATCTGGGCCGTGATCTACAACGGCTCCAAAGACGATCGTTAAGGAATGCGGTCAATGGGCCTTCAGGAAAAGATCCAGTTCCAAAACAGGATTT
>CAZFDW010000471.1:0-5627 GCA_964517865.1 uncultured Chitinophaga sp.
GCAGGTGGAGATAATGCCATTATTTGCTGATAAAAATACTTCACAGCGTTGCCCAACGGGGTTCCACATCCCCCGATCCTTGAACCCAAACTGGAAATTCCCATGTGGAACCCCGTTGGGGTTCACGGGGTTTCGTGCCGATTTTCCTGGGGTGCGCCGTAGTCACGGCGACCCCAGGCTGTGTTGTAAAACCCCGTCGGGGTTCAGGAAAAGTTCGCGTCCCGAACAACCCGCTGGGAGATTAGTGGTTATCAGCGGAGATTAGTGTTCAAAAAATTTCAGATATTGCTTCTCACTTCTTAACGCGGGCTTCGCCCGCAACCCATAGTTGCCCGTCACTCCGTGGCGGAAGACTCGCGTCGGAGACACGAGCAACAATGATGCGCGCACGGTGCGCGCATAAAACGCCGTAAGACTCTGACGCACCTCATACACTGAGTTTCCTCCCTGATGACGTTTAAGATTCTCGTAGTTGCTCTCGCCATCTTCGTCAGTCCGACCGTATTGGCACAGCCGCACGATCCCGTGCAGGTCAGCATTCCTGCTTCAAAAATGGCAGATACCGTTCAGGCATTTGCCGAGGCCGGATTAAGGCAATCACCCGACAACAAAGCCATTTTTGTCTGTCCTGCGTCATTCACAGATAAGGATCTGAAACGCATTCCCAACGCGCCGTTCCCATTCGGGCTTCACATCAGCGGCAGTGGTGTGACAGATGACGGTGTCAGGACGATTTCACAGCTCGGAAATCTCTCCGTGCTGAATCTGATTTCCACAAGAGTCACCTGTGAGCCGGATTGCGGCTTTGACCAGATGCAAAATCTGAAAGAACTCAGCGTCTTAGGTTCGCCGGTTACGGATGCCGGATTAGAGCAGATATCAAAACTCAACCGTCTGACCGCGCTGGATATACGGATGACCGCAGTGCATGGTCCGGGACTGGAAAAGCTGAGTGCGATGAAACACCTGACGTCACTCGAGCTCGACCTCACCACAGAAAGCCTGCGTCACCTTCGCATCGCCGGACAACTGCATGCCCTGCCATACGCGGAGGGTGAAGCCGAGTCCAGTGTTGTGTCTGACGACGCGATTGTCGTGATGAATCTCAACGGATTCTACGGTATCGAGATTTCAGATGCCGCAATTTCTGAGCTGACATCGCTCCCGAAACTGACAACACTGTCGCTCATCGGATCGGATATCACAGATGCAGGACTGCCACTTTTGTCCCGCCTCAGACGACTGACGACATTGAACCTTGAGCAGACAAAAGTGACAGATCGAGGACTCTCAGCACTCGCCGGCATCGACAATCTGACATCATTGACTCTTGATCAAACCGCCATCACCGATGCCGGATTGCTTCAACTTTGCGACATCAGGCAACTTCGTTCTCTCAGTCTGAACCGCACGGCGATTACGAACGAGGGAATCAAAATTCTGTCCGATCTCAACTCGCTTGAAGTGATTAACGCAGGCTCGCCAGCCATTACACTTGAAGGCGTCACGGAACTTGCCAGGCTGCAGCATCTCAGATCTCTCGGCCTGAACGGCAGCAAGGTCACTGACGAGGGCATGAGACAAGTCGCCCACCTCAAGAACTTAACGTCACTCGATCTCATTCGCTGTCCGATCACCGATGCTGGTTTGAAAGAACTGGCGAAACTTGACCGCCTGGAGACTCTTTTTCTCAATCTCACGCTGATCACGGACACTGGAATGAGGGACCTCGCCCGTTTAACCCGTCTGTCAACGCTAAGCCTTAACGCCACCGGAGTGTCCGATACTGGGTTGAAAGACCTGGAGGAGATCAGGAGTCTGAGGACACTGATTCTGTTCGGTACTTCCGTGACCGCGACAGGTGTCAGCAAACTGCAGGTTGCGCTGCCAAACTGTGAAATCCTGCATTGATCTGAGTCCAGGATGCCGACGGACAATCGAGCATGTCGCAAAGTAGCCGTCTCGCTCCGCCGAGACGAGCCTTGAACCGGGCCACATGAATAGAGCCCCCGCGCTGATTGTCCTTCAGCCCCATGCAACGGGGCTGATCGTGGAACTCTGTCTCGGTTGATGAATGTCGATTGACAAATGCTCATCACGGCGGAGCGTGATGGCTACTTTGGGTTGCGGGCGAAACCCGTTCCTGCATTCAACGAACATCCCAGATGCGAAGGCTTCCGCGGGGACTGTCCCAACGCACTCCACAAAGCCAACTTATTCGAGCGCGCGGAGTGCTGAAAACGAACAGCGATAAGACCAGACAAGCATTCCCAGCAGGATAACTGCGGCAGAAACGAATAAGCGCACTCCCAGTACAAATGCAGCAGGGATGTAGCGCAGTTCAATTGCATGGCTGCCCTTGGAAATCGCGACACCGCGTAACACATGATTCACGCAATGCAATTCAGCGGGCGCACCATCGACAGTCACTTGCCAGCCAGAATCATAGCGGTCACCAATCACCACAAGACCCGCTGTCTCCATTGTGGCCGTCAGTGACATGAACTGTGGATTGTCACTGATGAGTTCCACAGTGCCACGACCGCCCTCAGGAATGTCTACGGAGGATTCTGACACGAATACCTTCTGTTTCGGATCAAAATTCCAATCCCGCAGTGACTTCAACATGTCATCCGTCGATCGCCGGCGCTCAATGTGTTGTGGAATCCAGGCTCGTGGCAGAGCGTTGTTGTTGAGATAGACCTTGTAGCCGCCACCCTGAAAAACGGGATTCGGAATAGCCACTGATTCATGACAAACGATATAGCGCAAGCCAAGCATGTTGAGCATGGGGTGGAGTTGAAACGAATTTCCCTGAGTCGCGGACTCGCGGAACTCGGGGAAATACCACATCGTCCTCGCATATTCCGGGGCCGACGTTCGCTGCGGATCATACGAAAGGGACAGAAGCTGAATATAGGTGAGCGGATCGACGCCATCGTACCCGCGGATGTCTCTCAGTTGATGCGACTCTAGGAGTTTCGGAGGCAGACATTCTACGCCAAGGACTCTGCCGGGCGCTGAACGCTGGATGAATTCCAATGCGGGAAGTCGCGGATAGTATAACTTCAGGTCGGGCTGCGGATGAAGGTTCCAGCAATGCAGGAATGGTTCAAGAATCATGAGCAGGCCGACAATGGGTGTGAGTCTCGACGCAGGAACGAGGCGACGAAACGTCAAGAACCAGATGATGAGTACACACGAAAGCCAGCCAAGTTCGTGCAGGTACTCGGTCTGGAAACTTGATTGAATCCTGGCAAGTGTCAGGCCATACTGACCCTGCGGAAGAAGTGTGCGGAGTTTATCTGGCCACGCGAGCAGACCGGCGAGACAACACAACCAGCATCCCACAGTCACAACCACGGTGATATGCAGTACAGGCCTTCGAAGCCCTTCGAACGACTTGCCGAATTGCTGAAGCCCAATGGCAGCAAGCATCAGAGTTGCCCAGGCTGTCGCAAAGACCATGCGGCTTGGCGACAACATCTTCAGCCCCGGAAGCCTCCAGAGACTTACAAGCCCAGGGATATTGAGTTGCCAGCCAATGCCTAAGATCGCAATCAGGAGCAGGCAGAAGAACCACGACCGGCGTTTCCTGTCGAACCACGCCCAGGGAAGTGCAAACAGAAGGGAAATGCAGCCTGCATAGGCTCCTGCTGAACTCTCCAGACGCACGCCGCTCTCATGCACAAATACGGTGTCATCTTTCTCTGTTCCAAACGCTTCAGGAAAGACGACGAGTGGCAATGCCTTCCAGCCGATGGGTGGCCTTGCCTCTTTTCCATCGTTGCGAGCCGTGATTCGGGTTCCTGATTGGACATAGTCAACGGCAGGCAACCATGCTGGAGCGGCCAGAAGAAATCCCAGCGACCAGCCAACAATCGTCGCCGCTGCCAAACCCGGAATTGACCCAGCGCTTCGACATCTCAGCCACCGCGTCGCAACGTGCCACATCCAGACGATTCCACTGACAAGCAGTACGAGGCCTGCCATATCGACCGGCCCGCTGACAAGTGTGAGCGCGGTGACAAAGGCAAGACTTACGATGCGACGGGAACTCACTTTTTCAATTAATGCCTGGGTGACCAGCAATTGCCATGGAAAAAAAACGACCGGGTAGCTCAGGTCGTAGCCCTGCCACAGCGTCAGAAATCCAGTCAGCGGCCATGCCACTCCGCACGTGATCGCGGCCACAGATCCCAGTCTTAAAATCCTGCAAGCGAAAAGCCACGCGCCAGTGGCTGCCACGATCGCGGTTGCCAGTTGAATCCAGGGCAGCACGCGCGGGCTGGGCCACAGCACATAGAGCAACTCAAACGGAGAAAAAATGGGTGCTCGTGCCAGCGGAGTTCCGCAAAAAGCATACGGTGTCCAAATGGGAATTCTGCCAGCGCGATATTCCGCAGCCATGAACCAGCGATGAGGTTCGCTGACCTGCACAAGATCCGAGCGACTATAGTTTGGCAACTGACGATCTTGTTGATCCTGAGGAAGATAGATTCCCGGTCTGGTCAGAATATGTACTGGAAGCAGCACTCCGTCGCCAACGAAAGAGGGCCAGTAGAGCGCGAACTGAATGACCGCCGTCAGTGCCATCACGAGCGCGAAATCCCGTTTCCACCGCAGCACGGAGTTTTCTGTCTCTGCAGGAACAATGGACGACTCAATTTGAGATGAAGCGGTCAACGATCCGGCTCTTTGAAAAATGCAATACGGAATCTGCGAACAATAATCAGCGAAATCCATAGGCCAGGAGATTACCCGCCGGCAGCATCAGAGGGATGTCACCGGTGCGGCTCGTCCTGAGTGACCACAACAAGGCTGTCTTGATCGCTGACGGAAACGGAAACAGTCTGGTCCAGTAGGAAATCGGGTATCGGTTGTACAAAGTCTTTACCACGACGGACCGCAAGCCTGCATCCGCCAGCAGACGTTGCAAACTCATCGGTGAAAAGAGTTGCAGGTGCTCAATATCAAAGATTGGCGAACGTCGCCCGAGCAGTCGACACGATAAAGCCCGCCGATTGTGCGCAACAAGGCACAGAGCTCCTCCTGGCTTGAGTAATCGAACGGCCTCATGACACAGTTGTGCAGGAGACGAGACGTGTTCAATCGTTTGAAAACACGTCACCAGTGAAAACTGTGCGGGAGGAAAGAGTCCTGGAGCGAACATCTCCTGACGCAAACAGGTACGCACGTTCTCGGCTGCAGCCGCGATTGGTGCAGAAGAAGGTTCCAGTCCTGTCACATCAGAGAAGCCTATCGACTTCAATTCTCCGCAAAATGCACCATCTCCGGCCCCGATGTCCAGTGCACCAATGCGATCAGGAAGCCGATCACAGATGCTTTGCAGCGATTGGATGTAAGTTCTCGCTGCGTACGCCGCCTCCTGCTGACTGTCAAAAGCAGCAGCTTCATAGGCGGACTCCAATTCTGAAGTGTCAGGGACAGGGCTGGCATAGATCACATCACAACGACTACAACAGAGGAGCCGATGATGCATATACTCTGGCAATTTTCGCGACGCATACGCGAACTCACCGAGGCGGGCGGGATCAAGCCGCGCTTCCGCGAACAATTCGCCTGAGTCGCTGTCACATACAGGACAGTTTCGGTGTTTCTGCATC
>CAZFDW010000472.1:0-5613 GCA_964517865.1 uncultured Chitinophaga sp.
AATCGCACTCGACTCGGAGAGTCAAGCTACAATCACTTTAAAAAAGGGGTCAGGACTTTAAAAAAGGGGTCAGGAACCAATAGCCAAATGGCCCGCAGGGTGCTGCGCACTATTGGTTCCTGACCCCTTTTTTAAAGTCCAGCTACAATCAAATCGACAGTGGCTCGAACAGTTCGTCCATTTGACCGGTGCTGTCGGCGAAGGAATCGAGTCGCACGCCCACTTTGTTCAGCAATGTTAAATGCAGATTGGCCATGGGTGTCGGCTCACTGAATCGAATGTGACGACCTCCCTGCATGTTGCCGGCCGCACCGCCGGCTACAAGAATTGGCAGATTCAGGTGGTCGTGGACATTGGGATCCCCCATGCCGCTGCCGTACAGCAACAAGGAATGATCCAGGAGCGTGCCATCACCTTCCTTCGTCTGCTGTAAGCGCTGCAGGAAGTCCGCGAACAGTGAGACATGGTATTGATTGATCTTTGCCACCTTCGCGATCTTTTCCGGATCGTTGCCATGATGAGTGAGCGGATGATGTGGATCGGCGACGCCGATTTCCGGATACGTTCGGTTGCTGGTTTCCCGAGCCAACTGGAAAGTCGTGACACGCGTGATATCGCCCTGGAACGCCAGCAGTTGCAGATCAAACATCAGCTTTGCGTGATCTGCGTATGCTGCAGGAACTCCCATGGGCCGATCCAGATCCGGCAGCGGGTTTTCTCGGGCATTGGCTTCTGCCTGCTGAATGCGTCGTTCGACTTCGCGGACGCTGTCGAGGTATGCACTGATCTTTTCACGATCGGCAGGACCAAGTGTGTTCTGCAGGCGCGTGATTTCCTGACCAATCCCATCCAGCAGGCTGGCGCGCTTTTTCAATGCCGCCCGACGGTCGGCCGAGGAGCCTCCTTCTCCGAACAGCGTTTCGAAGACAATGCGCGGATGCGCCTCGGACGGCAACGGTGACTTCGGTGAAGACCATGACAGATTGTTCTGGTAGACACAGGCATAGCCGTTGTCGCACTGGCCCACTGTCGCCATCAGATCCATCGACAATTCCAGCGATGGCAACTGCGTTTGCTGACCAATCTGCTGCGCCGCGATCTGATCGACAGTTGTGCCGAGGAAGTAGTCGGTGCTTTCGGTTCGTTTGGCCGTCGCGCAACTGAGGAATGAACAATTGGATGTCGCGTGAGTTCCCGGATACGCATTCCGGATTTCCATGTTGCTGATCGCCGTGACGTGTCTCCGCACCGGAGCCAGCGGGCTGAGCGTCGGCGACAGTTCGCTCAGATCATCCCCAGGCAGCGCCCAGCGTGAGATGTCGCATCCCATCGGCATGTAGATGTAGCTTAAGCGACGCAGCCGAGTCGGATTGGCGACTGTACCGGCTTGCGCCGTCAACGCAGGCACCATGGCGTCCAGCAGCGGCAGTGCAATCGCGGCACCAAGGCCTTTCAACAGCGTTCGTCGAGGCAGACATTTTCTGGTGATGATCATTCCACTGTCCTCATCTGAAACGGTGTGCTGCAGACAATGCCCTGAATAATTGTCGAGAATCGATAATCCTGCGATTGGGCGTCCCGCACGATTCTTCGTACGGCTGCAGCATCGTGCAGCTCGACTCCGCGACCCAGGGCGAAGGTCATCAGCTTTTCGGTAAGTGTACCAACAAACAATTCAGGCCGCCGCAGAAATCCCTGTTCAAGTCCATCGGCGCCGGTAAATTCACTACCATCCGGCAGTCCACCCAGCGCATCGACCGGATGCTCGTCATCTCTTTCACGCCAACGCCCGATCGCATCGAAGTTCTCCAGCGCGAAGCCGACCGGGTCCATCAGATTATGGCAGCCAGCGCAGTTCGGGTCGGCTCGATGCTGGCCCAATCGCTCACGGATCGGCAGGCTGTCCAGCACGGTGTTGTCTTTAAGTGCCGGAACATTATCGGGTGGCGGAGGGGGCGGTGAACCGATCAGATTCTTAAGAATCCAGTGGCCTCGAATGACGGGCGAGGTTCGTGTCGCGTACGACGTCACGGTCAGAATGCTGGCGTGTCGCAGCAGGCCGCCGCGATGAGTTTCTGGTGTCAGCTCAACGCGACGGAAGCGATCGCCGTGAATGTGAGGAATTCCATAATGCTTTGCGAGTCGTTCATTCAAAAACGTGTAATCGCTGCGAAGCAGATTCAATACGCTGCGGTCTTCGTGCATGATGCTGGCGAAGAAAAGCTCTGTTTCGCGTCGCATGGCCTGCCGCAGATTGTCGTCGAAGTCGGGAAACAATCGCATGTCAGGAAAGGCGGATTCCAGATTCCGCAGGTACAGCCATTGATCGGCAAAGTTATTGACCAGAGATTCCGCGCGGGGATCCGCCAGCATTCGCTGGACCTGTTGCTTAAGAATATCTGGCTGGTTCAATGTCTTCTGTTCTGCCAGCGTCAGAAGTTCGTCGTCAGGGATGCTGCTCCACAGGAAGAACGACAGCCGGGACGCGAGTTCGAAGTCTGTGATTCGATACACGTCGCCGGACGCGATCTCCGCAGGATCACGCTCGACGCGGAACAGAAAATGGGGATTCACCAGCACTCCTGCCAGAGCCGCTTCAATGCCATCATGAAAACTACCGTCTTCACGTGCCGCTGTGAAAAACTGCATCGGCTGAACAAAGTCGGCATCGTCGATCGGTCGCCGGTATGCGCGCCGCAACAGTTTGCCCAGGATTTCCCTGGCGCTGACGGTTTCAGTCGCCGCAGCGAATTCCGAATCCGGAGAGACTGCACCAAACAGCCGTTGTCGACTTGGAGAATTGCCGGGGCCGGCGGCATCGAAGGGACCGACGATGGACACCTGATAAACCGCCGGACTGGTGCGCGGATGTCGGTGCATGTTGAACCGGGCCAGCGACGGCTGACGAACTGTATCCAGCAATGCAGCCGATTTTCTGAGGAATGTCACACCCAGCTCGTGCGGACCAGCGTCAACGTTCAGACGCAGTTTCAGATGGGCATCCACGGTGCTGTGGTCCTCGCTGTCTTTCGGCGGCTCTACCGTAAACTGACCGACTTCGCGGTTATCCAGCAACACGATCATTTCGTGTTTCCCGTGCAGCCCTTCCACATGTTCGTTGCGATCGCGGGTCAGTCTTACCTGAACCTCATACCCGCCGTCCTGCGGGAAGTTGGTGGTAATCAGCGTGCCGCCACGCGTTCCCAGCGGAAGACCCGGGACGTGGTCTTCCTGTGTGATGTCCGGACGGACTCGAATCGTCTCTCCCTGGGGTTCGCGACTTGATCCTCCCACGGCAAGTCGGGCGATCTTCTGAGCGGCAGAAACATATCGACTGAGCAGCGTAGGTGAGAGATCTCCCACTGTAATATTGTCGAACCCGTGGCTGGATTCATCCGCAGGCAGCAACGCTGCAACATCGACATTGAGATTCAGGAGGTCGCGAACGGCGTTCCGATATTCGGTTCTGGTGAGCCGCCGAATGCTGTCCGTTCTACCCGGCATGGGGTGCTCGGTCGCCAGTCGATCCAGCTCCGCTTCAAGCGGATTCAGTGCCGCATCGTAAGTTGCTTCATCCGGCCGTGGCGAATCCTTTGGCGGCATCTGGCGTGCCCGCAGTTTTCGAACGATCTTTTCCCACATGTTACGCTGTCCGGTCGATGAATTGGCGACCGGTGGACTGACACCTGCAGATTCCAGATCCAGCCCCGCGACTGCATCCACGTGACCGTGACACGAAACGCAGAATTGATTCAGCAGCTGCCTCGTGCTGGCTTCGACTGCAATCACTTCCACATTGACTTCGTCGGCCGGCAGTTGTTGCAGCTCGGAATACTGCCCCAGCCAGACGGCCACAATCGCCATTAAGTTTTGGATCTGCCTGTTACGCATTTGAGGTGTCGATGATTGAGTTGTCGATGGCTGAGTTGCTATACTCCGCGCGGGCAGGATTGAGGGACGTGTTGTTGAGTGAGCCGCAAGGCAATAGCCGCGGGTTGTGCATTCGGTCGGCACCGGCGGCTAGCGCCTTGCCGCTCACAAAACCTCAAATCTGACCACGAGGTGTATAATATCACGAAATGTTACGATATCTGATTGAACACGACGTCGTCGGACTACTGACCCTGCTGGAGGTCATTCGACATTTTCAGTAGTGCCTCGACGATTTTCGGTGACGCATCTTTCTGGACAAAATTTGTTCCGATCCAGGTTTCGTAGCCACCTCGCTCATGCTGTTCGGGTGTCGGCAGATAACCGTACCAGCCGTTGGCAAGTTCCACGGTAAATGTCTGCGAAAACGGAGTACGGCTTTTCAGTTCCAGTCCGATTTCGACAAATGTCTCAAACGGAATTGCGGAAATGCTCAGGCTGCCGATCTTCAGAACCTGCAGTCGAGCGTCGATCGTTTCCGGGCCGTCCCTGAGTTTTGTCAGTCGCTCCAGATAAATGCGTTCTTTACTGCCAGGTTCCGCAGGCTGTACGGCGGTGACCTCAGCAAGGTACTGCAGTGTTTCCGGTGTAGGCTTCCGAAGCGTCAACGGCAGATCCATGGCGGCTGCGTCCAGGGCAACCCAGTTCTGGAACTCGATGTTCTGATGGGCTTCGTACACCCGATCCGCGACCTTGTTCGCAACTTCCTTCATCTTTTCGTAGGACACCCGACGGACGCCCGGCTCGCGGAAATTGATGTTGTTGATGTCACCGCTGGTTCCGTTGGTCAACATGCCCACAAACGGGAGATCGTCGTCTCTTGAAAAACGCTGTTCGATATTGCGACAAAAGTATCCAAAATAGTCGGCCGAGATATCGCCGCCGGGGACTCCGCCGACGTAATGCAGCGAATAATTCGCCAGCAATGCAATCGGACGGCCCTCAGTGCTTTTCACGGAAACAAAACCGATTTCCGGATCAACAGGTCCGGCTGGTCGGACGAGAGATCCGCTGCCAGCCGGTGGATTCATCCTTACCTGATCTGTTCCGCCAAAAGGGTTCTTCAACAATGCCTCGTCGGTGACTTCCCAACGACGGTTGAAAACCTCAGACGGTTCTTCGGCCCGGCCCCATCCGATCACGGCCGGCTCAAGGTGATTGGCAGCACGCTGTACACCGTCGGCGATCCGTATCGCCAGAAATGTCTGGTACTCCGTGCTGTCGTCTTTCCACATCACTCCCTTTGGCCCGCGCGTCGTGGTGCCTGAATGAGTATGAGTAGCGGCAATCAGCACATGCGAATCCGGGATGCCGATGCCATCGCTGATACGGACCTTCGCGGCATCAATCACTTCGCGAGGGATTCCCAGCAGGTCGCAAATTACGATGGCAATTTTGTTCGTCCCGTCGTCGAGCACCAGGCAGCGCGCGTGGAGCTCGTCATGGACGTTCTTCGCGGGAAATGGCTCCCACCCGCCAATGATGTTTTCGCCGAGGGGCGGAGTAATGTTGCTGGTCGATGCACCGGCGCGAAAGATCTTTGCTGGTGCTGCTTTTTGCTGGGCGGTTGCGGGCAGGCAGACGATCAGCAGAGCGGCGAAACAGACAGATGCCAAACTCGAAGTTCGACTTATCGCAGACATGGACAGAATTCCTTCCGGAGACGTTTGCATACCGCGCGCG
>CAZFDW010000473.1:0-5612 GCA_964517865.1 uncultured Chitinophaga sp.
GAGCGGCATGCGTCAGCTTGCCGGTACAAAAGCGATGTACCGGAGGGCTCACGCCGCTCCGCTCGCCGGACTCATTTATGGCCGCGCGGAGTATAGACCTTTGGTTGTGATGGATTGAAGCTGAACGGAGGAAACGAGTTTTGAACAGGAGCAAACGGAGGACAGTGAGGGTTCGAGACTCATCGCGTCCTGCGCAAGACTTCAAATTCAGTGGTGCAAATTCAACAAATGAACAGCACGTTCGCGATCGCGCACCAACGCAGGATCGGGTCGTTGCGTCTGCAGGCGGGCATTGAGTTCTTCAATGGCTGCGTGCAGCTCCGGCTCGGCAAGTTGCCGATGACCGCAGAGCAACAGAAGTTCGGCGTGTCGAATCTGCCATGCACTCTTCAGACGCAATGTGCTGAGTTCCAGATCTATGATGTTCGTTGCCTCGCGAATCAGATCAGCGGATGTCGCGTCTGCGTCAGCAACGTGTCGAACTGTTTCGATCAGCGCGTCGCACAATGCGGCTTTGATCACGGGGCTTTGGGTTTCCACATCGGCGACACGGAGTCCTTCGACACAGGCGATGTGCAGGTTTCCGCGTTGCTGTGCCTCCGCGCGCCACAGATACCACTGGACTTCCGGTCGATGTTTCAGTGCGGCTGAAAGATCGTCAATCGCGGCAGACCAGTTGCCGGCGGCGAGGTGAATTTCTCCGCGCAGCGCCAGACTGGCGATCCGGATGGAAGTATCATCACTGGTCAATAACGGTGCAATGGTCTTCAGCGGCTCACTGAAAGCGGATGCTCCGCGTTCGGATGCTGGGGTCGATTTCAGCAATTGCAACCGGAGTCTCGCCAGTTCCAGCCGAGCGATTTCCAGCGAACTGTCCAGCCGCAGGGCATAGCCCAGATCTGCCGCTGCATGTTTGTAGTCCCGCATTGCGCGAAATTCCGACGCGCGACGGAAGAGCAGATCGGGTGTCGGGCCGTTCTTAAGGATCGCGGCATTCAGGGAGGTGATGACTTCCTCCGGGCCGTCGTGCGCGACGCCTGTTTGTGACAGCACCAGCATGGTGATCAGAATCGCCGTACGCGACATCGTGGACCGGCGCGGCTTGTCAGCCGCTCGTCCCACCCTACGATTGCATATGCTCGGTGTGTTCATGGGGCTGTCGCTCGCGGAACTGCCAGAAGATATGGATCCAGCGTAAAGTCACTGCTGCCGGCATCAGTATTGTGGCCTTCGATCGAAAGGATGTTGTCATCATCCGTGAGATATTGCTTCGCATCTTTCAACGGGAAATATTCGTACCCGTCCGCCTCGTGGCTTTCCACCTGATTCGCGTTCGAGCCATGTCCTTCTTTAACACCGACGCGCAAAACTTCATGCCCGTTCAGCCAGGCGATGAATGCATCGTCGTAGCTGATCGCCAGGCCCAGTTCGCCAATCTTTTCTTTTTCGCCAGGCGGCAGCTCGAATTCGCTGCGAGCATAGACGACCGTGTACTTCTTTTGCATGTCCTTGAGTTCCGTTACGTCATCGCTGTCGCCGTAACCAATGCCAACCGTTCCGGATTTCCAACCGCCGGCGTCATTCGGGATAAACGCGATCGCCGTCCATTTCTCGGGAGGATGACTTCCGGCAAGGTAATCCCATGCAGAATTCGGCTTGATGAGTTCCACCGCATTCTGCGGGAAGGGAGTCAGCTCAGACTTCTCCACTTTCGGCTTGTCAATCGCCACGGTGTAGAGAGGCAGAGTTCTCGGTGACTTCACAATCGCCGGGACAACCGATCCCTGCTTGACGATGCTGAACAAATCCCGAGTTTCGCCGCCACGATTCACCATCACACCCGTCAATGTATCGCCATCGACATCCAGAATTGTTGAACCGTATTCGACGATCACTTGTTTCATCACGGGCGAGGTTCCTGATCGACTGACCTTGGCACCACCGTTACCAGTCACAACCTGCACGGTTCCCTGATGAGCATGCAACCCTTTGCTCTTGCGATAGGGCCCGTCACCATTCGGATTGCCATCGCCGTCATCCAGCACGACGCCTTCGGCGGTTGTCGGTGTCTGATAAGCTCCGTCAATCAGCATAGAACGTTCATAGGTATGCGAATGGCCCGTCAGAACCAGATCCACGCCACCGGATTCCAGGATCGGCATGATCAACTCCCGCATTTCAATCAACTGTCCTTCTTTGTCGCTGTCGTGCGAACCCTTCGAATATGGCGGGTGATGCCAGTATGCGATGATCCAGTCAGATTTTGCTTTTTCCAGGTCGGCTCGCAGCCACAGAGCCATCACGCCTGTCGGAGCGCGATCAAGGTCATGGGAATCGAGACAGATGAAATGCACATTGCCATAGTCGAACGCATAAAACGCTTCGCTGGTAGATGGCAGACCACCTGCTTCGCCGCGTTTTGGGCAAACATAGGCGTCGTAGTATGGCCCAACTCCCAGCAAACCTTTCGACGTCGCTCCTTCGTGATTGCCCATCGAAGCCCAGCAGACCGTGTTGCGAAGCGTTGGCTGATAGATGTCGAAAAATGTTCGTTGGAATTCGTCATCCGTGCCCGATGGATATGCCATATCGCCAACGTGCAGATACAAATCCAGCGGATGCTTTTGCATCGCAACATGATCCCGCATGGCTTGATAGACGGCGGCCTGACGTTCGTCACCTGTACCGGAGTCCCCGACAACCCAGATCCGAACGGCCTTTTCCTGGCCGGGTTCAGGGTGCGTGTGGAAGAAGTGATCAGCATCGCCACCGGCGAGAGTTGTTGTTCCATTGCTGATGGCGTAGTAATAAGTGGTGTCAGGATTCAGGCCCACGATGGTTGCGTCGTACTGCACTGTTCCGGCTGGCGCGGAATGAAGGCTGAGGTCGTTTGAAGCCTCGCCGTCCTTCGTCACTCTCCTCACAAGGATCGATGCGTCGGCCAATGTCTGATCAAGGTTTGCGGGATCAAGTCCGTATCGAACCACAGGCTGAGTCTCGCCAACCGTTCGCCAGACAATCGAAACGGATGAAGGCGTCGAAAGCTGCAGATATGGCCCCCGCGTGAGTGCTGGTGGCGACGCTGAATCGTCCGCTACCACATGCCGGGACATAACGAACATTGCCAACAGCAGAGTGAGCGAATTCAGGAAAGCGTGAATTCTGTGGTACATAGCCGGTCACCGTTTCCATCTGGTAATCAAGAGTCTGCTCTCGTGGATTCCGGAGTATTTGACTGTTTGCAGGACCGGAAGGCAACTCGACGAAGCTTGCACCGGAACCAGCACTCCGTTCGGCGTCTTCACGGCGGATAAAGAAAGAGGACCATTTGCCATGAGCAATGCTTATGGTGCGAAGATTGCTCATCTGACTGATGGGACGTCAAACACCATCCTGGTTGCCGAGAACGTTGCGGGGAAGAACGCTCAAGATGTTCGTGGAACCTGGGCTTATCCGACAGGAGTCGTGCTTTCTAACTCAGACCCATCCTACAAGGCACCGCGAATCCGATTACGTCCCAATGGGAATGCACTGGACGATAATTTTAAGGACCGTCCCGGAAGGTGTTCGGCCAGTAATACAGACCGAATTCTCCGATGTTCAGCTGAAGGTGACCGTGCGGTGCAGACCGCTCGAAGCAGGCACACTGGGGGCGTACAAGTGTGCTTAGGCGATGGTTCAGGCCGTTTCATCAGTGAGAACATTGACCTCGGCATTTGGCTGAATCTGCTTTCTATGGCAGACGGCAACGTGATCGGCGAGTACTAAGCACCTCGGCAGAAGTCGTTTGGCATAATATCGTTTAACCGCGTGGGCAACGCCCCGCGATTGGCAGCGAAGCGCGGCCCGATGGGCACGCGGTTAAACGAAGGAACTGCTGCACTGGTGCTTAGGTCATAGTTTGTATCCCGCAGATAATTTTCAAGTTTGAGCCAGTCACGCCGTTACGGCGTGGCTGGTTTTTTTCCTTCTGTCAGTCTTGAGATGATGAAAGATCGTAAGATGTCTCCGACATTGCATAAAACAATTTTACTTGTTTTGTTGACAAACATTGGATGCGGCGGTGGGGGAAGTACAGTTCCGTTCCAAGACAATTCGCAGGATGCTGATAAGTATGCGCAGAGCGTCAAGCAGACTGTCTCAGATCAAGTCGCAGCTGCCATGAGTTCTCCCGAACCGGCCGATGAAACTTCCACACTGGTAAGCCTGCTCGAGGATCCAGACACTCGCCCATCTGGTCCGCACGAGGCAATTTACCTTGAAATTCTGGCCGCTGCTCAAAAGCTGACATCGGAGTGCAATGCCGCACAGGGACGGCCGGAAGGACTCGAGCAGAGTCTGACGGAATTGAAAGCTCTTGCAGACAAACTGCCAGGAACTGTCGTAGAAAGCGTGTCGGAAGAGGCACAGGGTGGCAGTGCGGCTGAACAGGACTGAAACCGTGCGATGGCGAAAAGATCGCATGTAGGATGGACATTCGTGTCCGTCGCTTTGGCCATGAAACAGTGTCGAAGCGAAGGTGATTTTGCCGTGACAGCCGTTCGACGATGCCACGGCGAATGGTGAATATCTCGGACATGAATGTCCAAGCTACAGGTTACTGACAATAGCCGCTCGCGATTTCGTAGAATCGCTGGATCTGATCGATCTTCCAGTCGGCACTTTGCTGCAATTCTCTCTGCAGGAGTTCTCCGACAAACGCCGCCGATTCCATCGCCGCGCGTGCGTCGAGAAACAAGGCTCGAGTTCGGCGAGCCAGGACATCTTCGATGGTTTGAGCCATCTCGTGTCTCGCCGCCCAGATCACTTCCGCTGCGCGGTACGGCAGTCGTGGATGCAATGCCGTTGCCAGTTCGGGATGTTCGCGAATCAGCGATTCGATTTTCTCCACATCGCTGCCGTAGATGTTCCAGGATTGGGCACCGGAAGAGTCGAAGATCGAGGGACACCCATGGAGCTTCAGCGAAGCCGTGCGTGACTGTTTGCGGGGAAGTCCGGCGACGACTTCTGCCTTGTCGATGAGTTCCTCACCCATGTGACGATATGTGGTCCACTTTCCGCCAATCACGGTGATCAATCCGCTGGAGGATGTGAAGATCTCATGTTCTCGCGACAGCTTCGCCGTGGCATTTGAACCTGATCTCGCACCGACCAATGGACGCAGTCCGGCGAAACGGGAACGAATATCTGATTCGGTCGGAGATCGCTGCAAATAACGTCCTGCATGTTCCAGCAGATACTCGATTTCTGAAGGCAGCGGGCGAGGTTCGCGAGTCACGTTTTTGACAGAGAGATCCGTCGTCCCCAGCAACACTTTCCCATGCCACGGAATCGCAAACAGGACTCGGCCGTCATCGGTCTGTGGAATCATCAGCGCTGTCGATCCCGGCAGGAATGCGGCGTCCAGCACAAGGTGCGATCCCTGGCTCAGAACGACTTTGGGATGCTCATCCGCTGCGGACGATGACTGCGATTTCGTGTCCATGCTCACGATGTCGCCTGCAAAGACGCCGGTCGCATTGAGCACAACTCGCCCGCGGAGCTCAAGTTCGTTTCCCGATTCAGCATCGCGAACGATCACACCGGTGATGCGCTGATGATTTCTGACAAGT
>CAZFDW010000474.1:0-3818 GCA_964517865.1 uncultured Chitinophaga sp.
GCAGGTGTCTGGCAATTGCCGGAACGGCGCTGCGCTTGGTCCGGCCTACAGATTCAGCCAAATCTGCCTGCGACTTTGCAATACGACCACCAGCGAGGTGACGCACACCCTTCGCCGGTGGCACCGGAATCACAGCACTCGTTTGTTTGACGGCATCGTATCACTTCAACACACATGCCAGCAGGTCATCATGTGAAGGCTGCATGGAGGATCAACGGTCCCTCCTGATGCGTGCTTACATTTCTTTCCCGGCGGCGGCGGCGGCGCGCGCCATGACATCTTTTTTGGGCAAGGCCTCGACGCGATCCAGGTCCGAAAGCAGTGCAATGGCAAGTTTTGATTCGGTTTCTTTCAGATTCATCAGATCGGCACGCATTTGCTTCAGGTCGAACATGTGAATGCCCACTGCATCAGCGTCGGCCAGAGTGAGACGCAATCGGTCATGCATGCTGATGTTTGCGACGGGATCTGCGTCCGGCTTCGTTTTTTCCAGCCACTGGTAGCCCGGCACCATGATTGACAGAGCAACCATCAGGACAACTCGGCCCCAAAGCGATGTGAGGGGAACACGCTTCGTAGTTCAACGCCATAAACGGCAGACGCATCGCAACCCTGCGGTGCGCTTGAATGCTAGCGGCGCGGGAATACTTTTTCCAGGGCCTGCGGCGGACTGCAGGATTCGTGACTGCCGTGATTGATTCCCGAAAACCTTGCGAAACACTGACAGAGGCAGAAAACAGACTATGAACTTCCCGATGCCATCCGCTACGATTTCCGGCCTGAACGCAGGCGAGATTCGAGTTCATGAAATTCATGCATTTTTTCCCTGCCCCGGCTATCCAAAAAGGGGTCTGACCCTTTGGAGGCGAGTCGATAATGTTGGTGTTTTCGTTCTGCCGGAGAGGGTCAGACCCCTTTTCGGATAGCCTCTGAGACCTGTTCCCATGCGCCTTCCTCAAATGTTCAGGACGCAGCAGTTTGTGCTGTCCATCGAGATTTTTCCGCCGAAAACATCGGACGGCGATGCCGCGTTGCGCCGAAATTTGCAGACTCTGGTTGAATACGATCCGTCGTTTGTATCGTGTACTTACGGCGCAGGCGGCTCGACTCGCGATCGGACCTTACAGTGGTGCCGCGAGATTCAATCGGACTTTCACCGAACCGCAATGACGCACTTTACCTGCGTCGGTTCGACTCGGGATGAGCTTCTCAGCTGGCTTGATCAGGCAGTCGCCGAAGGCATTCAGAACGTGATGGCTCTGCGCGGCGATCCTCCCGCCGGGCAGGAAGTATTCAAAACCGTCGAAGGTGGGCTCAGCAATGCCAATGAACTGGTGGAACTCATTCGTCAGACACATCCCGATCTGGGCATCGGCGTTGCCGGCTATCCCGAGAAGCACCAGGAAGCACCAAGTCTGGACATCGATCTGCAGCATCTGAAACGCAAGGTCGATGCAGGTGCGGACGCTGTCTTCACACAGTTGTTCTTCGTGAACGAAAATTTCTTTGCGTTCCGGGATCGTTGTGACGAACGGAAGATCCGGATCCCGATTGTACCCGGCATCATGCCGATCACCGACTTTGCGAGGATCAAACGCATTACCTCGATGTGTGGTACTGTCTTTCCTGAAGCATTGGCCACGCGTCTGGAAGCCGTGCATGATGACCCTCAGGCGCAGTTTGAAATCGGCGTGGAACATGCCATTCAGCAGTGTGAAGAGCTGCGATCCGCCGGAGTTCCCGGAATTCATTTCTACGCATTGAACAAGTCCGATGCCTGCCAGCGCATTCTGGATGCGATGCAACTGCAGCAGAAAGCAGCATCGTGAAGCTGTCTAAACTGGTACGAAAATTCGGTTCGTTGAAATGCAGCGTCATTCAGTCCGACACGCTTGATGAAGCTCACAATGGTCTCGTGATTCTGAATCATGGCTTTGGAGCGTCTGGCGACGATCTGGTCGATATCGGCGCGATGCTGATGGATGAGAGCGAAGTCATCGCGGCGAAGTTTCGCTTCGTCTTCCCGGAAGCGCCGATCGATCTGGGACCGATGGGAATGCCGGGTGGCCGTGCATGGTGGCCGATCAACATGGCACAGCTCGCTGAAATCAATCAGACACAGGACTTTTCAGAACTCACGCGCATCTGCCCCCCTGGCATGGCTGACGCGACATCGTTGCTGGCTGCGACATTGCACGAACTGCGAACCACTTACAGCGTGGAAGATGCAGGCATCGTGCTTGGCGGTTTTTCTCAGGGCGCGATGATCAGCACAAACCTGACGCTGACCACCGGCTTCCAACCTGCCTTGCTGGCCCTGTTCTCAGGAACGTTACTGTGTCGCGACGAATGGTCGCGGCTGGCGATCGCCCATCCGCACTGCCGCGTTCTGCAGTCGCATGGTTTTGAAGATCCGATTCTTCCGTTCGGTGCGGCGACTGAGTTGTCTCAGATGCTTTCGGACGCCGGCTTCAATGTGGATTTCATCCCGTTTCACGGTGGTCATACGATTCCGATGAACGTCCTGCAGAAACTGTCGGCACATCTGGAACTGATCCAATGACTCTGCGCAAACCAAAGGCAGGCCCGCCTGAGAAACCGCAACCGATCCGCAAGGCATGGAAGTTTTGTCCGCATTGTGGCCACCCGTCAGAAAAACCCGGCAGGCATCCGTTTGTCTGTGCGGCGTGTGCGTTCACGCACTTCTTTGCTCCCGTGTCCGCCGTCGGGGCGATTGCCACAGATCCCGATGGACAGGTCCTGCTGCTGGTCCGGGCAAAAGATCCCGGCAAAGGAATGTACGGCTTGCCGGGCGGTTTCATTGATCCTGGCGAAACCGCGGAACAGGCGTTGGAGCGTGAGGTGCTGGAAGAGGTTCAGCTGGAAGTGACGTCGTATCGCTACCTTGCTTCATTTCCGAATGAATACAACTATCGCGGCTTCCTGCTTCCCGTGACGGACATGTTTTTTGTGATTGAAGTTGTGTCCTTCGATGCCATCCATCTGGCCGACGGTGAAATCGCCGGCTGGCATTTTTGTCATCCGAAAAAGCGGGAACTCAACCGCATGGCATTCCTGTCGAATCGTCGCGCGTTGGAAAAATTTCTGAAACAGCGGTAACGCAATGTCTGAGTCTTTATTGCTGACTGCCGAGCGGGCGGATTTCAAACGGGAGCTCGGTCGTGGCTGTTTGCAGGCTGAGTTGGTCGCGCACACGAAGGCGAAGTGTGTATTTGCCGGGCGACAACGAAGGCACGGTCAGTTCATAGCTCTGAAAATAATCGGTGCGTTCTGCGGAACACAGATCCTCAATTTCCGGTAGTCGGATGGTACGGGTGGCGATCGGTTCTGTTTCTCCTTCACGATAGAATTCGATCATCGCCGCAAACTCCGATCGGTACCGACTGTCGGCTGTAAGTTCCGATCGGTAATTCTCGATTTCGGCGTACAGCAGGAGCGGCTGGCCAGCATTGAAATCGGAAGTTGGAAAGACGCTGAAGCTTCCGAAGCCGTCGATACGGTTGCAGAAGTTCAGCCGCCGGATTTTCATGGTAGACAACGGCTGCAGTTGTCGTGATGCGGTGCGGACATATTCCAGAGTTTCCGTCAATTGTTCTGCGCGTGCCGCAGAATCATCGCTGCGGCGATACGATTCCATCGCGAGCATCATGGACTGCCAGAATTCCTGTTCTTTCTCCGGCAACGATTCGATCACACGGATCGACTCGGCGGATCGTCCGGCAATCAGATACAGCATCCGCAGGTCTGTCTGACGCCGCCGCCATTCCACTTCATTCCGTGCATTGCCGTTGGGCAGC
>CAZFDW010000474.1:3918-5567 GCA_964517865.1 uncultured Chitinophaga sp.
ACGGCAACGGCGTGGTGGCTCCGATAGTCGCATCAACGGTTTCTGCTTCGGGATCCCGGAGCAGCCCGAATGGATTGGTCCAGCGCGGTGTGGATTTTCGATTGCGTTTGGAAATGGATTCGTCGCGACGCGGAATGTAGAGGCCGCGCAGTTTGTCGAGCACCGTCGGTTCCTTAGCGGTGGCGGTTTCATTGTCTGTCGGAGTGTCGCCCACGGTCGCGTCGTCGGTTGCATTCTCATCAAGCTGCAACTGGGTTCCGCCAGTCGACTCCGGTACTTCACGCCTCAAAGCACTTCCGGACTCATCAACCTGCTGATTGTTCGCGAGTTCTCCCGCGATGGATTCTTTCTGTTGCGAAGACCGACCTGCATCTCTATTCCATCCGCCGTCAGTCACGAAAGCCTCGTCCTGGCCCCCGGCAGCGCTGCTTTTTGCGGACTGTTCTGTGGCATTCGGATCATGAATCGCCTGCCATCCGGCGCTGCCAAAACTCACTTTCGAGGCTCGAAGCGGGAGGCTCTCCATCGTGTTTCCGGAATCAGGCTGATGCCAGGGCCGTTGACCGGCTGCGGTCGTTTCGTCTGTCACGCTGCCGACTGCGGGTGCCTGGATTGCTGTCTCAGAGATGGCATTACCATCGATCGCTATCCGAAAAGGCGTCTGACCCTTTGGAGGCGAGTTGATTATGTTGGTGTTTCCATCTTGCCGGAGAGGGTCAGACTCATTTTCGGATAGCGTCTCAGTGTTATCAGGCAATGGAATCGGCTTGCCCAGTCGCGCTCGATGCTGCACAAACGAATGCCCACTGGCGTAGACCGGAACGACACCGATCGCGGTGTTGCTGCCACCTGAACTTGAAATTGTTGAACCAGCCGAAGCCTGCAATGGACTGTAGTCAGCAGCAACTGAGGTTGATGGACTTTCGTCATCGGACGCAGTGGAATTCTGCGAGCGAATGGTGGAAGGCTGTTCGAACGAATGGGCTGTGTCGGACAGAAGAGTGTCACTGAGTCCCATCGACGCGCAGCCCGAAACCGCCAACGCGCAGGCGAGACCAAGCAGCGTCAGAACTGCTGTCTCCGTGCGTCGTCGTTCAGGTTTGCGAGATTGTCGCCGTGCCTGACGCATCTTGCAGGGGATTCCGGTTTGTGGCGGGAACGCTGTCGGACACTCTGGTCCAACGTATCACCGTTGAACTGTATTTCGCAGCGCAACTCCGGAATACCGGGATTTGCCGGTCCTGCACGTCCAGCCAGAAGAGAAAAAGCCGCCAGCAACCAGTTTCGGCAGTTTCTGCCACTCTTTGTATGAACAGCTCCGAATTATGCTCTGCGCGGGCCTGAGTGAGGCATTTTCTTGTAGCCGAAGTCGTGAGACTCCGGATTGAATCATGGCTCGGCCCAGAATTCTGACAAATCCGGCTACACAATCATTGCAGCCCGTGCGCGGTATAGCCGTCGCCAGCAGTTCAAACGCCGGACGGCCGTGTGTGCCAACCCTGCATTGTTGCAGTCTGCCGACGCACCAGCCGCATCGGTCGTGCAAAAACGCTGACCCTACCGGATTCTACGTGTGTGTTCACGGGAAAGTCATTCGTTTAACCCGGATTATTCACCGACAATGTAGGCCGGACCAAACAAACGCGATA
>CAZFDW010000475.1:0-5557 GCA_964517865.1 uncultured Chitinophaga sp.
CAGGACTCCCCAGCATCAGCTTGAACGCAAAATCCACCGTTGGACTGATGCCAATTGCCATGTTTCTGCTATCACAGAGTCTTCGCTGCCACCATCAACAACTTATCGAACCGCAGGACGCAGTGTAGCAGTCAGGGACAACAACGGAATGACCCCGTTCAGAATCCATTTGCCTCACTCACGGACAGCGCGCATGACCGTGCGGAACTCAACGTAGTTTTGTCGCGTCCGAAACAGTCAGCTTTGTGCCCGTTTGGTGTTTGCGGGATGCTCGAAGGGCTGCATCGGGGGAAAAGGCATCGCGGCCGGAACGGTTGGGAAAGCCGGGCCAGGCGGCGATTCCTTTCGGCATCAAATCAGAAATCAAACGCCGTTCCGGAGCCACATAAGTGGTAAGCGCCGGCTCGGCAAAAACGGATTTGCGACCCCACAAGGCGGCTCGTCCGTCGCGGTACAGTGGAATCCAATCAGGATGACTGTCCAGATGCTGCACGGCGCTCACATCAGCAATGCGATCCATGAGCACCAGATTGGGATTGCCGAACTCGAGGACTCGATTCGAATCCACCGGCCCGGACTCCGCACTGCGATAGCGACGCGACATGTCTGCACCAAACAGCAGATCGAAATTCATATCCACCACGGTCTGCGGATAACATGTGTCGTAGCGCCCATCGAAGCCGACAGTCGTGTGCGGTGCCAGGGCTGCCAATGCGTATTGAGCCCAGTCGAAAGTGACGACCAGTTTTCCATGGATGTGTTCGTGCTCCATGTATTCAAAGGCAGCCACCGGATACTTGCTCCGATCCACGCCGAATGTCGCAAAGGTGTATCCCAGCAGTCCCGCAAGTCCGGCCGCAATGGCGGCAAGTTCGAGGCCAATCAGACGCGCGGCGCGGCTTGTGAATTCATCCTGAACTCCCAGAGTCGGCCGCCATTCGACCATTCGATGCCACAGGGACCAGACATGCTGAGGCATCCAGAATCCAAAGACGATTGCAAAGAACGCCAGATGCCGGAGGTGACCGATCGCCTGTACGGCAATGAGTCCAATCACGATGATCTGAACCCAGTCGCGTCTGAAACGAGTCAGGCAGACACATCCGATCGATAAGCCCGACAAAGCCAGAAACGGAAATAACACACCGCCGCCGTCCAGGATATTCGCCCATTCGGAGACTTCCGGTCGAGGCTGACTGAGCGACACAATCATCCAGTACGGCAGTTCGTAGCCGTACGGATTGACCAGCACTGACAGAATGGCCAAAACGCCGATCACCGCAAACTGAATCAAAGTGCGTGTTGCCATACGGCCTTGCTGCAGCCACAACTCGATGCCTCGTAAACCGAGCACCGCCACAAAAACACACAGCCCCGCCGCGAAACCGCCATGCGAATTCGTCCACACGATCATCAGCGGAATGCAGGACCACAGCCACAGAAAGTTGACTGACTTCTCTGTCTGCCAGTCACAAAATGCATGCTCGATTGCGACCAGCATTAAGCCGAAGAACAGGAAGCTGAACAGTTGAGGCCGCATGAGCCAGAATTCGGCGAGTCCGGCAGCCACAGGAATCATGGCAACGGCGGCCGCCAAAACGGGTACTGCCTGTCGCGACGCATTTCGGACCATCATCCAGAGCAAAAAAAGTCCGGCGGCACATTTGACGATCATCAGTCCGTGACCACCAAGCGCTCGCTGGCCGTACGCGACGGCCAGTTCGAACAGATTTTCGTGATTGACCCACGGATAGTCCGGAGTCGAATACGTATGACTCGCGGTGAGTGGCATTTTACCGGCGTGAATCCAGTCCTCGCCGTATTGAATGTGGCCCCAGAGATCTGGTTCGACACTTCGCCATGCCAGGAGATTGGCCGCGACCAGCGTCAACAGTGTCAGAATTCCGAAGTGCAGCCAGCGCGGGACGGATGATGTCGATGTGTGGTGCATAGCATTGCGTGATCAAAAGCCACCGCTGCGAAAGCGATTCTTGCCGGAATCCGGACGTCATTGAACCCCGGCCTCAGGCATCCTAGGTCAAACATACCCCGTGTGCCGGGCAGGATTGAGTTCGAATGCGTTGCCGAACATCATCGTGGCGTTGCAATCGTCACAACCGTCGTGGCACAAAACTTGTCTCGCGAGGTATAGCGCACGAAAAGTCGTCGCAAATTGCCGGGACCACCGTGCCTATCCAATGAAAACAACCGATTTTTACAGGTCAATACGGAGGTGGGTATTCGCGGAAGAATGGAGAAACAACATCTGTCGTTGTACCGTGTCCGAACGTCGGTCGATGACTTAACCAGACGATGAGCTTCGCCACATTTTGCGCGAATCGATCAATCGGACAACTTCATCCGCAGTCAATTCAGAATGATCGGGCGAACGACATGAAGTCGTTTTTCGAACGCCGAGACCGATGGGGGCACGGGCTGTCTCTCTGGCTTTTCGCAGGGATCGCATTCCTGATTCCTGTGATGGGATGGTCGCTGAATTATATTCAGCTGGATAACGATGTCACAGGCTGGTTGCCTGACAACGATCCTCAGGCAAAAATTCTTCAATGGTGTCAGGATCTGTTTCCCAGTCAGGATGGAGTCCTCGTCTCCTGGGACGACTGTTCAGTCACTGACCCGCGACTCATGGCCATCTCGCAACGCCTGAAAGGCATCGAAAAGGACGGAGTACGCGAAGGCGGTTCGCCGCTGGTCTGTGACGTGACCATTCCCGATGACGTCATCAGGCAAATGATGAGCGAGGGAATTCCGTTTGACACGGCTTTGGCAAACATTCAGGGATTGCTCGTCGGTGAGGGTCCACTGTGTGTCGAGCTGACAGAGGCTGCTCGGGATCGCACGAATACACTCCGCATCGGCCGTGAAATCACCAGATTTGCAAAATCGCAATTTGGGCTGGACGTGAAACTGGTTCAGCGATCGCTTCATCAGCCTACGGATAAGCATCTGAATATCGAGGATGAACCCGGCTGGCAGGTTTATGAAGCGTCGCGGGATTATGTCAGTAATCAGACTCCGGCCGACATGCAGCTCGACTGGCCTCGCATGCACATTGACCAGGATGTGACCCGGAGATTTCTGGCCGCATTGGCAGCGATGAAGGTTCCTGACAATCCGGAGGAATCCTGTATAGAACGAACCTGGTTTGTCCGCGGCTCGATGGCAGCGATGTCAGTCGGTTTCAGTGAGACAGGTGAAGCAGACCAGACGGCGACCATCGCCTTAATTCGTGCCGCTGCCGTGGCAGAAGGGATTCCTGAATCACAGCTGCATCTTGGCGGTCGTCCGGTGGTTGCAACATCATTGAACGGAGCGGTCATGGAGGCCGCATGGAACAAGGCGGCCCCGATATGGAATCTGTACCATCGCTCACCAATTTTGCTGTCGTTTGCGATCAGTTTGTTCCTGACGTACTTCATGCTGCGAAGTCTACGGCTGGCGATTCTGGTCCAGTCTGTCTCCATTCTGTGTTCGTTTGCCGCAGTATCTCTTGTCCCCGCGACGGGCGGCTCGATGAACATGGTCATCGTGGTCATGCCGACTCTCCTGATGGTCATTACAACCTCGGGCGCAATTCACATCTGCAACTACTGGAAAAACTCCGGGATTGATGATGCAGCAAAGTCCATTGTGCATGCCGCACGCATGGCCTGGTGGCCGTGTTTCCTTGCGAGCGCAACGACGGCGATCGGACTTGCTTCACTGGTTGTGAGTTCGCTCATCCCGGTGCGCGACTTTGGAATCTATTCCTCCATCGGCTGCATCATTTCGTTCCTGTGCGTATTGTACGTGTTGCCGTCGCTGATGTTGTACTGGCCTCAACAGCCGCCGCGACCTGAACATCTCAACAATCGTATCTGGTATCGTCTGGGACAAATGCTGTCCGTGCATCGCGGCAAGAACTGCGTGTTCAATCTGGCCCTGACGGCAGTCTGCTTGTGGGGCATGTTCTATTTTCGCACCGAGACGAAGGTCATTCGCTATTTCCCCGATGACTCAAGAGTGATGCAGGACTATCGCTTCCTGGAAGAGAACCTGTCTGGCATTGTCTCAGTCGATACCATCGTGCGGTTCAGTCAGGAAATGCAGGAGAGGGTCCCATTCCTGGATCGAGCCCGGACAATTCAGGAGATTCAGCGAGCTCTGAAGGAGCATCCCGAAGTGAGCGGCACGCTGTCGCTGGCATCGTTTATCAATCTGCAGAAACAGGACGATGCCGCCGAGAGTGTCGGTACTCGTCGCAAAGCTCACCTTCGAGAGAATTTGATCGGCAGGAAAATCCACGAGCGACTGCAAAAGAGCGGCGCAGAGGGAGATGGTCTGGCGTCATTCATTGCCCTGCCTCAGTCATCGACCGACTGGAAGAAAAAAGGCGATGAGGCACTGAATGTGTCGGGCGACGAAGTCTGGCGAATCACCTGTCAGTCCAGTATTCTGTCGGACTGTGATTACGCAATCCTGACGAAGGAACTGGGTGAGATCGCCGACAGGCATCTCGCTGCGTTTGCAGTCGGCAAACCCGTCCATCGCGTCACGGGACTGGTGCCCATTTTCTTACGAACTCAGAATGCACTGCTGGAAAGTCTGATCAATAGTTTTGGAATGGCTCTGCTGCTGATTTGTGTGGTGATGGCCGGGATGCTGCGGAGTATTCCGGCAGCGTTGTATGCCATGCTTCCAAACGTGATGCCGGTTGCCATGATTTTTGGTCTGCTGGGATGGACGGAAATTCGAGTTGATATCGGGACGATGATTACGGCCTCCGTCGCCCTGGGACTGGCCGTTGATGGAACACTGCATCTGATCACCTGGTTTCGTGAATTGTTGCGTCAGGGAGTGCCAAGACAGGAAGCTGTTGCGAAGTCGCTGGAACATTGTGCTCCGGCTCTTTGGCAGACCAGCGCTGCGATCGGGATCGGGATGTTAGCCTTGTATCCTGTGGAACTGTTGTTGATCAGCCGCTTTGGCTGGATCATGGCCGCAATGATTTTCGCTGCACTCTGGGGCGACGTCATCCTGCTGCCCGCATTGCTGGCTGGACCGCTGGGAGCCGTGATCGAGGCTGCCGAGAAGCGACGGAATGAAAAGAACGGTCCTGCCGGTCCGGTTCAGAAGAAGACTTCCACAGTCGTGCATTCCGCAGCAATCCCCGTAATTCCTTCCATAGAATCCCCTTCCAAAGGCAATCGGGCCGCCAGTATGATTCCTCGTGTCCCCCACTTCCCGCGGATTCGTCCCGTGTTTACGGAAAAGAGCCATTAACCGGGCCCCCCAAGGGAAATGCAGCATGATTGAACCGGTATCGCCTCTTGTGTGTCCCGAAGTTGCTCAACCGGTGTGCGAAGTCTTGTAATGCCGCAAATGAATCCCTAACATCCGCCCCTCGCAGGTCGGTTCTACAAAAAACCGAGTCTGCGGGTGGAAGTATTTTGCTCTGGATTTCATAGCGAAACACTGTTTCGGGCAGATAGCTCAGTTGGTAGAGCACAGGACTGAAAATCCTGGTGTCGGGGGTTCAATTCCCCCTCTGCCCATT
>CAZFDW010000476.1:0-5548 GCA_964517865.1 uncultured Chitinophaga sp.
TTTTCTGGGTAAGGATGAGTCTGCCGGAAAGGACTTTCGCCGTAAGGCGAACCGCGATGGGTCGCACATCCGCTCCACGTCGCCGCGTGGCCGTCCTTTCGACCGCGACTCGTCGCTGGTCGCGGCGTGGCCGCGAAGTCCTGCTCGGCAAGCAGGACCTACCAAAATCGGCGACCGCACCCGAAAGACACCGAGAAGACGTTCATGCTAAACATTTCAAGCCGCATGCAATATAGTGGTGGACCTACGGGAGCTGAATTTGTAGAAATTCAACGCTCCCCTGAATTCTTGCGAATTCAGCTACAGAATTGGAAACATCTTTCTGCCGCTCGCCTGACAGAAAACAGCGAAGAGCGAACTTTGACAAGTACTTCAGACACCGACAACCGTTCGCGCAGCGCAGAACCTTCGCTAAGACTTGAGTTCATTGTGGAGCCGTATCTGTCGGGGGTACGGATTGATTCTTTTCTCGCGAAGCAACTTCGCAATTACACGACATGGCGCCTGCATCGCATGGTGACGGCAGGCATGGCAACGGTCGATGACGTTCCCGCAGGTGCTGATCAGCGTGTGTTTCGCAACCAGCGTGTGGCGCTCAGGCTGATCGAGCCGCCCGATAAGTTACTTGATCCGATCGATCTGCCGTTAACGATTGTCTACGAAGATCCCTGGCTGATCGTCATTGACAAGCCCGCAGGACTTGTTGCTCATCCGGTGGGAGAATTTCAGGATGGGACACTGTCGAATGCCCTGCAGCATTATCTGGATCGGCAGACGGCACTGAAGGGGCTTTTGCGCCCGGGTGTCGTGCATCGCCTGGATCGCATGACGAGCGGGCTCATCGTGACCGCGAAGGATCACATGGCACATCGCCTGCTCTCGATCGATTTTCAGCAGGGAAAACTCTCGAAATCCTATGTCGCTCTTGTAGACGGGTCGCCCGATTTTGAACAATGCCTGATCGAACTGCCGATCGGTCAACGTCCCGGCGGTAATTCTGTTTTGATGTCCGCTCGGCCCGATGCGAAAAACTCCCGACCGGCAAAAACAAAAGTGACCGTCGTTGAAAGGTTTGGAAATTTTTCACTTGTCGAATGTGTGTTGTTCACCGGACGCAATCATCAGATTCGAGTACACCTGTCGGATCTCGGTTATCCGATCGCCGGGGACGAATACTACGGGCCGCGTGGCACGCTTCGGAAATCGCCGCGCTTTGACGGAGACGAACCTTCGGAAGCCCGGCACGCGCTGCACGCTGCTTCCCTCGGCTTTTTTCATCCGATCCTGCGCGAATGGATGCAGTTTCGCACGAATCCTCCGGAGGATTTCTGGGCGGTTGCGGGAATCATTGAGGCGAAGTTTTTGAACGTATAGATATCATTGCACGACGTTCGATAGCCGAGGAACTGTTGTCGAGAGAGCTGACGCTCCCATCGACGAAAGCAACATTTGTACTGCCGAGGTGAGCAGATGCTGTTTTCACTCCGATGTCCAGCACCATCTGCTCATCAGCATCCAGAGGCGACATCCAGGGAACCGCCTGCGACGCAGCCATTTCGATGACCATCAGTTTTTCCGCAGCGCTGTCGGTCATCGCGGCAAGTACTCTTGGTTCAGTCGGATGAAAACATCCGCTTGGAGCCACGATGGCCAGGTAGGTTGTGTAGTTCTCAGCAGTTTCGCTGGAAGGACAGTGATACACTTTAACATAAGCTTTGAACACTTCTGCATTCGCTGGATCATTCCATGATTTGGACAAGTCGACCTTTTTGTAGAGGTCCTGGTAATCAATATATGGCAGGATCAAGGTTCGCCAACTATGCAGCGGCTTACCAGCCGAATCAACGGTGTAAGTTGGAGGCAATATGCCGTGATTCTTTGCCGCATAGTTGTGCAACGCCAAGGCAATGTTCTTGAGGTTGTTCCTGCAATCCATGCGATGTGCAGGGCCGCCCGAGTTGCGCATGGCTGGCAGAAACAGTACCAGGATTACCGCAATGATACCGGCAACTGTAAGCAGCGCGACGAAGACGGATCTCCAGCGTTTGGCATGCTGTTGCTCTTCGTTAAGCTGGTCCGGACTCGAGTACGGATTTTCAGCCTCGATCATCGCAAGATCTCCCGTGCCCGACACTGCATACCGGAACCATCATCGATACTGTGAACTAAACGTGAAAGCGCTTCCGGCGTCCGTAGTATTCTGCCGAGAATCGAAGGATGTCAATCAACAGCATTTCACGGTTCGACTATCCGGTTATTATACTGGACGCGGTGACGAGGGAGACAATTGGCGAGCGGCATGCGTCAGCTTGCCGGTACAAGAACGAGGTACCGGAGGGCTTACGCCGCTCCGCTCGCCGGACTCATTTCCGCCCACGCGGAGTATATGATCATCGTCTCGCCATCGAACTTGGTCTATTCAGCCTTCGTTTTCTCCAGCATCGCCGTGAGTTTGGCGACGCCATCAGAATTGCCGAATGCAAACAGGTTGTCGCCGCCTTCGATCACCAGATTTCCAGGCGGCGGAAAGATCTTCTGCCCGGACGCCTTGCGAATGCCAAGCAACATGATCCCCGAATCACTCAACCCGGTCTCACTCAGCCGCAACCCCACCAATGCCGATTTATCGGGAACCTGTACGTCGGCAATTTCCCAGTCGACCCCTTCCGATTCGGACACTTCGACGAAATTTTCAATGCTCGGCGACAGCATGAATCGCGCCATGCGGATCGCTCCGGATGACAACGGATTCATCACGCGTGTGGCACCGGCCTGAGTCATCTTCTGAGAAGCTCGATCATCACTGGCGCGTGCCACGATTTGCAGCTTCGGGCACAGCAGACGCGCAGACAGTACGACGTACAGATTATCGGCATCAGTGGGGAGCACGGTGGTCAGTCCACGCGCATCTTTGACGCCCGCACGCTGCAAAACGTCGTCCTGAGATGCATCGCCGCATAGATACTTCCAGCGTCTCGCGCGGAATTCATCATCAAACACATCCGAATTATCATCGATGACAACAAACGGCTGCCGTCTCGATTCCAGATACTCACACAGGGTTGCGCCCATGCGTCCAAAGCCACAGACAATAAAATGGTTCGCCAAATGACCAATGTCTTTTTCCATACGACGTCGCTCCAGCAATGCCTGCAGATCTGTATTCACCAACAATTGACCGAACTGAACCGCGCCGTAAGTGACTACGCCGATCCCGCAGGTCAGGTATCCCACGATAAAAAGCTTGGTGCCGGTCGTCAGTGGTGCAGGCTCGTGACAGCCGACCGTCGTGAGCAGTATGATGCACTGATAAAAGCAGTCCAGCAGTGACTGCCCTGTGAGCAAATGCAGCCCGATCGTACCGATCAGCAGCAGTCCCGCAATGAGCATCGGAATCTGCATTAATCGTCGCATATCGCATCCCTGACAAGAATCACGCCGAGTCCCTCACTGACGTCGGCACCTGAGCTGCCGCAGTCTGGCGAATCCTGTGAATCGTGAACAGTTCACTTCAGTGGTTTGGAAAAGGGGTCAGGAACCAAGAGTGCGGAGCACCCTTTGGGCCATTTGGCTATTGGTTCCTGACCCCTTTTCCAAGCCTTGACAGAGCACTAGAATTCCACTGGACGACAGCCTTCCGGCTGCCGTCTGGCCTCAACGAAGACTGAAATTGCATGAAGAACGAAGTAATTGCATCCCATTTTGAACTGCTCGCGGATTTACTGGAAATACAAGGTGCGAACCCATTTCGCATCCGTGCCTACCGCAATGGAGCCCGCACGATTTCTTCAACGTCGGAATCTCTGGAGGAAATGGTCCGTGCCGAGAAGGATCTGACTGAACTGACCGGTATCGGCAAAGACCTTGCTCGGCAAATCCATGAGATTGTAACGACCGGTCAACATGTCGCACTGGAATCGTTGCGGAAAGAGATTCCAGGCGGTGTGCTCGACATGCTCCGCATTCAGGGCGTCGGGCCGAAAAAGGTCTCGGTCTTCTTCAATGAACTGGGTCTGAAATCATTGGCGGACCTGAAGGTGGCCTGCGAAACGGGACAATTGGCAAAGCTGAAAGGTTTTGGCAGGAAGACTGAAGAATCCATCCTGCAGAATATCGATCTTGCGGCAAAGCAGGGTGAGCGAGTATCGATCGCGGAAGCGCGTGCAGCAGCAGAAGCGATCGTCGAAGACCTGAAACAATTGCCGGAAGTCGAGCAAGTCTCAGTCGCCGGCAGTTGTCGTCGGCGTCGCGAAACCTGCGGCGACCTCGATGTGCTTGCCACCTGTTCCGATCCCGGTCCGCCAATGGATAGATTGGCTGCTCATCCGCTGGTTGAAACCGTACTGCAACGGGGAGACACCAAGCAGCGTGTACGACTCAAGACTGGAATCGAACTGGATCTTCGCGTCGTCCCACAGGCATCTTTCGGCGCGGCAATGCAGTATTTTACCGGGTCGAAAGAACACAACATCGTTGTGCGCCAACGTGCAAAGGATCTCAACCTGAAGGTCAATGAGTATGGGGTGTTTCGCGGCGAAGAACAAATCGCCGGCCGCACAGAAGAAGATGTCTACGCAGCCGTCGGATTGCCCTGGATTCCACCTGAACTGCGGGAGCATCGTCACGAATTTGAATGGGCCGACGCCGGCACAATGCCAAAACTGGTCACGGTCGCCGACATTCGGGGCGACCTGCACATGCACACGACCGCGTCCGATGGAGCTGCGACGATTGAAGAAATGGCACTGGCGGCGAAGGCTCGCGGGCTGAAGTACATTGCGATCACCGATCACAGCAAGCGAGTTTCCATGGCCAACGGGCTAGATGCAGTTCGGCTGCGGCAGCACTGGGAAGAGATCAGGGAAGTTCATGCCCGCATGTCAGGCATCGACATCCTGTGCGGGATCGAATGCGATATCCTGGAAGACGCAACGCTGGACCTTCCTGATGAAGTTCTGGCGGAAGCTGACTGGGTGATCGCCGTGCTGCATTATGGCCTGAAGCAGCCTGGTACACAAATCATGAAACGTTTGCTGGCTGCCGTTTCAAATCCTCATGTCGATATCATCGGTCACTGCACGGGGCGCATGATCGGGCGCCGCGAAGGAGCTGACGTGAATTTCACAGAACTGCTGAAGGCAGCGGCAGACAATCGCGTGATGATGGAAATCAACGCGCATCCCAGTCGCCTGGATCTGGATGACATTCACGCCGCAGCTGCAAAAGATCACGGTATTCCGATCGTGATCAGTACCGACGCACACAGTGTCAACGGCTTTGAGGTACTGGAATACGGTGTCGATCAAGCCCGCCGCGCGGGGCTCACGGCGAACGACGTAGCCAACACGCAATCGCTGAGAGAATTTCGGCGATTGCTGAAGTAGCTAACCGCCGAGATCTACTCCACGCGGTCAGGATTGAGAGAATTGGCGAGCGGCATGCGTAAGCTTGCCGGTACGAAAACAACGTACCGGAGGGCTTACGCCCAATGGCACTCACTTTGTAACCCGAAGCGTTAGCGAGGGGCTTTGGCCGTGTATTTTCAACG
>CAZFDW010000477.1:0-5540 GCA_964517865.1 uncultured Chitinophaga sp.
AAGCGAACAATCTGAAAAGAAATCAATTCATATGACTTCCTATATTGAATGAGTTTCGCTAGATTCTCGATTCACGCGATGTAGAGCCGTGTGAAACGAACAATGAGTTGTCGGCCTTTGGGCCGTTCTTCACCCGCCGTTGGCTGCTCTACACAGCCCACGGCGGGTTTTTTCGTTGGAGGTTGCAAATGCTGATTTTGACCCGCCGGACGAAGGATCGAGTGAAAGTCTCACTGCAGCACGGTGGCAGCAAAATAAAAGCCGCCATCGCTCAGGAGTCCGAATGGCGGTTACTCCGAGACCGCGTCGATGATGCCGTCGCGAATGTCTTGGCCAGCCTGAAAGAACCCGACGGACCATTTGCCCCGGACGAAGCGCCGACAATTCAATTGAACCTGGTCTGTGATATTTCGCACGTGATCGACGAAGCGGAATTCGAAGAATGTCTTTCCACGATTCACCGCATCATGGATAGGCAGCATCCGGACGACGTGCGATTGCTTGTTCTGGTCGGTAACAAAATCCGAGCCCGGTTCGATTCGGTTGAGTGGTCCAACCGGGAGGCCTGCGCGGCCAGTCATCACACAACTCTTGCGTTGCCGGGGTTCTCCCCGCTCTCAATCCGCACAACAGACGGGGAGCGTTGAACGTGCCAACAAATTCCCCCAGGCGAACTCAAGAGCCGTGGACGATGCTGGAACTGAACCGCATTGTGATGGCAGCGCGAACCATGCCGGACTTCGTTGGCCAGATCGCGGCCAGGCATTTTTGGTCCGCTCTCGTTCTGCTGATTCTGGACCTCGACATTTCTGCAGAAGTCGCGTTGACGATTCCCGCCACCGCACTGGATTCCGCTACGGGCCGAATCACCATTCGCCGTGCGATTTATGAACTGCACGCTGTCACCTTCGAAGCGTTGAGTGCACTTCCGGCAGGACGTGAATTGCTGTTGCCATGGCCAAAGGATTCTGGAAAGCCGCCGTTTTACATGCTGTACCGTGACTACAAAACCGTGCTCTTTCGCGCCGGATTGCCTTACACACGCTTGAATTCTTTCGTCCGCCTTCAGGTCACCAGTCGCAGACAACCCGACGTGATGGCACACATTCGCCCGATTCAGGGATTCGTCTGCAATGAAGGCAAGCCACAACTGATTCGAGCTCGGGACCTCCGCCGGCAGGCTCTGCCAAAAAACGTACAAAAGGACGTGCCGGACGAACTGACGGAAACAGTGAACCAGAAGCCTCAACACAGGAAGGGCTGGAATTCAATCTCTGCCAACCCGGTTCCGTTGTCCGAGGATCCCAAAACGCTGCTCAACATATTTCGGTCGAAATATCGCCATGTCAGACTTCGACAGGCTTCACCACAGACGACCTTGGATTATGAACGTTGCATCGCTCTGGTCTATTCATTCGCCGGCAAGGAACTCACGTTCGCGGATCTGACCGACGAACTGGCAGAAGATTTTGTGTCTGACTGCTTTGAACGCGGTGCAAGTCCGGCGACGTGCAACAAACACCTTGCGTGTTTACTTTCACTCTGGCGATTTGGCTGGAAACGGCGACTTACTGACGAACAACCTCGCGACGTGAAACCGCTGCATGTTGACAGGCAGATGCCGGACGCTTGGACCACGCACGAGCTCGAACGCATCATCGAAGCTGCGTCACAGTTGCCGGGAGACATCTGCGACATTCCTGCCAGCGTGTGGTGGCCTGCCTTTATTCTCACGCTCTACGATACAGGCTTGCGGTTCAACGCATTGATTGTTCGCCCAACGTCTGACTTGAATGCAGACGGCTGGTTAATGGTGGATGCAGGCGATCAGAAACAACGCAAGGCTCAAACGTTCAAACTTCACGCCGATACTCTGCGATTCGTGCGGGCCATGAAGCCAGATGACAGGCGGAATCTCTTTCCATGGCCGTACGTAACCGCCAGCGTGATTCGAGACCGGTACCGGGCAATTCTGGCAGCCGCGGGACTGCCGACTACGAAGCGTTCTCTTTTCCACAAGCTACGCCGCACATCTGCAACCGCCGTTGCCGTCGCGTCGGACGAAAACACAGCACGTGATCACCTGGGGCATTCGTCCGTCTCTGTCACGCGCCGCTACCTTGACCATCGACAGATTCAGCCAGTGGCTGCTGCCGACATCATTGCCCGCCCTGGCGTTGGAAGCTCTGAAAGGGGGTAAACCATCCAACGCAACAACTTCGTTTCCGCTTCGAATCTCAATTCGTTTCCCTGATTCGTTTCTCTGAAAGGTACTTCACATGTCCAAACAAGCCATTGGTTTCGACTACACAGGCATTTCCCAAAAACATAAGCAGTTGATCACAGACCACGCCAAAGCGATCACTGAACACTTACGACACACCACCGCTTCGATGGTGGATATCGGACGCCGACTGATTCAAATTCGGCAGTTGCTCGGTTCCGCATTCCGCGTGTGGATCGATGCCGAATTTCAATGGTGTTTAGGAACTGCCCGACACTACATGATATTGGCACAGCGATTTGGAAACCTCGATTGCCTGGACAACTTCCAGCCGTCGGCGCTGATCCTATTGTCCCCGAAGCATGTTCCACAGGCTGCAATTGACGAAGCAATTGCGTGCGCTCGCAGCGGCCAACTGATTACAAAATCGTCGGCTGCCTCACTCGTCGATCGAACCGTGCTCGCACAGTTTTCAGCGACTCAACAGGCGTCGTCCAATCCGGGACCTGCAACAGTGCAGGGGCCGGAGATTAGACTAATGACGGCTGCACTTGCAGCAGGGAGAGTTGAACGACGTGGGCGGCCAACCAAGACGATTCGGACTCTGATCGGTTCTGTTCAGACGATGCGGAACAATATCCAGCAAGTTTACGAAGTCATGTCTGAACCGGATCGCAAATCCCTTTCGGATGACCTGATTGAACTTGCGAATCAACTGATTCACGAACCGATCATCGAAGCGGATGTGGAGACATCTGACGAAGTAACAGAATCGGAAACAGTGGCATTCCCCGGAAACCAATGCGGCCGAAGAGAACTCGCGACTGTGTAACGATGGCCAACCAAGGTGGCCTGTTTGCCGGATGCCGATGGAACTGGAGCCCGGTTCCATCGGCGTTTTTTCAATCCGTTTCCCCGTGTTGGATTTGTAGCCATGAAAGATCAATCAGCAGCTTTGCTCGAAACGCCGAAACGATATGTGTACCTCCGGAGCGTTTCTCATCCAGTACTTGACGAAATCCTGCAGATTCAGGATCCACTCGATCAGTTGCGGGAGGTGTGCCGAGCGCTTCTGATCCTGGAAGAACTCGAAACGGCCGTTCGCAGTTCGGACAGCTCAACAACCGCGTCGCTGCTGATTCGCTTGGATTCATTCCGATCGAATCTGACTCCAAACGCACATGGGTGTAACGCCGGCAAATGCAGCAGCGTGGAACCGCGATCGCGGAGCGTTCAATCTTTCACGCCGAATGGCGATATCACCAAACAGGTTCCCGTGAACGACTGCACGCGGAATCGGGAAAAAGCAGACAGGCAAAAGCACTAAGAACCATTGCCAACGCCGTGCACGTCCGGATCGTGGGACGTGAACCAGCTGCGGCAGTATCTGTGTCGGGCCCGCGTGAAACAGCCGGCGTGAAAGAATCTCAGATGTGTGACCCATCGATGACAGTTACGAACAACAACAATTCCGGATGGCGAGCGCCTCGAGCGTCGCTGAAATCGGAGGCGCTGCCGGCGACGGAATGCGAGCCGCTGCAGGGACGCCGGATCCGGCGACGCGGTACCGTGACTCCAAAAACGGCGACGGCGGCCGGACTGACGGTATTTGTGACAATTGATCGATGACTGGACACCAATGGTTGGTTCCGTCAAAACTGTTCAAACGCGGGATAGGCTGATCCCTGACAAGCTGGCAAGTCTTACCAGTTTCCCGCGATCTTTTCTCAAGACATCACCAGAAAGACCGGTGAGACAAATGGCAAGCGTTGAGAAAGATTCCAAAGGCTATCGCGTTCGATTCAGCGACGAGGACGGAAACCGTAAAACCATTCGCCTTTCCGGGTTGAACAAAGCAGGTGCCGAGAAGATAGCACGGTACGTTGAAAGCCTCATCGCGTCACAACGTTCTGGATTGCCGATGGATCCCCAAACCGCCTCTTGGCTGCGCACCGCGGGTAGTGGACTGCATGAAAAGCTGACGAAGGCCGGACTGATTGAAGCGAGGGAGTCCAGTACGCTGGGCATGTACCTGAAAGGGTATCTTCTGCGGCGGGCAAACGTGAAGCCCTCGACAATGCTGAAATGGCAATCGGCAGTCAATCACCTGATTGAACACCTTGGGGAAAATCGGGACCTGAGAAGCATCAACGCGGGCCATGCCGATGAGTTCCGTTCGTTCCTGTACAGGCAGTCTCAGGCGGAAAACACGGTCCGGCGATACTGCGGACTGGCAAAGCAGTTTTTCCGCGCGGCGATGCGTCGGAAGCTGATCGACGAGAACCCGTTCGCTGATCAGGTTGCAACGGTTACCGGCAACGCCTCAAAGTTCCATTTCGTCACACGGGAGGATACTGCGAAACTGTTGAAAGCCTGCCCTGACTCACAATGGCGGCTGATTGTCGCCCTGACCCGGTTCGGCGGGTTACGCTGTCCGTCTGAAGTTTTGGCGTTGAATTGGGAGGACATCAACTGGCAGGAAAAGCGGTTCACGGTCACCAGTCCGAAGACAGAACACCATGTGGGCGGCGAAAGTCGCGTTGCTCCATTGTTCCCGGAGCTGGCTGCGATCCTGAACGAAGGCTACGAACTCGAGTTCCAGCGGTTGAATGAAGAATCCGCCGAATCCGAGGGAGTTGTCAGCGGGCCGGTGATCACCCGATACCGCGATTCAACGCAGAACCTGCGGACCACGTTCCTGAAGATCGTGAAGCGGGCCGGGCTCAAGGCCTGGCCAAAGTTGTTTCAGAATGTCCGATCGACGCGGGAAACGGAACTGGCTGACCAGTTTCCGTTGCACGCTGTCACGGCCTGGATGGGTAACAGTCAGATTGTCGCCTCACGGCATTACCTGCAACTGCGGGACGAACATTTCGACCGGGCATCGTCCGAGATTGTCGCCAGTTCCCAGGGTGATCACTCAGACCACGTTGGTACAAAAACTGATTCGGTGGGGCAAATAGTGGGGCTCCCTTCATGCGAAACCACGAAACCTCCCGACCCTGTGAAAGCAAAGAACCCCGAAAAACTCAAGGTTCTTCGGGGTTCTGCTGGGTTTTTCGGTTCCCTACGGGAACAACTGATGGGCGCTGAGGGACTTGAACCCCCGACCCCCTCGGTGTAAACGAGGTGCTCTAACCAACTGAGCTAAGCGCCCGCAATTGAGGTTTGGACAAGGCGGAGTATTGACGGTTCGGGGGTTTGTTTCAAGTGAACCGGTATTCGCCGGATCGAGGATCGGAAAATTGAGACTTTCCATCTCACGGCGTCAACTTCACCCCACTGCGGCAATCACGAAGACGATGCATTTTCAGCG
>CAZFDW010000478.1:0-5528 GCA_964517865.1 uncultured Chitinophaga sp.
AACAAAACCGGGATAACTCAGAAGCCCTCACGAACCCGACTTTTGCGCAGCCCAGTCCCACCCTACACATTCTCAAATCGGCGGCCGATGGTGTCAAAATGCGGCTCGCATCACCATGCGGAGAGCGTTCCAGTTTGTCGCACGACTGGCTCGTGGCTATTATGGCTGACCACGCCCCGAAATCTCCCATTGAGGACACCCGCCATGCACCGCTGGATGACACTTGTCTGCACACTTCTTTTGCTGGAATCGGCACGGCCAGCGTTATCCGCTGAGAACGCAGCGCCAATGGGCTTTCGCGCCGGGGCGGCGATGGTCGATATCACGCCGACGGTGTTTCCGGTGATCGTGAATGGCATGGTCGAAGAACGCACGGCGACGATGGCCCACGATGTGCTGATGGCCCGAGCTTTGGTCCTGGATGATGGAAATGAACGCATCGCGATGGTCGTGGTCGACAGCCTGATGCTGACGCGAGCGATGCTGGATGATGTAAAGGAACAGGCGAGCCAACTCACGGGGATTCCGACGAATCGCATGCTGATCTCAGCGACACATACGCATTCGGCTCCGTCTGCCATGCCGTGTCTGGGAAGTCGCGTGGACCCTGAATACGCTCAGTTCCTGCCGGGGCAGATTGTTCGCAGCATCGTCCAGGCGAACGAAAAACTGACTCCGGCGAAAGTGGGCTGGGCCGTGGTGACCGACGATTTGCACAACAATTGTCGGCGTTGGATCTTTCGATCCGATCGCATGACGATGGCAGATCCGTTCGGACAGTTCAACGTGCGGGCTCACATGCATCCCGGCTACCAGAGTCCCAATCACATCGGCCCCTCGGGACCTGCGGACACCGATCTGACGGTGCTGTCTGTGCAAACGACTGATGACAAACCGCTGGCTGTGCTGGCAAACTATGCGATGCACTACCACGGTTCGCCACTGGTCTCCGGAGACGTCTGCGGCCGTTTTGGATTGAAGTTTGCGGAACTGATTGGTGTGTCGAATCAGCAGCCCGGGTTTGTCGGAATTCTGTCGCAGGGCACCAGTGGTGACAGCATGTGGATGGATTACAGCCAGCCAGCGCAGCCGACTGATCTCGACGCCTACGTCAAGGCTTTGGCGGAACGTGCGGCGCAAGCCTGTGAATCGATTCAATATCGGTCAGACATCACGCTGGCGATGGCCGAAGAAACGCTGAAACTGAATCGGCGGACTCCTGATGAAGCTCGTCTCAAATGGGCGCAAGAGTTGGTCACGCAGGTCGGCGATCGGCTGCCTCGCGGCTGGTCGGAAGTGTATGCCTTCGAACAATTGCGGTTGCATGAAGATCCCACTGCGGAACTCAAGCTGCAGGCGATTCGCATTGGGGATTTTGGCATCACGTCGATTCCCGATGAAGTCTTCGGCATCACGGGCATCAAGCTGAAGAACGCCAGTCCCCTTGCCGTCACGATGAATATCGAACTCGCCAACGGCGCGGAGGGCTATATTCCGCCACCGGAGCAGCATAAGCTCGGCGGATATACCACATGGCCAGCACGTACCGCGGGCCTGGAAGTGCAGGCGGAACCGCAGATCGTGGAAACGCTGACGCGTCTGCTGGAACAGGTCGCTGGAAAGCCGCGACGAGAAACCATTGATGAACTGCACGCCTACGCCAAGGCGGTGATGGAATCGAAGCCAAAGGCGTTTTGGCGATTGGGCGAGATTGCAGGTACCGTAGACCCGTCGCTCCGCCGACGGGAAGCAGCTGCAGGGCAAGATCCCGCCAACGGAGCGGCGGGTGTACAGTACTTCGCCGCTGACGCAGTCGGAAATCATCACGCCCACTACGAAGACGGGATTGCGTTTTATCTGCCAGGACCAAGGGGCGATGGGCTGAATCAGCAGCCGCGAGGCAATCGGTCGGCGCATTTTGCGGGTGGGCGAGTTGCTGCAATCGTTCCCAGGCTGGGGAATGTCTACAGCGTCGAGTGCTGGGTCTGGAATGGGTTCCCGAACAACGAGCGAGCCGTCACGGGCTACTTCTTTTCCCGCGGCCCCGATGGTGATGCAAAGGTCGCGGGCGATCATCTTGGCATCGGCGGGAACTACATGAATCAGGGTTGGGACGGCAGGCTGCTGCTGTTCAACGGGAACGAGCGAGACGAAGCACTCACAGGCCGCACGGTGCTGGAATCCCGCACGTGGCAGCATGTGACGCTGGTTCGAAATGGGAATTATGTCACCGTGTATCTTAACGGTAATCTTCAGCCGGAAATCGATGGTGAACTTCAACCGACGTTTGAGGAATCCGGCGACGAGATCTTCCTCGGCGGTCGCAGCGATCGTATGTTCGGGCTGGAAGGACGACTGGATGAAGTCGCGCTGTATGATCGCGCGTTGACGGCAGCAGAAGTTTCCGCTCACTTTGCTGTTGCAGATGCAATGACCGTCCCGCAGGTTTCAGAGGTCGTGCCGAAACCTGATACTCCGCCCATGTCCCCCGAAGAATCCATGAAGGTCGCTCATGTGCGTGAGGGCTATGAGTTGCAGTTGGTTGCGGCCGAGCCGCTCGTGATTGACCCTGTAGCCATTGACTGGGGACCGGATGGCAAACTATGGGTCGCCGAAATGGCCGATTATCCATCCGGGATGGACAACAACGGTAAGCCTGGTGGGCGCATTCGATTTCTCGAAGACAAAGACAACGACGGGAAATATGAAACATCGACCGTGCTGCTCAGCGACGTGCCGTTTCCCACCGGCGTGATGGCGTGGGGTAAAGGAGTCATTGTGACGGCGGCTCCAGAGATTTTCTACGCAGAAGATTCCGACGGCGATGGCAAAGCAGATATTCGCAAGACGCTGTTCTCCGGGTTTCTTGAAGGCAATCAGCAGTTGCGAGTCAACGGCCTGCGCTGGGGACTGGACAACTGGATCTATTGTGCAAGTGGCAGTCATCATGCTGGTTACGGAGCCGACAGCCAGATTCTGTCGCACGTGTTAAACCAAAAGTTTGCGGTTGGAAGCCGCGATTTTCGCATTCGCCCGGATGAAGGCCTGATTGATCCGCAAAGCGGCCCATCGCAATTTGGTCGTAATCGAGATGCCTGGGGCAACTGGTTCGGCGAACAGAACAGTTATCCTCTGTGGCACTACGTTCTGGAGGATCCATACATCCGCAGAAATCCGCACTTTGCTCCGCCCGATCCACGAAATCTGATGACGCCGTCGAATCCGTCGGTCTATGCGGCTGCGGCTCCGGAAAAACGGTTTCACAGCTTTGAGCAGTCGGGGCGTTACACGTCCGCGTGTTCGGGGATGGTTTATCTGGATGAGTTGTTGTTTGGGGCAGAAAGTAGGTCCTGCCTGCCGGGCAGGACTTCCGCCGAAGGCGGACCGCTGCCGGAGAAAGCAAACGAACAAGGGGCCGATGAGTCACATGCCTGCCAAGGTCGCGACGAAGTCGCGAAGTCCTTTCCGGCAGAAAGGACCTACCTCAGCGGCCTCGGCACTCAGCACGCTTTTACCTGCGAGCCCTTCAGCAATCTCGTGCAGCATAATTTGCTCTTCGACGACGGCGTAAGTTTTCGGCTCGAACGCGATCCTGCAGAGGCCGGTGCGAAAACTGACTTCTTCGCGTCCGAAGATCGCTGGTGCCGACCGGTGATGGTGCGGACGGGGCCCGATGGAGCCCTGTGGATTGTGGACATGTATCGATACATGATTGAGCATCCTCACTGGCTGCCGAAGGAAGGCCAGGATGAACTGCGACCGTTCTTCCGATCAGGCGACGACCGAGGCCGCATTTATCGCATTGTGCCTGTGAGCGGCACGGCGCTAGCCGCCGGTGTTGACACGCATCTGTCCAGGACACCGACGGCTAGCGCCTTGTCGCTCACGGAACATCGAATGGACCACTGCTCCACTGCGGAACTCGTCGCAACACTCGAAAGTCCCAACGGCTGGCGACGAGATACTGCTCAGAGATGCCTGGTCACTTCGCGAGACGAATCTGCAGCAGAACTTCTCAAGAAGATGGCAAGCACCGGGCAGAGACCGACAGCCCGGCTGCACGCACTCTGCACGCTGGACGGTTTGAATGCACTGACACCAGGGATTGTTGAATCGGCTCTCAAGGACCCGCACCCCGGAGTCCGTCGGCACGCCGTTCGCTTGTCCCCTACTGCGAAAGTGCCTCTCACTTCGCTGCTTTCGCTGACCACAGATCCCGACGCCAAAGTGCGACTTGAACTGGCCTGCGTGGCTGGACAGGTTCAAGATTCTGCGTCCGCGAATATTCTCGGCGACCTGCTGCTCCGCGATACAAATTCGTATCTCCGGGCCGCCGTGATCAGTTCCCTGAACTCGGGAAATATCAACAACACGATCGATCGCTTCGGAGCTGTCGTTCAGGTCGATACGGCGGCAAACCATTTCGGCGATACAAAAATGCCGGGCTTTACAGCGGCAGATCGCGATGAACTCACCAGCATTCTCTACGAACAAGCCGCCTCGATCGCCAGCGATGATGACCTTGAGCGACTTCTGTTGCTCACGGTTTACGATTCAGACGACCGTCTGCAGGCATGGCAGATGAAGAGTTTCGCCAGAATGCTGGACCGCCTGAACGCACGAGGCTGGTCGATTTCAGATCACTTCATCAGTAAAGATCATCAGGCATCGATCGCGAATGCTTTTCAGATTGCTCGAAGGATCGCCGCGGATCCTGCGCAACACGAGATCCTGCGTATCGCCGCGATTCCACTGTTGCTGCGAAATGTCGATCAGCCGCACGATGCAGCCACGTTGCAGGAAATGCTCACGCCGCAAACGCCTGTCAGTGTTCAGGAAGCCGCCATTCGGCATCTCGGTCAGCAATCGACTGAGTCTTCGGCTGACGCCCTGCTGGCAGGTTGGTCATCGCATTCGCCACTGATTCGCTCCAGGATTCTGACGGAACTCTCCAGCCGTCCAGATTGGATCGTGCGACTTCTGATGCAGCTGGAATCCGGCAGCGTCGCCGCTGGTGAAATCGATGCCGCTATGCGTCAGCGACTGTTGACGACTCGCGATGCCGCCATCCGTGGGCGACTGGAAAAAGTCTTCGCGTCCGGCACATCGGCCGATCGCAAAGCCGTGATGGAAGCCTTTCAGCCGACGTTGAAACTCGCAGGTGACTCAGTTCGCGGCGCAATGATCTTCGGCAAGAAATGTGCGACCTGTCACAAGCAGGGCGGAGTCGGCCACGAAGTCGGCCCGAACCTGGCTTCACTCACCACGCGGACACCGGAATCGCTCTTTACCAACATTCTTGACCCCAGCGCCGCTGTCGAAGCTAAGTACCTCAACTTTGTCGTCGCGACCACATCAGGCCGCAGCGTCATCGGCATGCTCTCGACTGAAACCGG
The DNA here is from genome assembly GCA_964517865.1 of uncultured Chitinophaga sp. Lineage (GTDB taxonomy): Bacteria > Planctomycetota > Planctomycetia > Planctomycetales > Planctomycetaceae > SXXK01. The sequence continues at coordinate 5,397 of CAZFDW010000478.1, forward strand.
CAGCAGCATCACGCTATTGGCAGCGGAAGGCAAATCCGAATCCGTGCTCCGCACCGATATTGAGGAACTCCGCAGCACCGGCAAATCCCTGATGCCGGATGGCGTTGAAAAAGACCTGACGCATCAGGACCT
>CAZFDW010000479.1:0-5522 GCA_964517865.1 uncultured Chitinophaga sp.
CGAGCACGATCGGCCTGCAGCCGGATGAACTCTGCGGCAGCTCGATCATCCACAACCGGATGCGTGTCGGATTGCGCTGCGATGGTGGTGAATCCGCCGGCCAGCGCAGCCGCCGTTCCGGTCGCCGTGCATTCGTCTTCTTCGAATCCTGGTTCCCGGAGCGAGACATGGGTATCGATGAATCCGGGACAGACAATGAGTCCCGTCGCATCAATCACATGCGTTCCAGGTGGCACATCCTTCGTGGCATCGCGGGTGTCCCGCCGCGTGACGGCTGCAATTTTTCCGTCCAGAATCAGCACATCCGCTACGGCATCCAGATGATGCGCCGGATCGATCACACGTCCGCCGGAAATCAGCAGAGAACTCAGCAGAGAACTCATCAGTGCGTCTCCTGATCTTTTCGGCGTTCCTGAGCCAGCAGAGTCAGGCATGCCATGCGAATCAGCAAGCCGTTCGTGACCTGATTCAGGATCAGTGAATTCGGACCGTCGGCAACTTCGGGCGTCAATTCGACACCGCGATTGATCGGCCCCGGGGCGAGCACCAACAGGTTTGCGCGTGCCCGACGAATGCGGTCACCGTTCATTCCGAACAAATGAGCATACTCCGCGATCGACGGAAAAAACGCGCCGCGTTGACGTTCAAACTGCACGCGCAGCAGATTGACGCAATCGACTTCCGGAAGTATTTCATCCAGATTGTAAGCAACTTCGACACCCAATCGAGTAATGTCACTGGGGATCAATGTTGCCGGACCGCAGACGATGACACGGGCACCCAGTGCGATGAGTCCATGAATATTTGAACGGGCCACACGACTGTGGCGAATATCGCCCACGAGCGCCACTGTCAGACCCGCGATCCGACCGCGTTGTTTCAGGATTGTATAGATATCCAGAAGCCCCTGGGTCGGATGTTCGTGCGTTCCGTCGCCGGCATTGAGCACTCCGGCTTTCAGATTCCGCGCTAACAAATGCGGAGCGCCTGGAGTTCGGTGACGACACACCACCAGATCGATACCCATGGCTTCGATGGTCTGAGCCGTGTCGATAAATGTTTCGCCTTTCGACAGGCTGCTGGAGCTGGCAGTAAAATCGACCGTGTCCGCACCAAGGCGGCGAGCTGCGAGGCTGAAACTTGTCCGGGTTCGCGTCGAATTCTCGAAGAACAGATTGGCGACGACAAGACCTTTGAGTACGTCCAGTCGTTGAGAGCCGCCCTTGGTGATCGTGTCGTAATGTCTGGCGAGGTCAAGTACCGTGTTCAGCTGATCGGCGGAAAGTTGTTCCAGCCCCAGCAAATGCCGTTCGCCCCACGCGCCGTTCACAGGAATTTCGGACAGTAGCATCAGTCCCGGAGTCCTCTCAGGGAAACCCATCGACGGTGTTGCACAATTCGACAGCGAATTTACCCCGACCGAAGCAGACGTTCAATTCACTCTGAAAATCGTTGTTGCGATTTCTCGAAACGATTCGAAAATACCGCAGATTTCCGGCACAGAATACCGCTGTTTTTCTGAGCGCCTTGCGGCTCATAGTTCTGGATTATCGGGACAGACTCCTAGTTCCCGATCAGATACACATGTCCCTCCGTGCGCAGAATGATCTTCCCATCGACACCGACCGGCGTGGCAACCGTGTGTTCTTCAGCGATGGTGTTCTGTGCTAATACTTTGAATTCGCTGCCCATTGCGTCCAGTACAAAGACCGTGCCGTCCTGGCGAGCCACATACAACTTTCCATCCGCTACGGTCGGTGATGAACGGTACGTGTTGCGATTCTTTGGCAACTGACCGGACCAGATTGTTTTACCGGTCAATAGGTCGAGGCAGTCGATCATTCCACGGGAATCACCGCCGTCACGACAGTTGAACACGCGACCGTTGGCGATGGCTGGTGTCGGCACGTCCGCCGACGTGGCCTGATTGAACCACGAAATATGGCTGGATGTCACATCGCCCTGGCCACCCATCCGAATCGCAGTCAGGGATTCCCCGCGAGCGTACGGAGCGATGACAATTCCGTCTGATACGGCGGCTGAGGCGATTGAGCGAAAATATTTATGATTCGTCGGATTCAGACCACCGACACGCCAGATTTCTTTGCCACTGGCAGCGTCGTGAGCGGTCACATGGTCCGCCCCGAGGACAACGATCACCTGGCCACTTGCTTCATCCACAACGACTGGCGTCGCGTAACTCTGAGCTGATTCTTCTGGTGCGCCAAGGTCCCGATCGTGTTTCCAGAGCACTGCACCATCGGTTTTGGAAAACGCCGCAACGTACGATGGTCCGGTTTGCATACAGGCAATCACGACTGCGTCTTTTGTAAGGACCGGGGATGTTCCCAAATCCCACCATAACGTGTCTTCACCGTATTCTGCCTGCAGATTCTTCTGCCACTTCAATTCGCCAGTAACAGAAAAACACCCCAGATCTCCGCTTTTGAAATATGCGAAAACGTAAGTTCCATCCGTCACCGTTGATGGATTGGCTCCGGTGCCACCTCCAGGTTTCCCGTCCACCGCAGCTCCAAGATTTTTCGACCAGCGTTCCTTGCCATCCATTCCCAGAGCAATGATCGAGTTCTGACCATCGGTTGTCGTCGTCACAAAAATGGCATCACCGACAACGGTCGGGGTCGAAGCACCGCGACCTCGCAATTCGTACTTCCAGACAACATTTTTGTCCGCCGACCATTCTGTCGGATAGCCCGCACCATCTGCCAATCCGTTGCCGTGCGGTCCACGCCAGTTGGGCCAGTCGCCTGCCATCGACCTGGAAGAAGCACACAGCAGAGCAAGCAGAAAGAGTGGTTTCATCGGGAGGTTCCTGGCAGGCGGATGTGAGAGCGGCGGGAGGGAAGGTTTGTGAATCCGGCGTGCAGTCAACGTGGACGCTCTTGCACGTCAGAGTCTTATTCAGAATTATGGGCGCATCGTGCGGGAGTCATTGTTGCTCGTGTCTCCGACGCGAGTCTTCCCGCCACGGAGTGACGGGCAACTATAGTGACGGGCAACTATTATGAGGTGAAATCGAAAACTAATGAGCATGTGCAGCATCATGGCCGTGATCGTGGCCTGCATGCGCATCATTGTGGCCGTGACCATGATCGTTGTGCGCGTGGCCGTGACCGTCTTCGACAGATTCTTCAGGAAACTCACCGAGTCGTCCAAAGGTTCCTGAAAGTTGAGCCGATCCGCAAAGCAACGCGATGCAGGTCAGCATCGTAACGTAAATCAACTTGCCGGTGTGATTGCTTACAGAGAGTCCAAGCATCAGATGCCTGCCATTTTCCGGTGGCGCGACAGCGGCCCACACCAACACAGCCACAAACATCAGCAGCAGAATTCCGATAAAGCCACCACGTCGCAGGATGGGAAACGCCTTCGCCCAATTGACGGCGAAGGTCCAGAACCCTAACCATCCCAGCAGTGGCAGCCACGGCAGGGTGACGCGGACAAGATTCACCACAACATCCTGCACCGACCAGAGTAGGTTGACCAGACTGCTGAAAAGTTCGAACAGAGCATCCATGAATTGTCACCAGGGAAAGTGATTGGGAATTGATTTTCGGAGTCTAGCCATTTCGCCCCTGAGTCTTCCAGTAAGCAGGGCTTTGATTTTCGAGGAGAATGGCAGGGAATCACTTCAGGAGACTTACTCCGGAACGCGGGAATCCTGATTTCGGCGACTGCAACGTCATGCAGACGACAGAATTCGTCCGTCCTGGGAAGGACATGAACTGAAGTGTTGACGGGTCTCGCAGGATGGCGTAAAGTGACAATTCTACGGATTTTCGGCCTCGCAACCTCGTTTTCGCCAATCGTTGCCTGAGGCTCTGTGGGAGTTTCCGTTGGTTGGCTTGCCTGCACGGACGCTCAAATAACTTTCTGGTTGGCGTAAGATCCTGGAATCTGCATTGGACGTTTCGACGGAAACAATTTCAACTTTTGCCCAGCTGGGCCTCGCGCCCGCAACCCTACGAACGATCACAAAAATCGGCTACGACACGCCCAGCCCCATTCAAGTGGCGTTCATTCCCATCGCACTTTCCGGACGCGACTGCATCGGTCAGGCTCGCACAGGCACGGGGAAAACTGCGGCGTTCATGCTGCCTGCGATGGAACGCCTTGATGTTACCAAAGGCCGAGTTCAGGTGCTTGTGATGACGCCGACCAGGGAACTGGGCGAACAGGTTCATGGCGAATCAATTAAGCTCAGCGGCACATCCAAACTGAAATTTGCACTGGCTGTCGGTGGTCGTCCTATCGGAAGACAGATTGCTGATCTTGAAAACGGCGCCCATGTTGTCATCGGCACGCCAGGCCGTGTCATCGACCTGCTGCGTCGGCAGCATCTCAAGCTGAATGATCTGAAAGTTGTTGTACTGGACGAAGCGGATCGCATGCTGGATATCGGATTTCGTCCCGACATCGAACGCATTCTGCGATCCTGTCCGACGGAACGTCAGACTATGCTGCTGTCCGCGACTTTGCCACCTCCCGTTGAGAAGCTGGCACAGCGATTTATGATCGAACCGGAAATGGTCGATCTTTCCGAAGACCGCGTCGTTGTTGATACGATTGAGCAGTTTTACATCACAGTGGATGAAGATCGCAAAAGGCCGTTGCTGCTGCGTGTGCTTGCAAAAGAAAAGCCACAACAGGCGATCGTGTTCACGCGCACCAAGCGCGGAGCGGATGCATTGTTCGCGGAGTTTTCAAAACGCCTGAAATCGAATCGCATCGCCGCAATTCACGGCGACCTGCCACAACGCAAACGAGATTCGGTGATCAAATCGTTGCGGGCCGGTGAGCTGCGTCTGCTGATTGCCACGGACGTGGTCGGTCGCGGCATCGATATCAGCGGCATCTCGCACATCATCAATTATGACATCCCGGAATATTGCGATGACTATGTGCATCGTGTTGGTCGAACCGGACGTCTGTCTTCAGACCAGAATGGTCGCGCGATCACGTTTGTGACCCTGCAACAGGGCGGTGAGCTGACCAATATCGAAAAACGAATCAACACGGTTCTGCCGGAATACAAAGTCGATGATTTCGAAGCGTTTCGGACCCGCGAACGCCCAAAACGCAGCATTCGCCGATTCGGGGCGTCCGACGAGTAGTCCGGATCTGCGTGCTCCGCCACAGATTCAAGTTTACCGTTTCGGCACATTCTGCTCAAATTCGTCTAAAGTCATCGGACGATGGGTAAATGGCGTTTCCTTTGCGGGAAATGACGCTCGCCTGCGCGAAGGATTTTTGCCGATTTGGGCTATTGCTGTGGGTCACTGAATTGATCACGTGTCGGCCCCGACCTGAGCCAGGTCGGCCTACGAAGAGAACATGAATGTGGTGCGTGACTGGACCAGTTATACATTACGCGGTCATGAGTGAGGGAATTGGTGAGCGGCATGCGTCAGCTTGGCGGTACAAAAACGAGGTACCGGAGGGCTGCCGCCGCTCCGCTCGCCGGACTCATTTTTGGCCGCGTGGAGTATACGTGCCGCCCC
>CAZFDW010000480.1:0-5513 GCA_964517865.1 uncultured Chitinophaga sp.
AAGACCGTAGGCAGGCAGGCTTCGGGCGCTCCCTCGCTGTCGCGACAGACGCGGTCGAACACATCCGGACCCGACAGGTAGCCCGCCAGATAAATGTCCGGCAGTGAATCCTGATTCAAATCCGCAATGGCACAACTTGTGAGCCAGGGCTCGGCAGACGTACGGGAAATTGGACATGGTCCCTGATCCCGGAAAGTTCCATCACCAAGATTCTTCCAAAGTCTTGCACATCCGATGCCCGCCACCAGGATATCAGGGAAACCATCCTGATCGATATCGCCAATGGCCACTCCCTGTCCATAATCTGTGCCACCGAATGACGAGACCCTCGAAACATCTTCGAACCTGCTGCCGCGTACGTTTCGAAAGACGACATCTCTCGCATTTCCAGAAGTGCCACGCAGCTCCCAGTCGCCACCCTGAGAGAAAACGATGTCGGGGTATCCGTCTCGATCCAGATCCTCAGCACCCACTCCTCCCCCATTGAATTCAAACATGCGTCTCCGGAGTGTTCCGCCGTTTTCATAGCGAAAGCGCAGGCCCAACTCTGTCGAGTCTTCCGAGAACGAAATCTCTGTCAGCGGATTTTCGACGATTTCCGTCGTCGCAGACTCGTCAGTCCCCGCGACAACGGTTTTCGGGAAGTCATAGTGGTTGCGTGCGATCTCAAATGCCGGATTCGAAGTCTGCGGCACCAGCTCCGAATTCAGCATTTCCGTCTCCGTTGCCAGTCGCAGTTTCACTTGCTGCAGAACCGCATTTTGAGGAAACCGATCGCAGGCCATTTGAGTCCAGCCATAGGCCTCCAGCAGACGTCCACAGCGTTCGTAAGCTGCAATCATTTCGATCAGGGAAATTGCGTCCGGCTGTGCTGCGAGAAACAGAACTCGATCCTGCGCGTCATGCAGTCGGCGAATGTTTTCCAGCTGCTCGACATACAACCGGGAAGCTGCCGAATCTCCGGCAGCCAGCAGCAGTCGGGAGATCTGGTAGCACAGGTCTCTTGAGTCCGGTGCTGACTGAGCCGCTGTCAGAAATGCGTTCAGGGCCGCGCTGCGATGCCCCTGGTGAAGTTCAATAAACCCGATCAGCTTTTGAATTTCCGCAGACAATGCTGAATCCTGCGGCAGGTTCCGACGCCAGGCGTTCAGTTCCTCATACTGACTCAACTGCAACAGATATCTGCCAAGTTCAACGTGTGCTGCGACAAGGTCCGGGGACTTCTGAACCGCCTGTCGACAAAGTTCTGCCGCTTCGCTGGTCTGTTGTCTCAGATCTGCCAGCCGTGCCAGTCCGAGCAGGGGACCAGCCGAGTCCGGGGCAGCCAGATGGGCTCGTTCCAGCAGTTCTTCATCATTGATCGAGCCGGATTCTCTGGCCAGCACCATCAACAGATCCGAGGCCTGTTGTTGCTTCACCAGCAGCAGAATCATCGGCAGCGCTTCACTGCGGCGACCGCAAACGGCCAGAAGTCGAGCCAGTCCGTCATTAGCTGTCGGATTCATTTCGTCCCGCTCCAGCACAGTTCGATACGCCTGTTCGGCTTCGTCAAGCAGAGACAGGTGATGCTGCAGAATCTCCGCAGCAAGAAGCCGGGCCTCGACACCGTGCTGACGATCGAGATTGATCAGATTCAAGTCATGTACAGCTTCGGAATATTGTTTCAGACGCATAGAGCTGCGACCTGCGATCCACCGGGCATCTGAATTGTCGAGCTCACGCTTCAGAATTTTGCGTGTGAGTTTCAGGGCTTCTTCGAATTCATTTCTGCGGAAGGCCTTGTTGGCGTTTTGCAGCAACTTGTCTGTCGATTCAGATGACTGCCTAACTGCAAAAAAAACAGCGATTGAAATCATAACAGCGACGAGCATCCACCGAACAAGCGTCGATCTTCGCGAGGTGAATCGTGTTTTCGTTGTTGCCATACTGAAACTGTCCGTACTCGAACACATCGATTGACTTAACGTCTACTGTCCAGCCGCAGGAATGGTCCTCGAACCGTTCAAGAAATACGTGTCGGATTCAGCAATCAGCCGCAGTGCGCTAGCGGTCTGTTGATTTAGTCTTGTTTTCGAACCGAAACTCATACTAACCCGAAGCGCCAGCGAGGATTTCGGCCTTTTTCGCCTCGCTGGCGCTGCGGGTTGGTATTAAATCAACACCCCGCTGGCGAGCTGTTGATTTAATCGTAGGGTGCGTGCAGCGCTAGCGAAACGCACCATTTGGAGAAAGCGTGAGGAACTGGTGTTTTTCGCTAGCGCTGCGCAAACCCTACTTGCATCACTAAATCAACAGACCGCTAGCGCGTGGCGGCTCATGCGGCATTAATTTATCGAAGGTTCCTTAGGCGAGCGGCGGTAAAGAACATACCCACACTAACCCGAAGCGCCAGCGAGGCAGCCTCGCTGGCGCTTCGGGTTGGTAAATTCTTTACTGCCGCTCGCCTTAGTGACAGTCAACGCGAAGGCATCCTGGTCCTTCCATTGAACTCCCTGCGTTCGACCTTCGACCAGTTCAAAAGTGCAATCGACGTCTGGGTTTTCGATAATCGTCTCCGCACCTGATGGCCAAATCACGCGAACAGATTTTACATCAACGATGCTTCCAAGTCCAAACTGCAGCAGCCGTTCATTGGAAGCGTGATATCCGCTCCCTGCCGTAAGCTGGCGAACCCACAGAGACTCGTCGGTACGGACCTCGACTCGCGAGTAAAATGCATCACGGGAAGTCGTCGTCGCGTGCAACCTGACGTTGATGAAATGACCAGCTTGCGTGGTGATGTTCGTCACCAGTGAAGCAGGACTTCCGATGTTCGACACGGCGAAATCGGTGAGTCCGTCCTGATTCCAGTCCAGCGTTGCAAGGCCACGTCCGAGAAATTTTTCTGCGAAATAGTCACCCGCCTGTTCGGCATCGACTTCCTGAAACTGCGTGTCCCCCGTGTTGCGGAACAACTGGGGCCGCATGTGATACTCGCCGTCCTCATCGCGGTAGTCTTCAACATGGCCATTTGCAACGACGAGATCCAGATCGGCGTCGAGATCACCGTCAAGGAACTGAGTTCCCCAGCCCACAAAGGGAATGCCCGCAGCATCCAGCCCGGCCGTCCGAGACATGTCCTGAAACAAAGCGTCAGAGACCTGCAGGTACAGCGTATTCGATTCGTCCTTGAAGTTCGTCACGAAGAAGTCAATCAGCCCGTTGTTGTCGACATCGTCCGCCGCAATTCCCATGGCCGCTGTCAACAGTCCGTCGCCGCTGTAACCGAGACCAGTCTGAAAAGCAGAATCCACTAGGCTTGGCTGACCGGCAGCATCATGTGTCAGCGACAACAGAAATTTCGGCGTTTGATCATTGGAGACAAAGATCGAAGGGAATTCCGCATCAGGGTTCCGAAAGACGATCAGCCCGAGTCCTTTCGATTCTGCGACAGCAGTCGCTGCCGAAACGGTGGTGAAGCTGCCGTCGCCATTGCTGAAATGCACCTGATCCAGGGTTCCGTTGAATGCCGACGGCGAACATGCACGGCCGCTGCAGATACGCGAGAATGCATCCGGACCGGACACGTAGTTGATTTCGATCAGATCCGGCTGTCCGTCTGCGTTAATGTCTGCGATCGCACTACTGGAAGTCCAGTGAACCGGCGACTCTTCAGGCAAAGGAACCGACGAAAATGTTCCGTCGCCGTTGCTGAGCAGTAACGAATTCTGGCCAATGTTGGCCACGTAGAGATCATCAAAACCGTCGTTGTTGAAGTCACCAGCTGCACAACTTTGTCCGAAGCCCTGCTCGTCGATTTCCGTCAACGTCGTGATATCCTGAAATGTCCGCCCAAATCGGTTGCGGTAGATGCGATCGATCAAACCGTCGGTCAAAACCGGCGTGTTGCTGCCTGTGGGCCATTGTGCCCCCTGCACAAAATACAGATCCTGCCAGCCATCCTGGTCAACATCCACGACCGTCACGGCCCCACCCGTTTGTTCCTGCATCCGCGAGCCTCGCGTGGAATCATCAGCCGCATTCTGGTAGGCAAAATCGATCCCGATCGCCGATTCCTCCCGAAATCGCATCGTTGTGTCGGCTGCGGAGTCGGGAGTGATACGCGGCTCCGGAATTCCGGTTGACAGACTCTCGGTGTATTCAGGATACGAATTGAGATCGCACTTCAACGCCAGATTCCTGTCTGCCAACACCATCGGAAGCTCATCATTCAGCAAAGGGGCAAGCCGTTGTAAAAACTCAGACGGCCACTCCGACTGCGGGAAATTTTTCCGCGACAGTTGAGCCCACGCGCAGGTTTCCCAGACACGTCCCATGCGATCCAGAGTCTGCACGATTTGTTGCATGATCACTTCGTTCCGGCCTTCAGAGCGAAGTGCATGCATCAGCGCCTGAGTCAGACTGAACAGCTGCCGAGACTGCTCCGCGAAGCCGTCTGCATGTGGATCCTGCAACTCCGCAAGGATTCGTCCCAATTGATAATTCGCGCGACGATGGATCGGCGAAATCCGGAGCACCTGCCAAAAGCATCGCGCGGCAATTTTTTGCTGTCCCAGCAACTGGGCGCGCACGCCTCTGGCGTACCAAATGTCGGGCCACTGATCTGCATTGGAAGGCAGTTCGGCATGCCAGGTATCAAATCGATTGCTGCGCTCGCTCGCGAGGAGTTCTCCAAGCAGAGCTTGAGCGGCCATGAGTTCAGGCTGTTCGTGAATGATCTTCTGCAACTCAAGTACGGCGTCAACAGGTTGACCGTTTTGTGCAGCGATCGACGCCAGACCAAGTCGCACGTTGAAATCCTGTGGCCATGATTGCTGGCATTTCTTAAGATACACTTCTTCATCGACGGGACGTTGCAGATCTGCGAGGAGTGCCAATTCCTCGACCGTGGCACCACCGCTCCTGAGGATCAACTCCAGATGCGGGCGAGATTCCCAGCGGCGTGCCGATGCAGCAAAGAGAAAAGCCACTCTGGAGTGAGTTGCCACATCCATTGGCTCTGATTCCAGAACCCTCTCGAAGGCCGCAAACGCCGACGAAATGTCGCCGGTGTGAATCAGCACGTTTGCCAGGGAGAATTGAGCCAGGACCGAGTTGTCCGATCCATCGACCGGGATGGAACGGTAGTACCGTGCAGCGTCCTCCAGGCGGCCGAGCTTTGTCGCAGACTCTCCAGCAATCAGCATCGCATCCGCAAAAAGCGGGTCTTTAGGCAGGATTGAATCTACGAGCTGTTCAGCGTCGGCAAAGTGCTTATCGTTTAGCGCCGTCCGTGCCTGTTTCAGGAGTACTTCAGGAGGCATTTCATCTTGCCGCAGGGCAAAAAAAAGCCCTGGAATTCCGATCAGGAATCCCAGGGTCGCAATGATCAAAAGCCTTCTTCGCACGAGTCGCTGCTTGTTGGTTTAATCGTTTAACGGCTAGCCAAAGGCGTCGGTATTCAGAAAAACAGTCGCCTACGGCTTGCCTACGCAGGTTCGCCGCCCCGTTGGCGAAAATGGCTTTCTCTCCAG
>CAZFDW010000481.1:0-5470 GCA_964517865.1 uncultured Chitinophaga sp.
CTGAATACCATGATGATGACGATGATCACAGCGAATTCGAATTCGCCTCAAACGGTTCACAAGCCTCGATGTCGCTGAGCGGAATGCTGGCTGCACCTGGAATCCCAGGGCAATCGAGCGGTCAAATGACTCGACCTGTGGGCCAGCATTCGAATCACGGCAATCGTCCGTCAGAACGCTCTGGCCATCCGAAACACGGTTCGCCGGAGCCTGGCCCACCTTCGTTTCCTTTTTCCGCATACGATACAGCGACAGCGATGGGCAACACGCCTGGCTCAAGTATGCCGTTGATGCCCGCGATGCATCCGGCAGCAATGCAGGCAAACGGGACGTTCACACCAGCCATGTACCCGGGCATGAGTACTGCGGCTCAGGCCCCGGCTTCGGCGTTCGACATGACGGCGTCATCGCCGTTGATTCCTGCATTCACCAGCTCTGCAAGTCAATCAGTGGCTTTCACCGCGACAACCAACGGCGACGGGAAAGCGGGCTCTGATGTGTCTTCCACGGGTCACCAGTTCAGCTCCGCCTCCGGAGTGACCAATCTTGTATTGCCAGATGAAGATGAAGAGTCAATTGCGGAGCTCGAAGCCGCCAAGGCACTCGCCAGGGCGGCTCACGAAAAAGCATTGGCCCGTCTGAGTGCCGCGCGTGAGGAAGCGTTTCGCATACTCCTGGAAGACGCTGAAGAGATTCCGAAGACGCTGCCACGACTCCTGAAGAAACGAATATCAACGTTGATGTCGACACCATCGACAAACATCGAGCGAATTATCGAACTACTTCTTGTGTTAGGTGCCACGAATTCGCCTGCCGCGCTTTCCACGCTGGCATCATTCTCTCACAAGCCGGCAAAGCAGGTCCGCGAAGCATGTGCCCAGGCAATCGGTTGCATCGCGCATCCGGGCTCCGCTGTGCTGCTGCTGAAACTGCTGGCTGACAAGTCCGGGACGGTTGCGGAGGCCGCGCTGAAGGCACTGGCAAAAATCGATCTGGAATCCACTCGCCCGGTGCTGCTTGCCGCTGGTCTTTGTGGAACCAGTCTGAGAACCGTGGTCACGGCAGGCATCGAAGCGACGTCTGACGAGAAGAAATCGGAGTGGGAAACCCTTCTGCTGGAAGTTCTGCGGGGTGATGACACGAGCTCCGCCGCATTCGCCGTTTCGCTTCTCGCTCGGATTGCCGGAGACACACATCTGGAGATCTTTCAGAAACTGGCATCGCACAAAGCACCGGTTCTGCGAGCCGCAGCGGTCGAAGCACTGGCGCGCACGCAGGCGAAGCGCGCCATCTCTCAGATCAACGACGCATTAGAAGACGCAGACCCGACCGTACGGGCACAAGCCGCGATGTCTGTGGCCACAATGTACAGTCCGCGAAGTGTGGAACTGCTGCAAAAGCTGGTGTTCGACAGCAATCTCAACGTGCGCCGTAATGCAGCGCAGTCGATGTCGCGGATTGATGAGTCTGACCTCGCCGACATAATCGCCAGGGCATTAGATCAGGAAACAGATGCGACCACTGTCGAATATCTGCTGGCCGCATTGCAACGAAACGGGGCAAGCAGTTCGTTGCCAATTCTGCAGCGATACATCGAAGGAGATTCACCACAATTTCGTGAGCAGGCGGTCAAGGCACTTCGCAAGCTGAAGATCCCGGCCAGCATTCCTGTCTTTCGTCGATTGCTGAACGACCACACTCCAGCGCTGCGACGACAGGCAATTGAGCAATTGGCGGTCCTGAAGTCGGACGGGGTTCTGCCTCGCTTGCGGGAGATGCTGAAGCAGGATTCGAATGAAACCGTGCGCGGTGCCTGTGCAAGAGCACTCGGAGACTTCGGCGACGAGACGTCCGTGCATCTTCTGGAAGAAGCACTGGAAGATCATCCGCTGGTCCGGTTGCAGGCTGTGATTGCGTTAGGTCTGCTTGGACAGGCATCGGCGGGGCCGATATTGCTGTCATTGATGCGTGATCCGTTGCCTGAGATACGCTATCAGGCCGTACGAGCTGTAGCGCAGCTGAAACTTGAAGGTGTGGAAGAGCAAATCGTTCCGCTGCTGGAAGATTCGGATGAAATGGTCCGTCGCGGTGCCGAGCAGTCTCTGCAGGATCTCGGACAGAGCATCGGAACCATTCGATCGAAGCGACTGCGAAAACGGTTTGTGAGTCTGGCTTCCAAACTGACACCATCGTCGTTGGCCGGTGCGATACCGGGGGGTTCGAGGAGCCTGCTGATCGCAATCGTGGCAGTGATGTTTGTGGGAGGCTACTGGGGATTTTCGAAATTGAGCTTTGTGATGGCTGGCGGAGAAAGTCTTCCCATTGGCCGCGTCATTGATGTCGGGGTCGGGTCTGATTCAAGTCGTCTCGTTGTGCTCAGAACCATGGGCGTCGTGGACGTCTGGTCGGTCGGCGACGGACAACTGGCCGCCCGAGTGGCGGTCCCTGGTGACGTGACACGGGTCTTCGCAGAAGCGAAGGGTGGTGTTGTCCTGGTAATGCAATCTCAACTTGGTCGATTGGATTCAGCAGCGGACTATGCACAGGATACCATGCTGAAGTTCACACTGGATGCTGCTCCAACAAGTATCTATTACCACAGAAAACGGAATTCTGTATGCGTTTTTGAGAGTGCCGGTGGCGATACAACTTTGCGAATCGTAGACGCTGAGACATTGAAGGAAACAAGGAAATTTACGATTAAAGCTCCCTTTACGGGCGATTGTATTGTCAGCCCTGATATGAAAATTGCGGTAATGCTGGATCCTTCCGGGGATCTCTCCTTATGCGAACTCGACACTGGTCTCGTCTTCAAGAGGACCGTCTCACAGCTTACGGGCCAGAAAGACATCGGTTCAATATCTTCGCTGACGTTCTCGGATGATATGAAGCACATAACCTTCTGCACCTCAAATGCTTTCGTCGCACTCGCCGTCGATGATATGAGTCTTGTAAAACTGCTTCCGAGTCCGGACGCCTACGGATTTGTCAGAGCCAGATCGATTCCGGACACTCCGAATATGGTTGTGCTTGCGGCAAACGGCACGCTTTATCTTCTGTCAAATGAATTGCAAACCGTGAAGGAGTCTGCCGTCGAAGTTCCTGGTGCCTGCGACATCTCCGACATCGCTGGCGACGGGAACACCGTTGCCCTTGCTAACTCCGAATTCACGTGGGTCACTGTGTTAGGCGTCAAGGAAGGTGTTACGCTGCAAAGTCTTACTCCGGGGGAAGATTAAAAATTGCGCAGCCTGGGGATTCTGTCGAGCGTCGTCCCGGAAACACGGACTATTTTCGCGTGCGTGTTGACCAATGACATTTTCTGAGCTTACGACTCAACCAATCCTCATTCTTCGAGGGCACTTGATCAGTGCTTCCAGAGGGCACCTGAACCGGATGGCTGCGCGACGCAAATCAGGTGACCTTGACCACAAAACGCCCGATCTTACACGTCAGGGTGCGGACATCGAATCACCGGGTTCCCGAGGTTTCCACATCCCTGAGTGGCAGTACGTCTGCGGGTTGAGTTTCATCGTTCTGTTGACGCTGGCAGCGTATGCAAGGATTGCCACATTCCAGTTTCTGAATTGGGATGACAGCGCCTACATCGTTCAGCGACCTGAGATCAGGAATGGACTGACATTTGCCGGCGTTCGATGGGCGTTTACCACCTTTACAACTGCGAATTGGCATCCGCTGACCTGGCTGTCGTATATGCTCGATATCCAGGTATGCGGCTTGCATCCCGGCACGATGCACCTGACAAATCTGGTGCTGCATTGCTGCAATACGATACTTGTCGCATTCGTTATACGCGGGTTGACCAATCGGCCGATACTCGCGCTTGGAATCGCCGCATTCTTTGGCGTCCATCCGCAGCATGTGGAAGTCGTGGCGTGGGTCTCCGAGCGGAAAGAATTGCTGGGTGTGTTCTTCGGGCTGCTGACGATGGTTGCATGGCAGCGTTTCACTTCGACTCGGCGAAAACGAGACTGGCTGATGGCACACGTCCTGTTCACGTTAAGCCTCCTTTCCAAGCAGATGCTGGTGACTATGCCTTTCCTGCTGATTGTGCTTGCGGCTTGTCCACTCAAGGCTGCTGAAAGTACGGCAACTGGGTACAGGGATCTCTGGAAGCGAATTCCGGGTGCCGCTGCTTCGGTGTGGCTCTTCTTCGTAGTGACTCTCGTTTTCACGATCAGCGTATTCGCCGCGCAGCGATCCGGCGGTGCCGTGGTGTCGTTGGAACATCTGTCGTTGAGTATCCGTCTGGCGAATGCAGTTCAGAGTACGTTTCTCTATCTCGTGCAGACTTTTCTGCCATTTGGGCTCAATCCGTTTTACCGACATCCCGTTCATGATGTCTCCGATGGGCTGACGCTGCTTTCCAGCATCTTTCTCATAGCAATCACGCTGCTCGTTTGGGCTTACCGAAATCGCCCCGGATGCATGGCTGGATGGCTGTGGTATCTCGGAACACTTGTCCCTGTCCTGGGGCTCGTTCAGCTTGGTGCCGCTGCCAGGGCCGACAGATATACTTATTTCCCGCACATCGGTCTGTTCCTGTTGATCGGCTCAATGCCGGTTTTTCACCGAGTGAAATTCCGAAGAATTGCGATCTTTGCGATTGGTGTGGCCGCAGTTGGATTCTCGTATTTGACGTATTGCCAATCCCTGATCTGGCACGACAGTATCTCTTTGTGGAGAGCGAGTCTTGCGGTTGATCCGGACAGCTATCGAGGTCATGATTTGCTTGCCTCGGCACTCCTTGTGGACGAACAGATCCCCGAAGCACTTTGCGAAGCCCGCATCGCTGTCGATTATCCAGAGAATCGAGTCGCGGGCTCGACCTATACGACTCTCGGATGTGCGCAACTCTTCAGTGGTGATATCGAAAATGCGGTGAAAAACCTGCGCGAAGCCATCAGAATTCGTCCGGATGATTATCGAGCGTTAATCAATCTGGGATACGCGCTTCGAATGACGGACCTGAGTGAATCAAAGCGACTGTTCGCACAGGCATTGGAATACTCTCCGATGAGTGTCGAGGCCATGGGAAACCTCGCGAATTGTGAAGCGGAAGAAGGCAATTTTGCGGCAGCCATTGAATTGCTCAGAACAGCCATGAAGATCGATTCTGAGAACACTCAACTGAAGGAGAATCTGCGGACATTTCAGGAAGCGCAGCGGCTGAATCCGTCGCCTTGATAATCCGTCAGACCTTAAGCAATCCTTCACAATCGCTCTGCATGATACTACCTGTCGATCTGTCGATCAGACTTTAGATTTAGTCACGTGGCTGAGTTTTCGTTTAACGGCAAGCCGCAGGCGACAGTTACTTGCGCCGACGCCTGCGGCTTGCCGTTAAACGATGAAATCAACAGACCGCCAGGAGTCTGTCTGATGACCGCTGTTTTTGTGAGCGGCAAGGCGCTAGCCGCCGGTTTTTGCGGGCGAATTACCCGCGGCT
>CAZFDW010000482.1:0-5464 GCA_964517865.1 uncultured Chitinophaga sp.
CTCGACCGCCGTCTGCTTCACATCGAGTTCGACGCGGCGGTCAGGCACGGCGTCATCGATCACCAGGGCAATGTCATCCCGCTGCCCAGGGAAATCGCGGCAGGCATCAAAAAGATTGACAAGCGTGAGAATTGGAACCGACCAGCAGCGGACCCGTTCGGCCTGCCGACTGAAACGTGGCGGGAACACGTTGCAAGGCGACAGAGATGCCTGGAACTGCGAGAAAAACTGCAGCGTGGTGAAATTAATGAAATCAATGACCTGATCACGCTGAATCTGGATGTCTGGCAGTTTGCCCGGGATGCGATCGTCAACAGCGAGGGACCAGAACTCCTTCGAGCGTTCTGGCAGGGGATCCAAAATGTCACTGTACTCGACCCGACATGTGGTTCCGGAGCGTTCCTCTTTGCGGCACTGCGAATCCTGGAGACGTTATACAGCGACTGTCTGGAACGAATGGAGCGGTTCATCGAGAACGCCGATTCTTCCGACCCGGATCCTGCGTTTGCGGAAGAAGTCGCCGAGGCTCCGGCAACTGCTACAGGCCGACGAAAGAACGGAAAAACTCCACAGATCTTCTCTGATTTCCGAAAGGTACTGGTGCAGATTTCGGAACATCGTGGTCAGAAATACTTCATCCTGAAGTCGATCATAATCAACAACCTCTTTGGCGTCGATATCATGGAGGAAGCCGTCGAGATCTGCAAACTGCGGCTGTTCCTCAAGTTGGTCGCCCAGGTTGACAGGGCAGATCAAATTGAACCGCTACCGGACATCGACTTCAACATTCGAGCCGGGAACACGTTGGTTGGCTACGTGTCACTTGATGAAATACGCAGAGCAATCCAACAGATCGAACCAGGCGTGAGGCGACTCGTTGTGCGCCCAGAAGTCGAAGAAGATCTGCAGCGAGTTGAAGAAGACGCCCTGGCGGTCGAGAAGTGCTTCAAACAATTCCGATCGCAGCAGACGACTCATGGCGGAATTGTCCGTCCAAAGGACAAAGAGGAACTTCGTAATCGGTTGAGCAAACTCGCCAATCAACTCGACCGCTACCTCGCTGGCGAATACGGCGTCAACGTCAATGGAAAGAAGCAAACGGAGTTCGACGCATGGAAAACGAGCCATCAGCCATTTCACTGGTTCGCGGAGTTCTACGGGATTATGTCTGGCGGTGGATTTGATGTCGTGATCGGTAACCCGCCGTGGATGGAGTATGCTGCTGTCCGGAAGAGTTACACAGTTCGCAGCTATGCGACCGAATCGTGTGGCAATCTCCATGTACTATGCACCGAGCGCGCTCTATCACTGAGATCACTGGATGGTCGGCTTAGTTTCATAGTGCAGCTGCCCTTAACGTGCTCATCTCGGATGCAAAGCGTACGTTCCTTGTTGCAGAGCCGTAGCGATGCTCTTCACGTAGTGTCGTTCGACGATCGACCAGGCAAGTTGTTCGATGGTCTGCAACATTGTCGCAGCGTGATCTTCTTGTCCTCATCTCGTTCAGGTGCGCGCCGAGGGCAATTGCTCACGACGCGATATCAGCGTTGGCCAACGGAGGCTCGGAATACACTGTTTGCGCAGTTCGAATTTGCCCACGTGACCGGTCCAATCCTGCATCCGGGAGTGTTTCCGAAGTATGCAACTGACATTGAGGTCTCTGCATTCCGAAAGGTGGTGGAGAAGTCAACTACGACTATCGGCCAGATTGCGTCAGCTCGCTCCCAAAACGCCTTCGTGTTTTATCAAGAGGCTACACAATATTGGGTAAAGGCAGTCATTGGCCTGCCTTATTACGCCAAAGACGGCGTGGTCGGTGCGCCTGCACATGGTCGCTACGTCTATTTTGCAGACGATTCGCAAGCTGCAGCCACTTGCGCAATCATGAACAGTAGCGTATTTTACGCTTACTTCATCGCATACGGGGATTGCTTCCACCTCAGTGACACACTTGTAACCAAGTTTCCCGTCTTGGCTGCGATGTTGGAGGACGAACTCCTCGTCAAAGCTGGGCGTACTCTCAACGCGGCTCTTAAGAAGTCTGCAATCCGAAAATCGATCAAGACTCGTGACGGTTCAGAGATTTCGTACGCGGAATTTCGCGTCGCAGAATGCAAACCGATTCTTGACGAAATCGATGAACGAATGGCCTCCTACTATGAATTTAATTCCGATGAGTCTTCGTTCCTCATCAACTACGACGTCAAATACCGAATGGGGCAGAGCGACGAAGATGATGACGAATGAATCCAGTGACATTCGCCTTTGGTGCAATTCACAGCTCGTTCCTATTAGATCATCGCTTTGAAGGGAGAAACCAAACATGGGTGCAATCGAATCTGCGTTGCGGGACCATGCGTTTGAAAACCTTTTTATCGAGTGCCTAGGCTGGGATCGAATTCGCTCCAAGCTTAGCGTCTGTCTTCGTGATGATGTCATCGAGCTCGTAGCGGTGGCTCAAAAGCGGGGCTTCACCGTGTTTGTTTGTCCGTGTCATCGTACCGTTCTTGCCAATCGGCAACTCCTGCGGGCCGTGCAGCGACAGCTTCGCAAATCCCATCACGAACACATACTGATTCATTACTGCGAAACCCCGCGTAAGCAAGTTTGGCAGTGGGCCACCACAATCGGTGATGGCAGACGCGTTTTGCACCGCGAACATCCCTTCTTCTCCAACGATCCGTCGCCACGTTTGCTCCAGAGACTCAGCGAACTCGCAGTGACATTTGAAGAAGAAGAGCAGACTACTCTCACGGACGTTTTAAAGAGAGTGCGTCACGCTTTGCTGCCAGACAGCGAGTTGAATCTGTTTGCAAAATGGCCCGAGTACGCCGCGAAAAGCGATCGTCTTGCAATGGCCATGAAACAGGGTGACGCCGACGCTTTTTCCGAATTCGTCGAATTCCATATGCCGCTCGCCCGTCAAGCGTCACGCATGCTGGTTCGCTGGTTCGATATGGACGCCGATGACGCAGAACAGACAGCCATGATCGGGCTGATAGAAGCAGCTCGCCGATTTGACCCGGAGCGTGGATTCCAGTTCTCTACCTATGCCGGCTACTGGATTCGGCAATGTTGTCAGCGGTATGGCCTGGAATGGGGACTTCAAATCCGGGTGCCGCCACACATTTTTTGGCGATGTTATCGCCTGGCGTTTGAGAGAACCCGACTCATTGCGACTTACGGTGAACGGGACGCAGAGGCTGAGTTTGAAGCATTCCGGGACTCAGAAGGCATTTCCGCGAAACAGTGGTCGTCATTCTGGACGGCCTGCCATGTTGACTTTCTTGCCGAACTCGAAAAAGAACAGACTGATCGCTTGGACGTCACTTACGATACATCGGCCTTTGAAGATGCTGCTTCCGATGAGCTTTGTGACGGACTTCAGGAATGTCTGAAGTTCCTTTCGGAACGGCAGGCTGAGATACTCCGACTTCGATATGGAATTGGCGAACGAGAGCACACGTTGCAGGAAATCGCTGACCATCTGGGAATCACACGAGAGCGGGTAAGACAGATCCAGGTGAAGGCGGAAGAGAAACTTGAGCGACGAGTCGCGGCCATGGGGTTCGGGGAACGTGCCGAGTCCCAAAATGCTGACACTGAAGAAATCGAAATTGAGGAACCATCTTTGTGAATCCAACAAATCCCGCAACTATGGACCGTACCCGCGAAATCCTCCACGATCTGGATGCGGTTCGTGAAAACCTGCTGGCATTATCCGACGACATCTGGCTTTCGATTGACCACAATGATCCCGATGCATTGGAAGCCGGTGTCGAATTCAAGCGAGCATTCAACTCAAAAGCAGCAGCCTTCGATGTGGTCGCATCTGAACTGTCAGAACTGGTTCAGCAGTACACTCGTGTCCGGCTTGAGGAATCAGAGCAATCAGGAGGAATCGATCGACAGGAGAATGACCGCATCATTGCGGAGCTGAATCGCGAGGAACCCCATAATCTGCTCGAAGATTTTACCTTCAAGCGTCCGCATGGTTTCATCTTCCGGTCCCGAGGTACAACTGGAATCACAACCTGGCAGCGCATGTACGAATTGGTCCTTCGGGAGCTGTACGACGAAGATCCAGAGCGATTCAGGACGCTGTGTGGTCATCCGGATTTCACATCGAATCGCGGGAACATCACGTTTACACAGGAACCCGGAAGATTGCGTAAGTCGATGGAAATTCATGACGGAGTTTGCGCAGAAAGCAACTTGTCCGCCAACGGGATTCGCGATGTATTACGCCGCGTGCTGGAAACCTTTGACATCCCAACAGAGCAATTGCTCGTTTTCCTTCGGCAGGATCGCGACGCCGGGAGGTCGGGTGATGTCGGATAAGAAGACGCGTGGTCGCACGGAATCCATAACTGCCAAACGTCGCACTCAAAGCAGCGACGATTTGAAATGGACCCTTTGCCCCACGGACTCGAACTATCCCGCAAGGCTATCTGATCAGCGGCTGGCACAAGATTGGAGGCAGATTTACGGGATCGGGAATCGTGACATCCTGAACCGTTCGTGGCTGGGACTGATCTGTTCCATCCAGTGCCCCGGAAGCGTGGTGATCCGAACATTCGACGCCATTCGGGAACTGCGAGATGCCGGGTTTGTTGTCGCCGGTGGTTTTCACTCACCAATGGAACGAGAATGTCTGGATTTCCTGCTTCGGGGAGGTCAGCCCGTTGTGGTTTGCCCCGCGAAACACCCGACCTTGGAACGCCTGCCGATTGCCTGGAGAAGTCCACTGGACTCAGGGCGACTGCTGTTGTTGTCACCATTTGCCAGCAATGTCCGCCGCACAACTGCGGAACATGCTCAAACCCGAAATGAATTCGTGGCGGCAATGTCTGATAGTGTCTTTGTCCCGCACGCCTCCCCGGTCGGGCAAACGAAGTTCCTTGTCGTGCAACTGCTCAAAGCGGGAAAAACCGTCGTTACGATTTCCGATGAATCAAATGCCGACTTGATGGCTACAGGTGCCGGACCGTTTGAGGCCAGTAAAACCAATGACTCGCAACCATAAATAAAGAAGAAAAACCAGTGAATATAGGGTCTCCCGGAACGAATCCCCGGACCACACGGCATGCAGCCGATTTTTGTTCACTGGCCTTTTCCGTCTTTTATCATCGACTCGGAACCGAAGCAAGTTGAACGTTTCAATTTGAAATGAACGCCATACACGAACGCGCATGACTCTGGCAGACCTTGGAGCCGTCGGCGAAAACCTGCTGGCCTTTTCAAAGGTGACAGGTTTGTGCCATCGTAGGTCGATGCCTGTGTCGCTGATGAATTGCAGTTTAGTCGATACGCTCCGACTTAAATGGGTGGAACTGGAGATTGGCATGGAACATTGAATGGCAGTCAGATCGAGCAATTTCAGAACAAACAGTTGCGGCGTGACGAACACAACTTGCTGTGATAACATCAGTGACGAACTTCTTTCTCCCTTCGGTGCCCCGTG
>CAZFDW010000483.1:0-5407 GCA_964517865.1 uncultured Chitinophaga sp.
CGCATTTTCTTTTCAAGGATTTTTGACGACTTTTCATTGAAAAACACTGGGTTCCGCTGCGGATCTTTATTTGATTGGCGGTTCAAGTTCAGCGTAAACGATTGAATCAAAAGACCGGCTTGACGATCCACTGTCTTTCCTGGTCGTCGCAGCTTGCCAAAAACGGCAAGTTAGTACAAAGTTGGTTTCTGACCAGCTACAGTCGTCCTGAAACAAACGGATTGGTTTCGTCGTGATCAGGAATAGGAAAGGAATCTGATTTTATGGATCAATCAGCCCAACCTGCCTCACATTTGATGAAGGGACTCAGGCGACTGGTGAAGGACATCCGTGTCAGTTCCACGGTGAACGGATCTGGTTTAACGGATGTCGTTTGCGGAAGGACATCGTTGTTGTCATTTGGCGATTCCGCAGTCTCTTACTGTGGGCAGTCGATTGACGAATTGACTGAGCAGCCTTCATTTGAGCGGGTTCTCTGGTTGCTGTTGCATCAATCGCTCCCGACGGAAGAGGAACTGGCTGACAGTTGTTCGATCATGGCGGATTCTGCGGTCATTGATCAATCGGTATTGGAGATGATGTCGCACCTGCCGTTATCGACACGGCCGCTCGATGTATTTCCATTGTGCATTTCGTTGTTGTCATTCTTTGATCCGACACCGCAGGACAGTTCACCGGATGCTTCCCGATCCAGAATTCTCCGTTTGCTGGCACAATTGCCGATGATCTTATCGGCCGGTTTCGACGACACGTTCGAAGAAAGCCGACTTAGATCGACAGGAATATCGCCGGATGAAACGGAACTGTCGTGGGCCGGTCGATTGCTGCATCGACTTCGCCGATCGAATGAACGACCTTCAGCGGCTGAAGACTCCGCGATGAATACGCTGATGATTTGTCAGTGCCTGACCGAAATGCGGCCTGCCTGTTTCACAGCTCGATTTGCTGCCAGCGCGACGACTCATATCCTGGCCGCACTGCAGTCTGCGGCGACGGTGTTTGTGTCGCAACTGCGAAATGATCCTTATCTCTGGACCAGCGAACTTCTGAGTAATTTCCGCGACCCGGGCCAAGCCGAAGCCTGGTGGCGACGTCGCGAAGGGCAGCCGATGCCTTTTGGATTTTCGAATTCGAACGATGATCAGCGAGCTGGTATTCTGGCAGAAACAGTGCTGACACTTCTCGGCAGCACCGACCGCGTTCGGATTGCAGGATGTGCTGCTCGGCTTGAGAAAGTCCTGGCGACAGATCTGTTTTTCCCGACTGCGGACTGGGTATCGACGAAAGTGATGACGTTGCTCGATATTCCACCCGAGCGACAATCGATCGTGATCGGCATGGCTCGCCTTGTGGGCTGGTCCGCTCAGGCGATTGAACAGCAGGCCTCCGGTCTCAGCTTGCTGCCGCGTCTGCATTATGGCGAAGCTGATGGTGCGGATGAGTCATAGTGGTGATTCGGTAGAAGCTGGTCTTGTGGCGCTTTGCGGAGCCGCATAAATTTCCGTGTTCCCGGGTCCGGATGAATGATTCAGTCGCGACGCCCGGGTGACGCCGAATAACCAGGCGGAGCCTGGGGAGAGAACTCAATGGATTTGAGAAGCTGGTTTTGTCGTATCGGATCATCGTTTCCTGGCACCACGTCACGCAGACGCACCCGGCGGAAGCAGTCGCTCAGACTTTCGACGCCGATTGCCTTTGTGGACATTCTGGAAGTGCGACTTCTCCTCACCTCGGATTTCGGTGATGCTCCGGACACAACGTCGGGCACCGGAGTTCACAATTATCAGACACTTGCCGCGAATGGTGGCCCCAGCCATGTCATCGATACGACAATGAACTCGCTGTACCTTGGGGCTGGCGTAGATGGCGAACCTGGTTTATTCCAGAATGCAATCGCGGGTCTGGATGATCAGGTTACCGTCGGTGGCCGCGACGATGAAGATGGCGTTTTGAGTCCTCTGGATCTGAGCGGAACTTCCGGAGCCGCGCCCACAGTCACGGTGTTGGCGACCAATACCACTGGCCGAGTGGCGACGCTGTGGGGCTGGATCGATTTCAATCGCGACGGTATTTTTGATAACTCATCGGAGCGAGCGCAGATCACTGTTCCGAATACCTCCCGCAAGGGACGCTTCACGCTGACGTTTCCAGTGATCCCGGCAGGTTCCGCCGGAACCACGTATGCCCGGTTCCGTTTAAGCACGGATGCTGCGGCCGCCAACGCAGTCGGAGTGGCGGCGGACGGTGAAGTGGAAGACTATAAGTTTGTGATTCAGGATCAGCCGAAGATCCCTGCTGAATTCGTGCGCCCTGTCAGGATTTCCGAAGGGATCAATGGCGGTCCCGACGTGGACTACACCGACTACTTCGGCTATTCATCGACTTCGATCGGCGACTTAAACCGTGACGGCATTGCGGATCTGGTCATCGGTGCTCCTTTTGACAGCACGGGTGGCCAGTCGCGAGGTGCGATCTACGTCATGTTCCTCAACTCTGATGGCTCGGCAAAGTTGACCGTCAGGATTGCCAGCGGTCTCAATGGCGGGCCAACGCTGGCCGACAGTGATTACTTTGGAGTCACTCTGACTTCGCTGGGTGATCTGGACGGAGATGGCGTTGTCGATCTGGCGGTTGGAGCCTCTGGCGACGATACAGGCGGATCCGGCCGCGGTGCTGTTTACATCCTGCGTCTCAATGCGGACGGCACGGCCAGAAGTACAACCAAGATTGCCAGCTCTCTGAACGGAGGCCCGGTCCCTGGAACTGGCGACGCATTCGGCGTCGTCGCATCACTGGGTGACCTCGACGGTGACGGTGTGACCGACATTGCCGTCGGAGCCGCATCGGCCGATGCAGGCGGTACCGATCGCGGCGTCGTCCACATCCTTCGATTGAAAGCCGACGGGACTGTGAAGAATTTCACCACGATTGCCAACCCAGGCAATGGAACACTTCCGGCAACCGACAAGGACAGTTTCGGGCAGGCAATTGCAACGCTCGGGGATCTGGATGGTGACGGAGTCGTGGAGATCGCTGTCACTGCCAATATTCATGACACGAACGGAGACCGGCCAGGGATCATTCATGTATTGAGGCTGAATGCTGATGGCACGGTGAAAGGAAAATCCAGAATCGTCAGTGGAATCTCCGGTGGGCCAACAGTCTCACCATTTGGACGGTTTTCCGGCATGACCGCGATCGGCGATATCAACGGGGATGGCATCAACGACCTCGCCATCGGCGTCTCCGAACAGCAGACCGCCACCACCGAATTGCCTGACACCGTTTATCTCCTGAACCTCAACGCCGACGGGACAATCAAACGCACAAATCGCGTCGGTGATCAGATTGAAGGTCAATCAATTCTGCCAGGGTCTTCGCTCCTGGCCAGCTCGATGACGTTCCTTGGCGATTCGAATGGCGATGGACGGTCAGAGCTCGTCATCGGAATGCCATACTTCCGCCGCAGCGATGGTACCAGACCCAGCGTGTTTGTCCTGCCGTTGCTCGACGCACAATCCCCGTCAACACCCGTCGCGCCTACGATCACTGGACCGGGAGCAACGACACCGAAACTCCGCCCCACGTTTACCTGGGCGCCAGTGGCGGGTGCCAGCGCGTACGAAATCACCGTCAATCGCGAACGGCTGAACACGATTGTCCTCGACAGGGTCGTCGTGACCGGCACGTCGTACACCTCGACGATCGAGCTTGGTCTCGGCAAGTTTAATGTCGGGGTTCGTGCGAAAAATGTGACCGGCACGTCCGCCTGGTCGCTGCGGTATGATTTTTCCGTCGTCAGTGCGGTGGAAATACTTCCCACGCTGGACGGCCTGATCCGCCGACCAACACTTGCGTGGAAAGAGATGCCGGGCGCGTCGAAATACGAAATCTTCGTCGGTGATATTCGCACTCCAAACACGGCTGTCTTTCGGACGATGGTCTCCGGTGCGTTAACGACTATTGTTCCGACTCTGGACCTTGCCAATGGCACTTACCGCCTGTCTGTTCGCGCATCAGCGTTGGATGGGACTGTTGGTCGGTGGTCGCTTGCGGATGAATTCACCGTCGGCAGCAGCCCTGTTGTTGCGCCCGTCGCCGATCAGATCTCGCGCCGGCCGAAATTGGAATGGAGCATTGTACCCGGTGCGGAATTGTACGACATCTGGATCACCGATACTCGAAATCCTTCGAGAGAGCCAATCCGAACGACAACGACTTCGGCTGCCGCATTCTTCGGACTCGACAGAGACCTGCCGACGGGAAGTTACAAGGCGTGGGTCCGTGGAATCGCCGATGACGGTTCCTTCGGGTTATGGTCGGCGGTCCGAGATTTCCAGACAGGACGATCAACAACTTTTCACGCGCTGCCATCGTCGCTACCGCCGGGCCAGACGACGACACTCAACTGGATTCCAATTCCGGGAGCTGTTCGATATCAGGTCTGGGTCGATGATCCAACACCTGGAATCTCTCCGGCGGAGTCATCGATTCGCACGGTCGAGGGCAATTTGACGTCACTCGTGGTTCCTGTCACGCCGGGAACCTTCCGAGCCTGGGTGCGAGGTGTGGCACAGGATGGCAGCTTCGGAGCGTGGTCTGCAAAGCTGGAATTCCTGTCTCGCGGAGCCGCATTTACCGGGTCGATCACTGCAGTCAACGGGCCGAGTCCCGACCGTCCCACGATCACCTGGCCGACACAGTCAGGAGTCACTTCGTACGAGATTCGCATCGATGACGTGCAGAGCGGCGCAACAGGCTATCTGGTCGTCAACAATATTTCAGGACGTTCGTTCACTCCGACCACGGCCCTGCCCCTCGGGACGTATCAGATTCGGGTGCGCGGCGTCTATGCCAACGGAACGGAAGGACACTGGTCCGGTCCCGTCCTGAAGTCCAGCCAGCCGGTTCCTCAAACGATACCCGTTCCATCTGCCTTTTTACAGACACCAACGCTGCAGTGGAATCCCGTCACAAATGCGGTGAGCTATCAAGTCACGTTGTGGGATCGCGATACTGACCGGAATGTCTTTGAGCGACGAACGGTCACAACCCCCAGCCTCACTACAGAAACACTGCCCGCTGGAAATTACCGGTGGTGGGTCGTGGCAATTGGTCCAGGGGGCCTGCGCAGCACCTGGAGCGCAGCAAATGATTTCCAAATCGGCGGCGCGACGGCCTTTTTTACGCGGACAACTTCTGCTGAAGGGCAACTCAATTGGACCACTGTCGCAGACGCCGACCACTACGATCTCTGGATCAATAATGACCAGGGTGTGACGATACTGCGAGAACAGAATCTCCATGGGACTCAGTTCATCCCTGAGAACCCATTCGCTGCGGGCCAATACCGAGCCTGGGTCCGCGCCGTCAGCGCGACAGGAAAAATCGGACCGTGGAGTCCGAT
>CAZFDW010000484.1:0-5389 GCA_964517865.1 uncultured Chitinophaga sp.
AACAGTGCCAAGGCCTTCAACGAAGCGCTGGAACTGCACGGTGTGATTCTCACCAAGCTGGACGGTGACCCTCGCGGCGGGGCCGCATTAAGTGTCAAAGCTGTCACTGGCGTCCCGATCAAATTCATCGGGGTCGGCGAACAGCTCGACCGACTGGAAGAATTCCATCCCGACCGTATGGCAGGGCGAATTCTGGGCATGGGCGACATTGTGTCGCTGTTCGAAAAAGCTCAGAAGGAATTCGATGAAGAAGACATGCTGCGTCAACAGGAAAAGATGCAGCAGGGAAAGTTTACGCTGGATGACTTCCGCTTGCAGATGCGGCAGATCAAAAAGCTGGGTTCCATGCGTGACATCATGAAAATGATTCCCGGTATGGGAGCTGTTGTCGATCAATTGGGCGACATGAACCCTGAAGACGATATGCGGCGGATCGAGGGGATCATCAATTCGATGACACTCAAGGAACGTCAGAATCCGGACGTGATCGATCGTGGTCGTCGCCATCGAATTGCGAAAGGCAGTGGAGTTCAGGCTGCGGATGTCAATAAGCTGCTCAAAGACTTTTCCGCGATGGGAAAGATGATGCAGGGCATGTCGAACATGGGGCTCCGTGACCGGATGAAGACCGTGAAGGGTCTGGCAGACGGTGGCTTCATGAATCCGGGTGCGGAGTTGATGGAAAAAAAGATGAGAAGCCAGCGTGGGCCGCTCGATAAGGATGAGGCTCGCGACAAAAAGAAGAAGCAGAAGAAAGAAGCACAAAAGGCGAAGAAGCGAAATCGTAAACGATAAAACGTTCAGTTAATTGAGCGGAATGGCGCTAGCCACCGGTAACTGTGCCAGAAATGAACAGAAGAACCGGCGGCTAGCGGTCTGTTGATTTAAGTTTGTAGTTCCGCCTTCAGGCGGTTTTTGGGTCGAGACCGGCAGCAAATTCCGGCTGAAGCCGGGACTACGAACGAATTGGGTCGTTAGTTTTTGTCAGTTCAGGAGTACCAATGGCAGTTCGAATTCGAATGAAAAAAATGGGACGGAAGCACCGCGCGTTCTTCCGTATTTGCGTGATGGACTCGCGCGTTCAACGTGACGGCAAGGCTATTGAAGAAGTCGGGTTTTACGACCCGATGGTTCAGGACAAAGCGGCACGCGTGAAGTTGAACATGGAACGTGTCGATTACTGGATGTCGGTGGGTGCTCAGCCCAGCGAAAAAGTCAATGCTCTGATCCGCAAGGTAAAGCTGAACAAGTTCGGTAGAGCTTTGGCACCTCCTCCGCTGATCGCTCCGAAGATCAAGGAAGTGGCTGCTGCAGCTGAAACAGAAGCTACAGCCGAACCTGTGGAAGCTGCTGCTGCGGAATAGTGTCATGCGGTTCGATATCCTGACCCTGTTTCCCGAGATGTTCGAAAGCTATCTCGGACAGGGGCACCTGAAGCTCGCGATTGAGCGCGGGCTGGTGGATATCCGGCGGCATAATTTCCGGGAGTTCGCTCCCGGTGTTCGAAGACAGGTCGATGACAAACCATTTGGTGGTGGTCCAGGGATGTTGCTGATGTGTCAGCCGGTGTTCGACTGTGTCGAAGCCGTGCAATCACATGGAAACGCTCCGGGGCGATTGCTGATGTTGACCCCCCAGGGTCGAAAACTGGATCAGAGACTGGTTGAGGAACTCGCTCAGGAGCCTCGACTGCTGTTACTTTGCGGCCGATACGAAGGTTTTGACGACCGGATACGCCAGGGGTTGCAGCCAACTGAGATTTCGGTGGGCGACTTTATCTGCAATGGCGGAGAGGTGCCGGCCATGCTGATTATCGACACGGTGATCCGGCTCATCCCGGGCGTGCTGGGTGACGAAACCAGCAGTCGATACGATTCGTTCAGTCAGTCGGGTTTATTGGAACATCCGCAGTTCACGAGGCCTCGTGAGTTTCGCGGCATGACAGTGCCGGACGTGCTGATCAGTGGTGATCATAAAAAAATTGCCGAGTGGCAGCAGGATCAGAGCCTGCAGAGAACAGCGGAACGCCGCCGGGACCTGCTGGAGAATTCTGATACGGATGCGGCTCAGATTGAATAGTTCTGAAGTGTGTTGAATAAAGGGACCCAGTCATGCGTAACAAGCTTTTAGACATTGTCGAAAAATCCAGTCTGCGCGAGCAGAAGCTGCAGTTTGCTGTCGGCGATACGGTTGATGTGCATACTCGAATTCTGGAAGGCACAAAAGAACGCATCCAGATTTTCAGCGGTGTCGTCATTGCTCGCAGCGGTTCAGGAACACGTGAATTGTTCACGGTTCGCCGCATTGTGCAGGGTGAAGGTGTGGAGCGTAAGTTCCCTGTCAACTCCCCTAAGATCGCTCACATCGAAGTCAAACGCCACGCCCGCGTTCGCCGCGCAAAGCTGTTCTACCTGCGTGAACGCACAGGCAAGGCCACGCGCCTGAAAGAACGCAAGGCAAAGCCTTGGGAAGTACAGGTCAGCGACGCGGGCAAATGAGTTGCCTGAAGCCCGACCGCTTCAGAGCTTATCTGCTTGATCCCGCCTCTTAATTTACGAATGGCGACAGCCTGAACTTCGGGTTCCTCCGGCTGTCGCCTTTTCGCTGCGCCGTGTGGTATACTCCGCGCGGGCAAAAGTAGCGTGTAGCCGGATTCGCAGGAATTCGGATGTGTGCCCTATTGATGGCCGAATTCTGATAAACTGGGGTCGAATCTGTAGGCCGGACCAAGCGGAGCGCCGTTCCGGCAGGTTGGCCAATTGCCGGAACTACGCTCCGCTTGGTCCGGCCTACCCCCAAATCCCGTCTTAAAAGAGCACGATCGCCATTCCGCTCATTAAGTCCGTTCCATTCGACGTGGGCACATTTGAGTCTGTAGGAGCCCGGTGTATGAAAAACCTGTTTCGCCTGCTGCTGGGCGATCGTGGTGAACGGGCGGCGGTCAGGTATTTGAAGAAACAAGGTTTTCGTATCATCGCGAAGCAGTACCGCAACAGTTATGGCGAAGTTGATATTGTCGCTCAGGACGGCAAGACAACTGTGTTCGTGGAAGTGAAGACGCGAACATCAACCAATGATGGTCAGCCGTTTGAAGCGGTCGATCTCCGCAAACAGGAGAAGATCACCCGCATTGCGCTGGCGTGGCTCAAGAAGCACGGTCGATTGGAACAACCCGCGCGGTTTGACGTCGTTTCCATTCTATGGCCGGACGAGCGCGGTGAGCCACAGATACAGCATTTTCGAAACGCATTCGAGGCCACTGGCCGTGGTCAGTTTTTCAGCTGACGTTGAAAGTCCGAGTCAATGATGATCTACAAAGTCTGTTCGAAGATGGTTTGGGAAGAGATTCGACGGTTCACGTCCTGGAACGGATCACCGCACGACCTGCACGACGGATTCATTCATTTTTCAACGGCGTCCCAACTGGAAGGCACCGTTCGCAAACACTATGCCGGACAGACAGATCTGATGCTGCTGGCAATCGATGCTGATACTCTCGGCGCAGCACTGAAATGGGAGCCATCGCGAGGCGGGGAATTGTTTCCGCACCTGTACGGCCCGCTGCCGATCTCGACAGTCGCGTCGGCTCAGAGTCTGGCAATGTCACCGGACGACACGATCAACGACAATCGACGGCTGCCTGTCGAACAAACCTCACGCGGTTGAAATTGACAGTAACCCGAAGCGTCAGCGAGGGCCAGCCAGTTTTTGACGATACGTAGCTCGTAGGGTGTGACAAGCAACGCGCAGGCACACCGAATCAAAGGCATGGTGTGCCTGCGCTATCGCTTGTCACACCCTACAAAATCACAAACTGGCCAGTCGTGAAATGTGACACGCATCGTCAATCAACCACGGTAATCCCAATCGATTCGATTGCGGCATGGCCCGACTTGCGGAATGGCCGTGGCATGGGCTGAGCGTGACCCTGTTCGTCAATCGTACGACAGCGAAACGTGTACTCACCGGCAGGCAAGCCGGGCATAACTACCGCCCAATGAGCATTGCTGAGTCGCAGCGGCCAGTTCTTCGGAACTCCGACAGTATCGAAACCATGAGTCTGCTCCGGGATCTTACCGTCGCTCAAGGCCGCCCAATTCCGAGGAGCTGGCAACAATTCCGCATCGACCCACGGTGCGGTCGTGAAGTGAGGATCATTCTCCGGTCGCTCAGTTTCGTTCGATTCCATCGACACCTGGACTTTCAACAGCCCTGAAATGCCAACCTGAGCATATCCTGAAACTGCGATTGCTTCACCCGCCCTCACCTCTCCAGGGATTGTGATCGTGGCGGCGAACGTCTTCAATGGGCTATCGACATCGTTGTTCTGCTCGGCGTACGTGTCATTCGCATGAGCCAGATTGGTCAGCACGACATGTGACAGCCATTTGATGGATTTGAAACCATAGGCTTCCGGAACAACGACGCGCACTGGACCGCCACGTTCGGAATCCAGCCACTCACCATTCAGCTTGTAACACAGAATCACAGGCGGCAGATCGAACGGATCTTCCAGGACTCGCCCGATCGAGAGCGAGCTGCGGAAGATCTGCGTGGGATCGTCATTGTGATAGCCGTAATAGAAAACGCGCCGCAGATCTTCACGAGGTTTCGTGAGCCAGATGACCTCGCGCAGCGGCACCCCTTCCCACAATCCCATCCCGAGCGGGCAACCCAGGTTCAGACACGTCATGACTTTCGGAAATCGCACGGCATGAGTTTCACCGAGCTTCAGCAAGGCTTCGAAATCGAGTGCCGTACTATCGACCTTCGTCAGTGGTTTGCCGATCTTCGCCGGATTGTCGGGGTCAGAGATCACTTCCAGCCGCCAGGTTTCGCGCGTCAGCCCCACTTCGGCTTTCTTGTCATCCGATAATGAATGCGGCAGCGGCTTGCCTCGCGACACGTCGCGAAAGTCTTCTGGCGGAGTGAAATACGGATCGGGCCGCACACCACCCTTGTCCGGTTTGACATGCTTCTTTGGCGGAGGCGATGGCGTCTCATCCGCGACAGCGTTGACCGTGATTTGTGATGCCGCAAGTCCCATCGCACCCGCCCGCAGAAAAAACCGACGAGTAAGTTCAAAATGCTCGACGAGAAAAGTGGAGCGATCCATAACGGTTCCTCGATGCGATTCGGGTGAAGAACAAGCTGCAAGGTGTCAGTCGTGAGTGATTATGGTGGAATCGGGATGCCAAACACAGCGTGTGCATGGTCACGACTGGCGGCACTCCGGATTGCACGATAACTTATATCGCGCGCGGCGGGGGGATGGCACATTCGTTTAACCACGTGGGCAACGCCCCGCGCTTCGCATTTCGCATTTCACATTTCAAATACGAAATCTCAAATAGAACAATCGCGGCCCGCTGGGCACGCGGTTAAACCC
>CAZFDW010000485.1:0-5358 GCA_964517865.1 uncultured Chitinophaga sp.
GACGTACAACGGAAGTCTGATACTGGATCCCAAGTGGCATTCTCGCTCATAATTGCAGGGCAGATTCCTAACAACTCAGCGGGCCGCCGTTTTTTAAAGCCGTGTGGCCCGGTTGGTGCAACACAGGTTTCGATGGTGCTGCCCCCAATTCCGGAAAAATCCCGTGGCACATCATCCATGGATTCGCAACAATACGGCAGTCCGATATGCTGACGCTTGAAAAAAGCGGTCAGACGCTTGAAAAATGGGTCAGGAACCAATAGCCAAATGGCCCAAAGGGTGCTCCGCACTATTGGTTCCTGACCCCTTTTTCAAGCTCCAAAGAGTGCTCCGCACTATTGGTTCCTGACCCATTTTTTCAAGCTTCGATTCAGAACTTCGACTGCGAGATACGTTCCTATGTCAGACACTGCTTCTCATGCAGCCACCACCCCTGAACATACGGCAGAACTGTTTTCGCCAGTGGAAATCGAGCAGTTCGGTGCCGACGACGTAACAGCGGGCGGCGCAATTGGAAAGATGCTGTCAGCACTGTTTCTTTACACAGTGTTTGCGATGGGAATTGCCGGCTGGTGGACATACTCGTCAATCATTGCCGATAAAGCAGCCACCGAAAGTAAGCCCGGCAGTCCGGGAGACGTTGGCGATCATGATCACAGCGCGAAACCTCACTGAGGGTTTTCACTCGGAGACTCCAGGAGATGTACTCTTGCAGAAGGGGTCTCACGCAACTGACTGTGTGAATCCGCAACGGTGCGTGCAGAATCGCTTCTGTGCGCGACGCTACCTGTAAACCCCCCGGGGATATGCCCGCATTTCGATCGCCTGAACTGAATTATTTTCCTCTCGATAATTTTCAATCCGGCCCCTTCCCGAAGAAATCTGCGTGGCGGTTGGTTTCAGACACCCGATAGATTCGCCCCAAACGCCATCAGCGGAATGGGGCTGGCTGCGGTCACTTTGAAAACTACAGGTTTTAGCCTGCCAGTGGCAGTTGGAGCTTTGGCCATTCCCTTGGCAGACAAGGGAGCGTTAACGGCGCTGCAGGCGATGGATTCGAGTGAAGGAAGCAATGGAACATGATTCAGCCAATCTCCGGAGCATTTTGTCAAGATATCAATCTGAAAACCATCACTTCAGCACCAAATTCTGAAGAGTTGGCCTTTCGAAGCTGGCTGTCCCGTCGCGACGGAGCGCGGCAGCAGATCCGTCGCTTGTCGCGTCGTGAATTGCAGGTCGTCCAACTGGTCTCAAACGGTCTGGCCAATAAAGCCATCGCTTTAGAGTTGGAAATCAGCGTAAAGACAATTGAGAAACATCGCGCGAACGCAACTCGGAAACTTGGCGTCGGCAGTACGGCAGAATTGGTTCGACTGGCGGTGCTGGCAGACCACGAAACAGTGACCCCAGACCGATTTTCAAAGCCTGAAGATCTTGCAATGCTGTCAGACGTGAATGACAACTGAGGGATTGTTTTGCGTGTGCATTCTTTTTCACGGGATTTTTTCGTTTTCGCCCTGGTTGCTGGTCTCAAAGTCCGACGGTTGTACACTGTGGCACAGAGCGTGAGAACGTTGCCATCCCGTGATTCTGTAAAGTGCTCCGCAACCGCCGCCCTTGAGTAAATTCGCCATGCCGTCTCCCCCCGTCGTACAGTATGCATCGCGTACCGATGTGGGGATGCGCCGTTCGGCTAATCAGGATTCACTCGCCGTGCGACTGTGTGTCGACTACGACGAATGGCATCGCTGCGGACATTTGTTTGTGGTTGCCGACGGAATGGGTGGCCATGCCGTCGGCGATCTTGCCAGTCGAATTACGGTCGAAACGTTGCCCCATGCGTATTTCAAGCTGGATGCGCCATCGGTTCAGACCCGCATGCGGCAGGCTATCTACGCTGCGAACAAGGCGATTAACGATCGCGGCCGGGAGAATCGCGAATTTGAAGGCATGGGAACAACCTGCAGCGTGTTGAGTCTGGCAGAAGACGGTGCAACCATCGGGCATGTCGGTGACAGTCGCGTTTACCGAGTCCGTCGAGGCCGCATCGAACAATTGACGTTTGATCACAGTCTGCAGTGGGAAATGATCCGGCTGGGACGAGCGACCGTAGACAATGTTGAATTGTTTCATCCACGAAATGTGATCACGCGCTGCCTTGGACCAGATCCACTTGTGCAGGTTGACATTGAAGGTCCGTTTTCGGTCCAGGCAGGTGACCATTTTGTCCTGTGTTCGGATGGACTCACAAATCATGTCACCGATGCAGAGATCGGGCAGTCAGTAGCTTCATTGCCGCCTGCGGAATCTTCCCGGCTGTTAATCAATCTGGCAAACTGGCGCGGGGGCTCAGACAACTCCACGGTGGTCGTCATCGGAATCGACAGCTATCCCGTGACGGTCGAAGAGCAGCCTGCTGAACCGCCTGCTGAACCGCCTGGGACACCGACGCAGGACAGGACGATGGACATCCCCGGCGAGCGGTCAGGTGTGCCTCAGATTATGCTGGCTGGAACTGCCGTCCTGTGTTTGCTGGCAGGGATCACGCTGGGGGTGATAGAGAAGTGGATTCCGGGAGTGATTCTGGTCGCAGCGTCGGTGCTCTCGTGGCTCATCAGTCGGCGGATGGCAGGCAGGAAACCGGCGGCGTCCACCGAAGATTTTTCGACGGGTGCGGCGGCACCCGTGGCCACTGCTGTGCCAATCGATTCTTTGGCAGAGCAGTCTTCGTCGCGGCCACCTGTCCCGAACACGGCATTCAATCTCAGGTCGCCTTACCGGGTCGTGAATGCTGCCGTCTCCGATGTTTTCTTATCGTATCTTGCGGAAGTCCAGAGTGATCTTGTGCAGGCCGCGCGAGACAGCGCATGGGACGTCGATTTTCAGGAAGTCACCACGTTAAGCAAACAGGCGAGTGCCGCTCAACAGTCGGGAAAAACCGGGCAGACGATCAAGTCCCGGGCCAAAGCCATCGACCTGTTGATGCGTGAGATGTATCAGCGGTCGCGACCATCGTAAGACTTGGAAAAGGGGTCGGGAACCAATAGTGCCCAGCACCCTTCAGGCCATTTGGCTCTTGGTTCCTGACCCCTTTTCCAGGCATCTGCAGGCCGAATCGCTCTGGCGACTTTCACGCCTCGCCGATAAGATACCGAATCGCTACAGGTTCAGGCGTCCAGGAGATCAGATGATCTGCGGCAGAATCCGTCCGGCAGCAGTCAGGTCGGGACGTTTAAACAGCAGGGAGGTCGGCGTGTTTTTGTTTCGCAGCATCCGCAGACGACTGGTGTCGTTATTCGCTGGCGTGATGCTGCTGGTCATTGCGATGGCCGGTATCGGTGCCATGGGACTGATGTGGCATCAGGAAGCCGTTGATGACCTTGATTTTCTGCTTCATCGCAGCCCTGATCGCAATCAACTGAGCCGCTCCGTTTCCAGGATCTCCGAGAGCCTGTTTTCTTCGCTGGATCCAAAACAACTCGCGGCAGTTCAGCAGCAGCGCATGACATACCTCGCTCATGTCGAAGATGCACGAGAGTCGTTGCGGGAATTTCGCCGTCGCATAGAAGCGTTGCCGGCACCGCCGGAACTCACGGAACTCAATCGGCAAAAGCGTGACCAGCTATTGCCGCGAATCGACGATATCTACAGAGAGTTTGACTATCTCGCAACTTTGGCAGAAGGATTGCATCCGGTCAAGTCGGCAGACGAGAAACTCCGGCAACTGGACCTTCGTTTTGAAGCCTCAAGAGCGGTGACCGGCATCCAGCGTTCCCTCGACAATCTGCCGGCCTATTACATGACGGCGGATTGGGGAGAATTGTCACTGCAGAAACAGCATCGCCGGTCCGAACAATTTCTTCGCTGGCTGCTGTATGGCACCGGCATCGTCGTGGCATTTTTTATCATCATCGTGACATGCGGCCTTCGCTGGATTTCCATTCCTGTCCGTTCCATTGCGAAAGGCTGTACCCGAATCGCCAACGGTGACACACGGTATCGACTGATACTTGCCTCGCGCTGGCAGGATGAATTCGCCGATCTGGTGTCGGGCGTCAACTGCATGGCGGATCGCTTCCAGCAGGCGGAAGAAGAGTTGCAGTACAAAGTTCGTGAACGAAGTGAACAGTTGATTCGATCGCAGAAACTGGCGAGTGTCGGCTTCCTCGCAGCCGGCGTCGCGCACGAAATCAATAATCCACTCAGTGCGATTACGGTCGCAGCCGAATCGCTGGAAATGCGTTTGCACGGACTCGACGGCATGCAGTCGGATGACACGCGCGAGGCCATGGATCGCCTTGCCATGATTCGCCGTGAATCTCGCCGCTGCGGTGACATCACGCGACGGCTTCTGGATTTTTCACATGGAGATAAAGCAGGCCGCATCCCGACAGACATTACCGAACTGATCCGAGAGGTCCTGCTCATGGTGCAGCATCTGGGTCGTTACGCCGATCGCACGGTCACTTTCGAATGCGACCGCTGCATTGTTGCGGAAGTCAACGCCGCTCAGTTGAAACAAGTCATCCTGAATCTGATTGCAAACGGACTTCAGGCGACGGTATCCGGGGGCCACGTCATCGTGCGACTTCAGGAACTGGTCGATTCCATTGTGATTGCCATCGAAGATGACGGCTGCGGCATGGACGAAGACACGCTGCACCACATTTTTGATCCGTTCTTTACAACGAAAGACGCAGGGCAGGGCACCGGGCTCGGATTGAGTATCACGCACCGCATTATTGAAAATCACTCAGGAGCAATTACTCCAATCAGCAATGGCCCCGGATGTGGCAGTACGTTTCAGATCCGTCTTCCCAAACGTCAGCCGCAAACGCACGCCGCCTGAAACTTCCGGAGGCCCCGGTCCGCGTCCAGCCAGTAACGATTATGGCGATCATTCCAAAAACAATCATCGAACGCGATTATCGCGGGGCAAACAGACTGGAATGCCTCCCCGGGATTGAATTATACTCAGGCAGATCGAACAGTCCGCAATGTTTCATGTGGAGTCATCACAATGGCCAGTCGGGCCCGTAACATCGTCCTCGGATCGCTGGGAGTCGCCGCGTTGATGGGAGTTGCCGCGATCCTCGATATGGCGCTTGGCATGCCGTTCGGTGGTCAGACGGTCTGGGACATCATGCTGATTCTCGCGGCGGGACTGGTCATCTACATGGGCATCGACTGCCTGAAAGATGTCCGCTGATCGATAGCAAGCTTTAAAAAAGGGGTCAGGAACCAATAGTGCGAAGCACCCTTTGGGCCATTTGGCTATTGGTTCCTGACCCCTTTTTTAAAGCCCAATAGTGCGAAGCACCCTTTGGGCCATTTGGCTATTGGTTCCTGACCCCTTTT
>CAZFDW010000486.1:0-5345 GCA_964517865.1 uncultured Chitinophaga sp.
TCGTGTTTTCTGAGATCATGCCGGATCTGAAGCAGGGCGAGGCTGACTTTGGCGTTTGCATCCACGAAGGCCGTTTCACCTGGCAGAACGAAAGCCTTGGACTGGTGGAAGACCTCGGCACGCGCTGGGAAAAAGAAACCTCATGCCCCTTGCCGCTCGGCGGAATCGTCGCCCGACGCATCCTTGACCCGAACACTATCGCAACCGTGCAAGCCGTGATTCATGACTCGTTGCAACTCGCCCTGTCCGACCGCAGTCTTCCGCTGCCCACCATGTTAAAGTATGCACAGGAATTCGATGACGCAGTCCTGATGCAACACGTCGATCTGTACGTCAACGACTGGACCGTGGATCTCGGCCACATCGGCAAAAACGCCCTGCAAAAGTTATCCCGACGAGCTCACGCCGTCGGACTCATCCCGGCTGACAGCCCGGCGCTGGAAATTTTTGGCGACTGATCCTGAAGGATGCTGTCACATCATTGTCCGATCTCATGGCGAACGTAGTCGCTGAATAAGCGACCTTTGGAGTGCGGTGACTCGTCACCGCTTTCTTTTTCAGGGAATCTGGCTCTGGGAAAGACGTTCATTTGCGCTGCCGACTTCACCTGAAATGGAAGTGAAATGTTCGCTGTTTTCCCGAGCCGATTGACAAAAATGCCGTGTTGGAAAGGCAAAGCGGCGACAAGTCGCCGCACTCCAAATGGCTGCGCTTGGTCCGGCCTACCCCAAAATCAAGTCCTGCCATGGCCCACCGCCAACCTGTTCAATCAGGGTCACAGAACGAAACGTTGCCGTGAAAGGTTTGAGTTGGCGGGAAATCTCGTCAAACACAGAATCGGAACAAATCCCGTTTCGGGGATGAATTAAAGTCACATGTGGATTCTGTTTCCTCGGCACCGAATTCCGGGTTGAAAGCAGCAAACTTCGTAATGCGTTGTATGATTCCGTTGAACCAGTGGCCGGAAGGTAAACCAGATTGTCGTTGCGAACCGGTAAACCAAAACTCAAGGTCACCTCGATTGAGCGCAGGTCAGATAGCCGCGATGCAATTTTGTCCCAATCGCTGACTTCGTCCTCGCGGCAGAGCGTCACATGCGCCCGAATTAACCCGAACTGTAGCCGATTGAAACGCGCACGAAGTGATTCGATTGCAGTACTGTCGGGCAAAGGCAAGTACAGAGTCGCCTGACGTCGAGAGGTCATATATCACTTGCGGCAAACGGTGTCTCATGCCATGGTCTCTCCGAACGATGCGAAAGACGTCAGAAAGTTTACTATGCTGGCAACGTCAGCGATCATGACCAGCCGTGGGCGTTGATTGTGAAGCAAAAGAAACGAGCCGACTGAAACAATGGTGAACAGGCCCCGATTCCGCCTGAAGGGCAAGAGCCGAGACTTGTCCGCAATCAGCCGAGAGGAATGATCCAACGGCGTGACTGCGGACTCGGCTCGTTTATCAGGCATCACGTGGACCAGGGCTACTGGACCTTCTGGATGGCGGGCAGCAGCAGACCGATGAGAATACCGGCCTTGACATTGGACTGAACTTTCACATCGGCGACCGACTGGTTGTGATTCCATCGGAATCCGCCGCTCTTCACACTGTGGGTGCGGCCCACTGATGATTCGCCACTTCAGAGCTGGATTTGCAGTTGGATCCCGACCGCAACAGGTCCGCCGTCTTCAAACCACAGCAGGCCGCCAGCCACGGCAGTGCCGTCCGATTTTGAACAGACAATGTATTCGTCGAGTTCCAGGATTCCGACGAGACACTTGTCTCCTGTAATGACGGCGCACCAGAGTGCTGCCGGGGCGTCGGGAACAACGCCGATGATGACTAAATCAGTGATATCGCCGCCGCCACCGTTGCCACCGGCTGTCGGTCGAGCAGGAGACAGGAAGGATTGCGGTCGCCAATTCTTCGCACGCCTCGCGACAATCGGATATGTCTCCCGAGCAAGCCATGGGAAGAGTCAAGTCGATTACCGTAGCCGCAGATGTCTCCGGATTGGGTGCTATTCTTTACGCAGCTCTCACAGGTGCGGCAGCTTTTCACGCAGACAGCGATCTTAACACGTTGCGACAGGTCATCGAAGATTCTCCTTCCAG
Organism: uncultured Chitinophaga sp.; assembly: GCA_964517865.1. Lineage (GTDB taxonomy): Bacteria > Planctomycetota > Planctomycetia > Planctomycetales > Planctomycetaceae > SXXK01. The sequence goes on from CAZFDW010000486.1 coordinate 2,112, forward strand.
TCCTCGATCAAGTCGCCCCGAAGTCGATCGCAATCTGGAGAACATCTGCCTGAAGTGTCTGGAAAAACGACCCGCCTCGCGATATGCATCCGCCAGGCACCTGACGGATGATCTGGAGCGTTACCTGAATGGTGAAGCGGTTCTTGCGCGGCCCGTTGGGTCGCTCGAACGGGCAGGTCGCTGGTGCCGCCGTCATCCGCTGTCGGCATCGCTTGTCGCTGCTCTGATGGCTGTGGTCACGACAGCGTTCATTGCCGTTTGGTGGCAGTGGAAAGAGGCGATCGCACAACAGCATCTGGCGGAGACTAACGCCGTAAAGTTCGAGGCTCAACGTGACCGGGCGATCGCCGCGACGACTCAGGCGGAAGCCAACGCGGCGGAGACTCAGTACCAGCGATCACTGGCAGAGACGCATCTTGCCGCGGCCGAGAGCCGATTCGCAAAAGCGCAGGCACCGATTCAGGAACTGATCCGCCTGGGAGTTGAGCTGGTTCGGCAACCCAATATGGAAGCGCGGGGCAGGCAGGCACTGGAGAAGGCCTCGCAATTTCGGCAGGCACTTCTGGAAGAGAAAATGGACGATCCCGAAGCTCGCTGGGTCACGGCCTCCACATTTCACACTCTTGCATGGACCCTTCTTGAGCACGGTGACTTCACGGACGCCGAACTGACCTACGGCCAGGCACTGAAAATACTGATGGACCTGCATGATCAGGATCCGGACAGTCGGCGTTATCTGCAGTTGATGCGCAGAGTCTGCCTCGAACGAGGCGTCGCGATGAAGCGATGTACCTGATTTCCAGTCTGAATCAATTGACCGCATGGTACACATCGGTCGGTCGTCAGTCCCAAAGCGCTTGCGCAGCAAAATTACGTCGATTGCTCGTGCTTCACTCACGTTGGGAACGCGGTTCGACTTCGAGCGGGAAAAGATTGAATCGGCACGCGAGTGGGCGGCTCAGAATCCGGACGATCCGGTCGCGCTGAACAGCCTGGCCTGGCGGCAATCCTGTGTCAGGGATGAATCGCTGCGCGACCCCGTCTCGGCAGAAAAATCCATTCGACATGCGATCGAATTGACGGCCGATCGTGCATTCTTTCACAACACCCTGGGCGTGGCTCTCTTTTATCAGAATCGTCTCGACGAAGCAGTGGCTGAATTTAACGCATCGCTGGAACTAAAGACCGCACAGCCCGCCGCCGACTGGTACTTCCTGGCATTGATCCACCGCAGGAAGAATGAAGTCGATGCCGCCACGGAATTGCTGGACAAGGCACATGCATGGCATCGCGAACATCGGCCTGATGACGCGGAGTTACGCTTAATCCAGGAAGAAGCTGAGAGGTAAACGGGCTATTACCGGGATGCTGTCATGGACTCATTCTGTCTCACACGAGTCGCAGACCACGGGTGTCATAGGTAATGCTGTTGCAATCGGTCTACAACAAACGTAAACTCACAATCATGTTCCGATTTGTCTGCTCAATTCTACTGATTGCCAACTTGCTGACGTGCCCGTCGCGCTGCATGTCCTGTCATGTGGCTACGGCGAGTGTCAAGGACCGCGCTCCAGCAGGATGTGCTTGCTGTCATTGCGAGGCTGAGTCACCGGTTTCGGAATCGCCTGAAGATTATCCGAGCGATGACTGTCTTTGTCCAAACTGCATCTGCGCAGGTGCAACGCTTCAGGACAGTCTTGAACTACCGGCTGCGAATACGCAGGCAGGCAGCTTTGGCCATTTGTCTGCGAGTATCGAGCGTGACATCAGTGTCGAAATCGTGCAGGAGTTCGCACGCATAACCCAGGACTGCGATCACCGCACCTCCGGTCGCGATGCGCGCATTGCGCATCACTCCTGGCTGATTTAATCGACCATTTCTCGCGGCTTTTGCTTGCCGCCGCGCAAGCCTTCTCCATTCGTGAATCGGTTGATGCGTCCACTGAGACGTATCCTGATGCCTGGACATGTGGCGTTGGTTTTGAGCACCCCTTGTTGAGTTATCCAACGACGTTGCACGGGGCGCTGACTCGGCACTTCTGCTTTCGACTCACAACTCTTGACTTTCGACTGTTACATTTACATGTTACTTCCCTGGGAATACAGTGTTCGCAATCTGGCTCGCAGGCCAGTCCGAACTACCTTAACGCTCGTTGCGTTGGCGACGGTCGTGATGCTCGTGTTCGTTGTCGTGGGATTTATTCGTGGGCTGGAACAGTCGTTGTCAGTGAGTGGTGACGACGACGTGGTGCTGGTCTATTCGGTCAACTCTCAGGAAAACATCGAAAACTCGTCCATCGTCGCTCGAACTCCAGCGTTGCTGACCGCCAGCCTTGATGGAACGCGGAAAAGGTTTGGAGTCGCGCATGTTTCGCCAGAGTTGTATCTCGGGACTCGCGTCAAAACACAGGAGGCTGACGGCGGACTGGGTTTGGTCCGCGGTGTGACTCGTAACGCGCCATTGGTGCGTCGTGGGGTCAAACTGATCGAGGGCGATTGGCCGGGGCAAGGAGAAGTGATAGTCGGACGGTTGGCATCGGCCAAGCTGGGCAGCCGAGCGGAAGCAATGACGATCGGCCAATCGGTCGAATTTGAGGGACGACTGTGGACGATCAGCGGAGAGTTTTCCGCCGGTGGTGCCGCGTACGAATCTGAAATCTGGTGTAATCTGACAGACTTTCAAACCGCGACAAAGCGACAGGATTTGAGCCTGGTAGCGATGCTTTTGACACCAGAGGCGTCGCCAGCGGAAGTGGAATTGTTCTGCAAAGAACGCATCGACCTGGAGCTGCGGGCGATTCGCGAGACGGATTACTATGCAACACTTCAACAGCATTACAAGCCAGTGCGATTGCTGGCGTGGTTGGTGGTGGTATTGGTTTCGGCTGCAGGTGTCTTTGCCGGACTCAACATGATGTACGGAGCGGTGGCAGGGCGCATTCGCGAGATTGCCACCTTGCAAACGATTGGATTTCGGCGTCGGGCAATCCTGCTGAGCCTGATTCAGGAAGGCGTTTTACTGGCTGCTGCGGCCTCGCTTCTGTCAGGCCTGATTGCCCTCGCGATGTTCAACGGCATGGCGGTGCGATTTACGATGGGTGCGTTTACGTTGCGAATCGACAGCGTCTGCATTCTGGTGGGATGCAGCGTGGGATTGTTGCTTGGTGTACTTGGAACGCTGCCACCGGCGTTCAAAGCATTGCGTGAATCGGTGGCGATAAGTTTGAAAGCAAT
>CAZFDW010000487.1:0-5342 GCA_964517865.1 uncultured Chitinophaga sp.
ACTCAGCTGCAGCGTGATCTGGAATTGGCAAAGCACGCCCAGCCGCGCGAGGAGCGAATGCAACTTGCTGAAGAGCGCTCTGAGATTGCTCGATTGCGTCAGGAGCTGGAATCGGAAAAACAGCGAAAACAGACCTCAGGAACTGGCGACGACAAACTGAAGTTCCAGGCACTCAGGCAGCATCTGAACGAAATTCACGTACAGGAACAGAAGGAACGGGAAGAACGCAAGCTCAGCAGCCGCATCGCCAGGCTGTGGAGTCGGCTGGATGGCAAGTAGCAGAGAGTTTTTCTGGCGCGGCGGGCTCAAAAAAGGGGTCAGGAACCAATAGTGCGAAGCACCCTTCGGGCCATTTGGCTATTGGTTCCTGACCCCTTTTTTAAAGCCGAATTGCCTCACAAGACAAGGAAGTCTGACAGTGGCCACAGCTCTCCATACTCAGCTCAAATCGCACTATGTGACTGCTGAAGACCGACATGAAGTCGTAGTCGATCAGTATCGGATTGATGCCATTGACAAACGCGGACGCCTGATTGAAATTCAGTGCGCATCGCTGGCAGCGATTCGCGACAAAATCCCGCGCCTGCTGGAATCTCATCAGGTCATCGTTGTCAAGCCACTGGCCGCCCGCAAGAAGATCACGAAGCTGCATCGTCAGGGCGGAGATGTTGTCAGTTCCCGCTACAGCCCGGCGCGTCAGACACTGGCACATGTGTTTGTGGAGCTTGTGCACTTCGATGCGTTTCCTCATCCGCGTCTTCGGCTGGATGTGCTGCTGACGGAGCAGGAAGAAATTCGAATACCACCGACAGCACGCAGTTCATGGAAGAAGAAATACGCCGTCGCCGAACGGACTCTGGTCAAAGTTCAGCAGCAAGTGCAACTGAAGACCCCCGCTGATCTTTGGAAGGCGCTCGACATCCAGCTTGCCGGTGAATTCACCACGTCGGATCTGGTCACGGCGTCCGGCATGCCCCGCTGGCTGGCTCAGAAAGCCGCATGGTGTTTTCGACGCATGGAATTTTTCAGTGTCTGTGGCAAACAAGGCAACGCGATCACGTACAAGCTCACCGCCAAACCACGTCGCGCGCGTGCGGCTTGAAGCTGGTGGCATGTTATGCAGTGCGTTGCCAGGAATGGGAGTCGCGGAGCGACATCGCCTACGTCGCTCAGTCGCTCCGCCGACTGAGATTCATGGGGAAACCCACGGCGTTTCCCGACATTGCCCGGTTCAGAAACCACGCAGCGCTATCGCGACCTTAAGCGACACCGGAATTCACCGATAGGTATTCTCCGTCGCCGCACATCACAATGCGTGACGTACAAGTGATCTGCATCGACGAAATACATGGCGTCCTGCAGAAACACGTGTCCCGGTTCGCAGGCATCATCAAATGGCAGCTCCACCGGCCCACCCCGGCTCCGCATGTCCTGTCGCGGGAGAATACCCGATAATTCGTTGCCGCCAGGTTCTGCGACGCTGCAGTTCCAATTCCAATTGCCGGTCTGCCGCTTGTAGGGCCGAATCAGAGTTGTCAGAATCGTAAGAATCGCTGAACGTGAAATGGAATCCTGATTGTGACTTCATACAAAGATAAAGAAAGTGGCTTGTGAGCGAATCGTGGATTGCCGACCGGATGCACAGGATCGATGCGTCTGGAATTCGGAAAGTATTTGACCTCGCGGCGACGATGACAAAGCCGATCAACCTGAGCATCGGTCAGCCACATTTCGATACGCCTCAACCCATCAAAGACGCTCTGTGCAAAGCCGTGCAGGACGGAAAAAATGCATACAGTCAGACGCAGGGAATCGCGCCGCTGCTGAACCTGCTGCAAAAAGATATCGACGCACGCTATCACCATGCAGATCGAAAAGTCTTCGTAACATCCGGCACCAGTGGTGCGCTGATGCTGGCACTTTGTACGCTCATCAATCCCGGCGACGAAGTGATTGTGTTCGACCCGTGGTTTGTCATGTACCGGCATTTAACGACACTCGCGGGTGGAATCGTAGTGCAGGTTTCTACGTATCCGGACTTCCGGATTCGGATCGAAGATGTTCGCAAGGCTATTACGGCCAGAACCAAAGTCATTCTGTTCAACAGCCCTGCCAATCCGACAGGAGCTGTGGCAACTGCGGAGGAAGTTCAGGCACTGGCTGAACTGGCGGCAGAGAAAAATATTGCACTGATCAGCGATGAGATCTACCGAGTCTTTTGCTACGACGCAACGTTCCACAGTCCGGCAGAATGGAATGATCGCACGATTGTGATCGATGGATTCAGCAAGTCACATTCGATGACCGGACTGCGGCTGGGTTACATTCATGGCCCTCAGTACGTCATTCAGCAGATGCTCAAACTTCAGCAGTTCACCTTTGTCTGCGCGCCGCATCCCGTACAGTGGGCGGGTGTCACAGCGTGGGAAATCGATTTGCAGGACAACGTGCAGGATTACCATCGCAAGCGGGAACTGCTTGTGAGTCTGCTCAAGGACGATTTCGAAATTCACGGCGGTCAAGGAGCATTTTACCTTTTTCTGAAAGCACCGTGGGGGACCGGTTCGGAATTCGTGGCTGAAGCAATTCGCAACAATCTGCTGATCATTCCTGGCAACGTGTTCAGTCTGTCAGACACACATTTTCGCGTTTCATTCGCTGCGGAAGACGATTTGATTCGTGAGGGAGCTGCGGTTTTGTGCCGCTTGGCTCGGAATCCGCCTTTGTGAGTGGCTTTGGGCTGGAATGTTGAAAAATCATAGGTTTTTTTGCCCTGATGTACAAATTTCCGGGAATGATATGTGCTAGAACTAAAAAAAACTGAACAATACGGTGTGGTTCTGGGATCATGCCACTGTCCGATGAGTGTGTGCTTCGGTCATTTTGGTCAATGTCTTAGTCATCTTTAACCGCAGTCAGCAAGGGAGATTTTTATGCGTTCTCTTCGTCGTAAGACGCGTGGGTTCACTTTGATTGAACTCCTCGTCGTGATTGCCATCATCGCCATTCTCGTGGCCATCCTGCTGCCAGCGGTGCAAAAAGCTCGCGAAGCCGCGTTTCGCACGAAGTGTGAAAACAACATCAAGCAGTTGGTGTTGGCGCTGCACAATTACCACGATACTCACAACGCTTTTCCACCGGGTTTGATTGTTACGCGGCAGCCCATCAATCCAAACCTTGCGCCGAATGGTACTCGTTTGATCGATCCCACAGAAGCAACGGACAATCGATATGCACTTGGATTGCACGGCATGAGCTGGATGTACCACATCCTGCCTTACATCGAACAGGACAACCTGTACCAGCAATGGAAACCCTACTACAACGTCTGGCATAACTCGGAACGCAATAACGAATTTGTTTGGCTTAATACCCTTGGCTACGCTCCTGCGACGGCTGAAATTACTTCTTTCTATTGCCCGTCTCGCCGCTCAAAAATGGGCCGAACAGGAGAGTTCTCACACAATATCTACCTCGATACTTATTCTCAGGTACAGTTGACTTCAGGCCCGATTACGACGGGCGGAACGGACTACGCTGGCTGTGCAGGTTCGGGGCTCGTGTTTGATCATACGCTTGCACCACTAGGACAACGAGCAGCATACGACCTGACTCCAGGCCAGATTCAGTTCTATACGAATCAGCCAAGGACCATCCTGAACAACTACAATCAGATGGGCAATAACATCGGTATTTTCACCGTGAACAGTTCTGTGCGTATGGGTGATATTAAGGACGGAACTTCGCAGACAATCATGATCAGCGAAGCCGAGCGATTTTCTCCGCTGCGGCAGGCAATTGTTCGACAGCCGCAACAGGTCGCAAGCGATGGCTGGGCATGGGGAGGATCGGCCAATCTGTTTTCAACCATGGCCGGGCCAAATCAGATGCTGGACTGGGAATGGGCAGGGTCTTCCCATGGTGACACATGCATCGTCGGCCTTGCCGACGGTTCAGCGCATAAGATCGGAAAATCCATTGGGTTGCCTGTGTGGCAGGCGCTCGGAAACATGTCGGGTGGGATTACTGCGGGCAACTTCTGAATATGATGATTGCAGCACAATCGTTCCTTGATCACGTTCAACGTCGCCGGGTTGACGAGTTCTCGCCAGCCTGGCATTTTTTTTGCGCTGAACGAAAGCTTTCACAGGATCGTTCCTGATAAGCTGCCCTTTGTTTTCAATTCCCCGCTTGATCACTGGGAAATGGGGTTGTTTTTCCGTTTAACCCGAGGCCGCAGGCGAGGCTGCTTTCAATGGACTCCTCGCCTGCGGCCTCGGGTTAAACGAATTTACTTTTTTGGTTCTGTGTTTTTTGTTGAGTTCCGAATATGACCATTCGATACACCTGCGTTGGCTGCGAATCGGTCCTGAAGATCAAGGACAAAAAGGCCGGCACCAAAGGAAGATGCCCAAAGTGCAAAACAGAATTCGTCGTGCCTCTCCCAACAGACAGTGATGGCATCGAAATCGAGGCCCGAGCTGGGTCAAAAGTTTCCGCATCCATCGACACCGTTCTTGATGACGTGGATATGCCGATTGAGCTGACCCCCGAAGTTGAGGACAGTGCTGATTTTGATCCATTGGATGTTCTGAGTGGGCCGGCCACATCCGCACGAACGGCTGCGGCACGGACTTCACTTGCTGTTACGGAAAAAAAACCGTCCGTTGCAGAGCTCATGCGTGACTTCGAAGCGGGTAAGAAAAAAGATCGAAAGAAGGATTCGTCCAGCGAAGTCAGCACATTGACCGCCACAACAGGGTCCGCCGATCAGACAGCTGGTTCCGCTGCGAATGCTCTGTCAAGGGCATATCAACAGAAACGGGATTCCGCGTCTGCTCCGGCAGTGAGTGTCAAAGACGCGAAGGCTGCTGAACAACATGAATTGATGATGGATTTTATCAAGAAGAGAGCCGCCCCCGGAATTCTGATTGCCTTCGTCCTGGCCTCCTCCTATTTCTGGTGGATGAACAGGGTCGAGTACACGGGTCTGCCACTTTATGAAGTCACGGGACAGACGCTGAAAGGTGGAAAGCCTGCACCGGGCATTAAACTCCTTTTTGAGCCTGTTGGGGGTGGAATCGATGAATTGAGGAAACTTGGAAATGCCGTCAGCGACGCGGATGGAAACTTCCGCGTGATGTACGACGGCCTTACCTTCTACGGTGCTCCTGCGGGTGAGTACCGGATTGCTTTGGCGGACGAAAATGGCCGCCCGGTCGAGCAATCCGAAGCCCTGACGCTGACCGTGAAGGAAGATGGGGAAAATGAATTTAAAATCAATCTGTAACAAAGCCTTACTTCAAAACAGGGGTCAGGAACCAATAGTGCGGAGCACCCTC
>CAZFDW010000488.1:0-5319 GCA_964517865.1 uncultured Chitinophaga sp.
TGAAACTGTGGCGGTTGGCTCGGGAGTCAATGAGAGCGGACGTTTGACCGAGCGAATTGTAAACCGTCGTCGTACGATTGCCGAGGGCGTTGACTTCGACCGTGCGTCGGCCAAGGGCGTCGTAGACACTGCTGACTCGATTGCCGTTGGCGTCGATGGTTGCCAGTGACTGGCTGGCGATGTTGTAGACCGTGGTCGCACGTTTGCCGAGCGGATTGATGCTCGCGACGACGCGGCCTGCCGTGTCGTACACCGACGTGTTGCGATTGCCCAGCGGATCTGTGCTTCCGACTGTCTGACCGACGGTGTTGAAAATCGTCGTCCAGCGTTTGCCGAGCGGGTTGATGCTGGCGGCGGCTCGGCCTTTGGTATCGTACACCGTCGTCGAGCGATTGCCCTTGGCATCCACCGACGCCACGCCTCTGCCGCCGGTGTCGTAAATGCTCGTGGAGCGATTCCCCAGAGCATTGATCGAAGCGACCGTCTGGCCGTCCGCGTTGTACGTCGTGGTCGAGCGGAGAACATCAAGGGATGTCAGGTCTCTTCGTTTCATACTGGATCAATCTCATCTGCTTTTTCTTGACTTCCAAATCAAAGACGCCTGACCCCTTTGACTTTCGCCACACTTGTTCAATTTATTTTGTTACGCTGCCTAAGGTACCATCTTTCTCACGCTTCCATGATTCGTTGAGAGATGCCGATGAAATCACGACTTCACTGCCTCCTTCGAAAAACCTGCGGAGTTCCAATAGCGGCTTGCCGCCCGCCATGGCGGAATAGTCGGAGCACAACGATAGCACGCTTTGCTGTGACGTTTTCGAGAAAGATGGATTGCGATTGATTCGAAATTTCGTACTCGCTTCAAGTACTTCTGCTTTCATCCCCGCAGCGTCCGCCGTGAACAACCAATAGTGGAACTCTTCATTGCGGTCAGAAACAAATAGTACCTGCTTTCCGTCGTCGGAAATGTCAGGATTGCCTGCGATAACATGTCCTGTGCCTTCGGCATTAATCTTCTTTGCAACACCGGTCTTTATGTCGCCAACAAAGATATTTTCGACCACATCATCAGTACCATCGTTCTTCGTTCCGGAGATCAAAACTCTGGAATTCGTCAAATCTGGCGCAAGATCATTAAGAAAGACGAAGCGATCATCCACCACTTCTTCAGTTACTTGAGACTCCAGGTCCATCTGAAAAACTGAAATGTCTGTCCAAAAGTTTCCACCAATGCCGAATTGTGGAACAAAACGATTTGCCCTTGCGAAAAACAACGTCTTGTCGTCAGATGAAAACCGCGGTGTTTTCCCCGAAAAACGAAACTGCTCTGTCAATTCTCCATCCTCGTTGATTGAAAAAACAACGACTTGAGATTGGTCAGAATAACTATAGGGCTGCTGGACAGCAAGAATTCGGCGTCCATCCGACGACAAGTCGATGTCGGAGTACCAGGACTTATTCGCAGACTTCAACAATCGATCTTGACCATCGGAGTTCCGAACAAGAATATCACCATAGCTGGTTGTATAATACAGCGATCCGTCCGTGTGTTCAGCGTATGAACAGTTACCGCTACTCGAAGGATCACCGCCGCCATTCTGGCATCCGAGAATAACAAAAGAACAACAGGCATAGACTGCTATAAAGGCGAAATGCGCAATCATTACAGTCGCTTTCTTATATCGTAGGTGGTGTACCAGGTGTCGTCCCGAAAAAGGGGTTGCAAGCATAAATTCTTATTAAAACGGCTGCCAGATTACACTCAATCGGAGTTGAGCTTCTCAAACAAATTAACGGATTTGATACCTTGAGGCAAAGTATTGCGTCACAACGCAGCACATTGCAGGGAATTAGGAATTCCCTAATTGTTGCTAAACATTTATCATGTGCTTGACACGCAATGTCAAGCTTGTCAATTGGGCCACCATCCTGCCCGTGAAGTAGCGGGCCACACCAGTTTCCATAGATTGTTCCTTCTGGATCAATTCCGGACAGCGGACCTGACTCCCCGTACTCAAAAAGGTTACGTTTGCTGCCTTCGAATCCGATCGGATCTTTGGAGCACCACCTCGCCACTGTCGGCTGATACATCCTCGCCCTGACGTAGATCAGCCCTGTGCTTGCATCCTGATAATACCCATACCGTCCCACCCAGCGAAACGGATTGCCCGTCGATCCGCTACTGGAGATCGGGTTGCCCCATGCGTCGAAGAGGTAGGAATCAGTGGTCGTCTGTGTGCTGCTGGTCAGCGCACGGGTGGTGCCGAGGGCGTCGGCGTGGAGGGTGCTGGTGGTTGTCCCTCGACGCTGGCTGATGACGCTGCCGTACCGTTGCGGCTCGTTCGTGTAGACCGCTTGCACGGCGTTGGTGCCGTCGAGTTCCGACAGCACACAGTCGGACACAGAATCCCAAACAGAGTTGGTCGTTGTCGTCATGCTACGGCTCCTGAATCTGAATGCGTCGATTGTCACCGTTGTACTTCATCGTCACTCGACCTCCTGACGGAAGCAGGTACTGCGTCGGCTGGTTTTCGTAGTTCCATGTGGTCCTCGCGCGATAGTCTGAAATTAAACGCAAAGTGATTGACGTTATTCAAGACCGTCGCTGACCCCTTTGACCCCTTTTCCTTTTTGACCCCTTTTTGTGTCGGGCCGTTCGCTGCTGCGCGCTATGGTATACGCATTCCCCTGAAGTCGCCGAAATCCTACATGCGACTGGCCAATTGCCCGCGCCCTCGTCAAAATCCTAGCACACACGATTCAACAGCAAGCGAAGTGCCGAACACTATTGGCTGTGTTCCCGTAGTGCTCACCAGGCTAAATCGGTATAGCACAATACTCACAATAGTTAATGGAAAACATTGTTGCGCCAATGAAAATCCGAAACTCTACGTAACGATCAAGTATCTCCTCCACGGAAACTTCACTTACATTGATTACCCTCTTATCGACTAGTGTCAAAATCGAGCCGTCATTGACCTCTCGTTTTAGCAGCTCAAGTTCACGCCGGATTTCCTCCGCAGCACTTACATCGCCACACTGAGTTACGCCCCACATTAGACAGCAGTATTCATCCACAAACTGCTGTTCAAGTCGACTGTGTGGATCCCATCTTGCTTCAACGGCAACTTGCAATGCATCATGCTCCAGAGCAGCCTTTGTCTCACGAACACATCGATGAACTAATACCAGCTTTCTGAGGAATTCGGGACTACGCACAAGCCGCCGGAGCCCTTCGCTGTCACGCACTGCCATCAACGGGACTATCATTCTGCGAGCACGAGCGAATAACATGGTAGATACCATATCAGAGGAAAATGTGTCATTTTGTAACCACCTCACCAGTCGGCCCCAATCAGAGCTTAAGATACAAACTGTCGAAAACGCCCGCCAAGCGAGGTCACTCATTTCGGCAACCGGCACTGCATCAAGACGATCGTTGAAAGCCATGAAAGATGAATGAAATCGAGCGTCATAGGCGGAAAACTTAATCCACGAAGCTAATTGACAGAAAAAAGCTTGGATTTCAGAGAATTCTTCCGGCGCATTACAGTTGGAGAACACATACTCTGAAAATGCATCGAACGCCTGACACACATCATCGTGAGTGTCTTTGCTCCATGCCGTGCGAAACAGCGGGATTCTGAACATAAACTCGTGCACTCTCAAAAACACTTTCCTTCACCAATTCAAGAGACATGTATCCCGAGTAACTGGCCATTTTCCCGAAAAACATACGGTGTTTGCAATCTGCAGTTTTCGTCAACATTAGAGAAGTCTTGGGCCACCTGTCCATCTGTCTGCCTTGTTTCCCCAAAATCAAATCTCACGCATCCGAACCTGAAACGTCGCACCGAGGATTTGGACAGCTACCATCCCGAGCGTCCGACCGCCACCGTTGCAATTGGGAACAAACCGTGAGAATCGTGACAAATAATCGTTATCGCTAGCATCACATCAACTTATTCGAGAAACCATATCACACATGCAATTCGCCTAGCAATCCACGCGCAATACCGATTCTTGGTGTATAAGTTTAATACGACGCATCTACGAGATGACAATGCAATCCTTAGAAGTGCCCACGCAAGCCGTTAGCGCAGTAGCACAGAGTGCTATTCTTCCATTGTATACTGCAAGGCAATACACATAGTTGTTCAGATTTGCAATGCACTTCGCGTATGCGCGATTGGCAGCTATTGCGCAGCGTGCATATTTTTTTAGACACTCTTCGAGAGTATGTAGGTGGCCAGCATTTACCGTCAGGTTATACACCAAAATGAAATCGTCTGGCGATGTCGGTCTAGGACGAATGTTCTCGTCAATGCCTAGATTGTTCTGCACTTCAAATAAGCCAGTGATTAATACTGCTGAATGTGAACCATTCATGAGGATTGATGAAACGGGGTCATTTGCAGCATAGATGTACATGCTTCGCATCGAGAGGAGGGTGGACTTATCAAAAGTTGCCCACCGTGCCACTGTGGGCATATACATTCTCGCCCTCACGTACACGAGCCCTGTGCTTGAATCTTGATAATACCCATACCTTCCCACCCATCGAAACGGATTCACGGTCGTTCCGGTACTGGCGACCTGATTGCCCCAGGCATCGTTTAGATACGTGTCGGTTGACGTTTGCGTGCTGTCGGTCAGTGCTCGGGTCGTGCCAAGTGCATCTGCGTGGAGGGTGCTGGTGGTTGTGCCTCGACGATGGCTCAGCACGCCGCCGTATTGTTGGGGCTCGTTCGTGTAGACGGCCTGTACGGCATTGGTGCCGTCGAGTTCCGACAGCACACAGTCGGACACAGAATCCCAAACAAAGTTGGTCGTTGTCGTCATGCTACGGCTCCTGAATCTGAATCCGTCGATTGTCCCCGTTGTATGCCATCGTCACTCGACTACCTGATGGCAGTCGATACTGCGTCGGCTGGTTTTCGTAGTTCCATGTGGTCGTCGTGCGATTGCCGGTCGGTGGCTGCTCAATCCGCTGATTGCCGGTGGCATCGTAAGCGAAGGACGTGCGTCCGGCGACCGCCTGACCGTACTTCAACTGATTCGCGACATCGTAAGCATACGTCGTGCGGACGGTGTCTACATTCTTCAGAGTCCGGTTGCCAACAGTGTCGTACGTAAACGTCTGGCGGTACGGATTGGTTCCCGTGCGGTATTCGCCGAGCAGTTGGTTTTGTTTGTCGTACATCCACGTCGTACGGGCAGCAGAACCGTCTTCGGCCATCGACGTCCGATTACCGGCATTGTCGTACTGGTAATCAAGCTGCAGCACGCTGGCTCCGGCGGACGTGCGGTGAAACACCT
>CAZFDW010000489.1:0-5302 GCA_964517865.1 uncultured Chitinophaga sp.
TCCCGACCGTCTGGAAGTGCTGGGATCTTATCCTCGCAGTGAAGCACTGAAGTGATACTCAGACCAAAGTTAGTCCATTCCACGAAAGTCGTTGTACATCATGCGTCGTTTTCTAATCGCTGGTAACTGGAAGATGAACACAACCCGGCAGTCGGCAGTGGCGCTGGCGGGTGAGTTGGGAGCAGTGGCTGCGAAGGATGAGACGGGTGTCGAAGTCCTGGTGTGTCCGCCGTATCCGTACCTGATTCCTGTTGCTGAGAAGCTCAGCGGCAGCGCCGTGCAGTTGGGGGCTCAGGATTGCTACTTCGAAGCACCAGGCGCGTTCACCGGCGAGGTGGCCGTTGAGATGCTTAAGGACTGCGGTTGCCGCTACGTGATTCTGGGGCACAGTGAGCGCCGGCATGTGCTGGGTGAAACTGACGAGATCATCAATCGCAAGGCACGGACAGCAATTTCGGGTGGTTTGCAAGTCGTATTGTGTGTGGGTGAATTGCTGAACGAACGGCAGGCCGGACAGACGGAAGAAGTCCTGGATCGGCAGATGCAGGGCGGTCTGTCGGGGGTTTCGGAGGCGGATGCGGCGAATCTGGTGATTGCTTATGAACCAGTGTGGGCAATTGGCACAGGAGTCACTGCCACGCCGGAACAGGCGGAATCTGCCCATGAACATCTTCGCAACTGGCTTGCCAGTCGCTATACTCCTGCGTTTTCCGCGAAGGTCCGGATTTTGTACGGTGGAAGCGTCAAGGCTGACAACGCGGAAACGCTGCTGGGTCAGGCCAATGTGGACGGAGCTTTGGTTGGCGGTGCCAGCCTGAAAGCCAGTACGTTCGTTCCGATCATCGCAGCGGCTCGCAAGTTGTCAGTCGAGAAATAAGATCCGACCGAATCAGTCGGACAGGACAGATCCGTCGGATGATCTACGGTGCGTCAGGAAGCCCGATCTATTGTCTCAATTTCGTGTGTTTGAAATATTTTTTGCTGTGAAACGGATTGGCCGATGTCGTTCTTGATTGGAACATTGAGTTTTGTCCTGGTGGCGATCAGCCTGTTCATGATTCTGCTGGTCCTGATTCAGCGCGGACGAGGCGGCGGACTTGCTGGCGCGTTTGGCGGCATGGGTGGCCAAAGTGCATTTGGCACGCGAGCGGGCGACATGTTCACGCGGATCACCATTGTGCTTGCTGTCGTGTGGGTTCTGCTCGCCGGCGGACTCGGCATGCTGATGCGCCGGGATGCCGAAGCGGCAAAGAAAGGTGAGAGCTCGGTTTTTGATCCGGGAAGTGACTCTGACAAGAAGGACGATGCTGGCGATAAATCAGATGGCAGTTTGAAGTCAGAAGATGCGACCGAAACCAAGGCTGACGTGAAGTCAAAAACTGAAGGTGCGGCACCATCGGATGGGAAGACGCCAAAAGATGCTGATGCGACGAAGTCAGATGCAATAACTCCGGATGTTGAAAAGAGTGACGCAGGCGAAGCGGAAAAAACAACTCCTGTTGAAAAGTCTGACGTTCCAGCGGAAGCGGAGCCTGCAAAAGAGATTCCCGCCGATCCAGCAACGCCAGGTGTCGAAACTCCCGCAACCGAACCAAATCCTTAGTGCAGGTGGGGGGCACCAGAGTTCAACATTGAGGCTGTCTGGGCTCCAGCCGGCAACAAGGATCGACATTTCTGTAAGGTAGTTCAGCGTGCTGCTCAGCATGACCGGATTTGGCAACGCCTCGTATGATACCGACAGCGTTCACGTCAGTTCCGAAATCAAATCCGTCAACAATCGCTATCTGAAATTGTCCGTGCGCATGCCGGACTCAGTGGCGAGATTTGAAGCGGACATCGAAAAACTGATCCGATCCCGGGTTGCACGCGGATCGATTCAGGTTTCGTTGCGCGTACGCTTCCATGGCGGGCAGAGTGAGTACCGCATTGATTCGGACCTGCTGAGAGCTTACCAGACGCAACTTGCAGAGATCGCAGCAGGTGACGGCAACCGTCCAAATCTTGGTCATTTGTTGACGTTGCCAGGTGTGGTCACACAGACCGACTTACCGGATGACCTGGTGAATTCGCTCTGGCCAGCCTTGGAGAAATGCCTGATCGAGGCACTGGACCACTTCGACGACTTTCGCCAGCGCGAGGGCGAATCGATGCGACAGGACATGGAACGTCAGTGCGAAGTAATCGAAACCGAAGTGCAGCAGGTGGCCTTGCTGGCGCCGCAGGTTGTTGCTGAATACCGCGACAAGATTCTGGACCGTGTGCGTCGGTTGATTTCCGATGCTTCTGTCTCGATCGGCGAAAACGACGTGATCCGCGAAGTCGCCCTGTTTTCGGATCGCTGCGATATCAACGAAGAGATCACGCGGCTGAGAAGTCACACGGAACAATTCCGCCGCATGCTGAACGGGAATTCGTCGCAGGGCCGCAAACTGGAGTTTATCGGGCAGGAGATGTTCCGTGAAATCAATACCACAGGGTCCAAGGCAAATAATGTGACAATCGCGTTGAGTGTCGTAGAAATGAAAGCGGCCATCGAGCGAATGCGCGAAGTGCTGCAAAACGTGGAATAACATTCGAAGAGATCAGAGCAGGAAGACAGGTGTCAATGGTTCAGAGTGGACCAGAACGGATCGTCGTGTTATCGGGCCCCAGCGGCAGTGGAAAAACGACACTGGTGCGGGAACTGGTGGCATGCGCGGAGGTCACACTGGTCAAATCCGTATCGGCCACCACGCGTCCGCCACGGCCCACAGAGATTCATGGCGACGACTATTGGTTTCTGACCGACGCCGAATTCCGTGAAAAACTGGGGAATGGCGAGTTTCTGGAACATGCTGAGGTCTTTTCATCGGGCTATTTATACGGGACTTTGCGGTCCGAACTGGACCGGGCGTGGGAGCAGAATGGTTGGGCATTCCTGGAAATCGACGTTCAGGGAGCATTGAAAGTTATACAGCATTACCCAAATGCTGTTACGATTTTCCTTAAGACTCCGTCCCCGGCAGAGTTTGCACGTCGCCTGCGGGATCGGGGAACAGAGTCCGAGAACGTCATTCAACGTCGCCTGGCGACCGCAGAACGAGAACTGCAACTGGCCGACAGATACAAATATGTGGTTGTGAACGATCAGCTGGAAACCGCAGTCAGCGAGATCTGTATGATACTGAAGGCGGAGGAGATGGCTCGAAATGCTTGATGAATTCCGTGAAGACGCAATTGCCCGCAAAGTTGGAGGTCGGTTCAAACTGACTGCCATGATTCAAAAACGCATGGTTGCGTTGAATCGTGGCGCACGACCGCTGGTCGATCTGGCCACCAAGGACCTGATGCAGATCGTCGTGGCTGAGATCATGGGCGACAAAATCTATCTCGACACTACCGGTAACGTAAAGACCGTCGCCGACGATTCTCCGTTGGTTGACAAACTTGATCGACTGCTGGCTGACGACGGTGGTCCGGATCTCCGCGATCTGTAACCCACATCGGCGAGGATGTGCTGTACTGTTCGTCGACTGTCCGAGGTTCGCTTGTAGTCCCGGCTTCAGCCGGAAAATGGGTTGAATGTTCGTGGCGGGGTCTGCTGAATTTCCGCCTGAAGGCGGGACTACGAACAAAATGGGACGGACGTATCACGAAGACTTGAGCATGCCCGATCAACTTGGCAATCGCGAGATTCTGCTTGGCGTCTCAGGAGGAGTTGCGGCTTACAAAGCCGCAGACCTCTGCAGTCGCCTTGTGCAATCAGGTGCGAAGGTGACCGTCATTATGACCGAATCCTCGCATCAATTCATCGGTGCGACGACGTTTGAAGCGCTCACCGGCCGCCCCGTCCACAGTCATGCCTTTAAGCCTCAGGAACACTTTCAGGGCGAACACATCGGCCTTGCGCGTCGGGCGTGCCTGGTAGTGATCGCACCTGCGACAGCGCAGACAATCGCACGGCTGGCGCACGGCATGGCGGATGATCTGTTGAGCACCACGGTACTGGTGACGACGGCTCCTGTCATCATTGCTCCGGCGATGAACTGCGATATGTGGGCGAAGCCAGCAGTGCAGCGGAATTTGGCCCAGCTTGTCAGCGACGGTTATCACCTCGTCGGGCCGGAGGAGGGCTGGCTGAGCTGTGGGCAGATCGGGGCCGGTCGCATGGCGGATCCAGGCGTCATTCTGCAGGCAATGGAACGATTACTGGCTGTTGTGAAAGAATAAATCCGTGTCTTCCGGGCTGTGTCCGGGCCGTGGTTGTGCGAAAGTGCAGGCAATCCCGTCGGCGGAGCGACGGGTGTACGGTACACCCGTCGCTCCGCCGACGGGATTTTACAGCATTAGAAATCTCGCAACGGCAAAACGCGGAGTTGAATATGGACATGCCTTACATACCAACCGTGGCCTCGCGACGTATATCCCATGAGAATTCTGATCACCGCCGGGCCGACTCGCGAATACATCGATGATGTTCGATTCCTGTCCAACGCCAGCAGCGGACGCATGGGATATTCACTTGTCACTGCGGCGATTGCGGCGGGCCACCAAGTAGACCTCGTCACTGGACCAGTGGAAATAGCCCCGCCGGACGGGTGTAAAGTATACCGCATCGAAACAACCGATGAACTGCGGCAGCGTTGTCTGGAACTGTTTCCGTCCTGCGATGGCGTGATCGCCACTGCCGCCGTCTGCGACTACCGACCTCAAACACGCATCTCGGGCAAGATCACCAAGACCGGTCAGCCGATGGTGCTGGAACTTGTGGAAACATCCGATGTGCTGGCCGAGCTTGGAACCCTGAAAGAACATCGCTGGATCGTCGGATTCGCGCTGGAATCTCAGGATCCCCGCAACAACGCGATGCGAAAATTGCGAATGAAGAACTGTGACTGCATTGTGCTGAACGACACGTCCGCCATCGGCTCACTGACGAACTCGGTGGAGATCCTTTCACCCGGTGCCGAAACGATTGCGATCTTCAAGGGGACAAAGCAGCATGTGGCCGAACAGTTGCTGGAATTGATCACGAGTTCGATTCACGGCAGGAACAGGCGCGCTTAGTACCGTTCGAGAAATTACTGTCGCATCAGCCGCAATGCATTAGCACCAGGTTTTTCACGTAGTTTTGAGTAAACCGGACGCTAATGCGTAGCGGCTGATAGAAGAAACGAAGTGCCATTCGGCTGGGGGCGAATTCACAAATTGTCGGGTTTGCCTTGGATTCTGAAATGCGTGCTCATCAGGCATCAAGGGTTTGCGGATTAGGCTTGGCGGTGCCCAGTGAAGGTGTAGAAAAACCAGAAAAACAAAGTGTTTT
>CAZFDW010000490.1:0-5301 GCA_964517865.1 uncultured Chitinophaga sp.
TACGAGCACGAGCACCGCGATGCTGAGCACGAGCACGAAGAAATGCCAGGGCAACACCCCATCGCGATTCACCTTGTCAATTTCAGTTCCGGTGTTCCCTTATGGGATTGCATTTCGATACTTCTCTCACCGGAATCGTCATTTCCGCTATTGGCCTGCGCCGCAACGTATGCGATAGCCTTCTACTGGGCTATTGGTCGATCGCGACGGCTCCACGGATGGGTCCATCTGGCTTCCGGATTCACAGGCTTACTTCTGGCGATGTTCGCGATACCATTTTCTGAGCCACTTGACCCATCGATCATGGCTGTGTTCCCCAATTTACCTCGCGGAATGTTGGCGAGAATCATCGTCATGATGGGTGTGTCGATCGTCTCCGTTTGCACTCAGTCGATCGCGGTATCGTGCTTACCGCAGTTGACGGCGGGAAATCGCCTCATCAAAACTACACCGAACGAAAATCAGGCAGAACTCATAAGCGACGGTCTTTGACTTCGCGAGTGCGGACGGAGAGTTGCTGAGGTTCTCCTGCCCTCAATTCCCCTTCACTGCCCTACGCTTCATCTCAGCATCCACCGCTTCCACACTCTGCACATTCACAAGCGCAGCCACGCACGCCTGCAGCGTCAGCCGCATCATGTCAGGCTCTTTGACGGCCAACTCACTGAACGTTTCCAGCATGTCGTCTGGACGCATCAAACGGCGGATAGCGTCCTGCATGTCTGGTTGATTGGCGAGCGACTCAGCCAAACATGTATGCCCTCAGTGGCAGGGTATCACAAAGGATCACCCGAGCGGTGCGCCATCCCCTCACTTGCCTGGTTCCGCCTCCGGCGACTGGACAGACGGGGAACTCAGGGCCACGCGGAGGCCGTCGTAGTTCGAGCGGAACGTCGGAGCGATCGTGAAGCGGAACGCCGACCGGCAATAAGCCGCGACGCAGTTCCTACAGCCGCCACGGATCACGCGGTTCGAGCCGATTGATGGTCCCACGGGATCGGTCACCGCACCTTTCGGATAGTCCCCACCCCTATCCGAACACCACTCAAACACATTCCCGTGCATGTCGTTCAGACCCCAGCCGTTCGGGAGTTTCTCCCCCACGGCGTGGGTTGTTTGCCCGCCGTTGTCTTCAAACCACGCGTACTTACCCAAGTCCTGCTCATCGTCCCCAAAACTGAACGCCGTCGTTGTGCCTGCACGACATGCGTACTCCCACTCCGCTTCGGTCGGCAAACGATAAACTCGCCCTGCCGCTTGTTCCGCTGGCAACGCTGATAGCTTCTCGCAAAACGCAACCGCGTCTTCCCAGCTGACCATGTTCACCGGGTTGTTCGCTCCTTTGAATTCGCTCGGGTTGCTGCCAACGACCTGCGCATATTGCTCCTGTGTTACCTCGCAGACGCCGATCGAAAACGCTTTACTCAACGCAACCGTGTGCTGTGTCTCATCTCTCTGTCGAAGGGTCTCCGACTCCGGGCTGCCCATCGTGAATTCTCCGGGAGGAATCAACACCATCTTCATGCCGATGGAATTTGTTGACTCCACCGGCACCCCCAGATGATCGGCCCATGCTTTCTGATGAACTTTCGCCTGCGCGGCGTCGAAAGGGGCGATGGCTGGTGGAGGGGCCTGTCCGGTCTCCTGTGCGGACGCTTCACCGCTACCAGCCGGAAAACATATCGTCGCCAGACATACCAGCCAAAAACTCGATCCGCATCGCATGACGGTCAGCCTATGAAAAGATGGGGCACCGGTAACCGTTGACGGGCCAAGCCTACTATCAGTGCCGCTGGCCGACAACTGTGCTGGCGGAACGTGGCATATCCATTGTGCCTGATGCGGGTGAAATCGAGGGCGACAGACTTCCAGACTGCCCACCCGTCAATTCCCCACCACCGCCCGCCGCTTCATTTCCGCCCCAACAGCTTCCACACTCTGCACATTCACCAGCGCCGCAACGCTGGCCTGCAACACAAGCCGCATCATTTCCGGCTCTTTCACCGCCAACTCGCTGAGAGTCAACAGCATGCCATCCAGCGTCATTCGTTGCAGAACAGCCTACGCCCTGCCAGGCCGACCTCTGAGGCATCCAGTGATACTGTGAGCGGCTCGCCAATTCGAGGCTTCTCGCATTCGTCGAACAATCAGAGACACGGTTCTGGCTCAAGTGGGATTGTCTCTTTCCGGATTACTTTCGGTCGGCTGAGAGCAGCACACGAACCGTGCAGGGACTGCTGGGGCCAGCGAAAGCAGAATAAGCGTGAACAATTGCCTTGTGAGAATCTCCGCAATTCTTTAGCCCTGTCGTTTTGCTTTTCCGCGTTAGATATCGGGACAGGTCCGGCAGCAGCAAAACCATGAGTGGAGATCGGTATGAACAGGAATCAGGAGCAGACATCCGTGAAAGCAGATGTAGCCGTTGAAATTGTGGCAGACTCCGCCCCAAAGGCGTGGATGACCAGCACGAAAGCGTCTGAAGTCCGAAACGTCGAACCGCTCAAACCACGGCCACGACGTCAGCCACCTGCACCTGAGCATTCGCTGGTGATTGTAATGTTGGTTTCACTGGCTTTGTTTGTACTGGTGGTGTTTCCTGAGTTCAGGTTGTAAAGTTCTCATGAGAAAAAACTTGACCAACATGCCGGACAGTGAACTGCCGAATGAGGCTGCCGCAAGCCCGCTTATTCTGGTGAGTCGTTTTCACAATCTTTGATTTCGAGCCGCGTAGCGGATTACGATTCGATCACTGCCAAAGAGTTTGGCATCGTTTCGTCGGGAAGCTTTCCATGTCGTCAGAATTGCCGCCTACTGCGGAGTTCAGAGAAGAATCTCTTGCCGGAGACGCCCGTACGGTGGCCGCCGTGGCAGCGCTTTTTCGTGAATTGACGCAGACTGTCACGGCGTTGTCGAAATCCTTCGCGGTTCGCCAACGAGGTTATTTCCTGCCTGGCGAAGATGAGCAACTGCGGCAACTGCTTGTATCCTATTGGCAGGCCCGGTGCGCACTGATCGAAGTCGTCACTTCACTGCACCTTGAGGCGCAACAGAACGAGGATCGCCGTGAATCGGTATTCCTGGTCGCTTTCGCAGCCGCCCTCGTCCTGATTGATGCCGCGAGATTTCTACGAAAAAACTTTCACACGCATCACGTCATCCGCGATAAGCTCAACGAGCCTGAGCCAAACTTCGGACTGCCTCGAGGCGTCTATGATACAGTGCAGGAGTCGCTCACCCGCCCCATTCATGTCTGGTATCTCTACCACGCCGTGAGCTATTGGGAGCGCCATCAGGCTGTGCTTCGCGCAGAATCGCCTGGCGAGCCGCACAATCGAATCATGCTTTCGATCATTGACGGGTTACGCACCACACTTGAGGTGACGCTGCAGGATTACGCAGTGGCCCGCCTGCGCGTTCGAACCCGTCAAGCCTGGACGGGTATTCAACGCGATCTGCTGTCGCGTGCACTGTATGGTTTGCAAAAGTTTGTGGGCGATCTCGTGGCAGGGATTTATGTTCGCCCGAGACATTGTCCGGGGCTGCCGGCGGGCGTTGTCTCGGAACTTCGGCAATTTTTATCGCCGGGCGACGTGATCGTCAGTCGTCGCGAATATGTTTTGACAAACTACTTTTTGCCGGGTCACTGGCCGCATGCCGCGCTGTACCTGGGCGGCATCGAGGACCTCGAAGAACGTGGCCTTGCGGAACAGGAGAATTTTAAACCGCGCTGGCAACGAATGCTGGCCTGCGATGCAGACGAGCCTGGGCGAGTTCTGGAGGCAATGAAAGATGGCGTGCTGGTACGGTCGCTTCGGTCTCCCTGCAGCACCGATTCGGTCGTCGTTCTGCGCCCACAGTTGACATTGGAGCAAATCAACAAGGCACTCGCGCGCGGCATGTTCCATGAAGGGAAACCCTACGATTTCAGTTTCGATTTCACACGCTCTGACCGTCTGGTGTGCACCGAGGTGGTCTATCGTGCCTATCAGGGGATTGGAGATGTCACATTTCAACTTTCCCGTCGCGTCGGCCGCATGACGTTGTCGGCCGGGGATTTGTTGCACATGGCGCTGGATAAGAAGCACTTCGTTGTGGCGGGGGTCTATGCACAGGCGGCCAGTCATCACTTTTTGCACGAACATGCGGCCGAACGTGTGGTCCGTGAAGCCCTGGAAGGGTCACAATGAAAAACACCGAGTTTTCAATTTTGACAGGTCTCGTGGCTGTCGTCGCAATAGGAACCTTTCAGGCAACTGAGGATCGGATCAACTGGTTGCTCGACGCGGGCTGAGTCGTGGCTGGAATACAGCTCATTGTCGTGAGTCATCGTTGGTTTCCGCTCACGCCGCTACTTTACCGACTGCTTGTCTTTCACGCCTTGGTTCTGATGGCGGGGGCTTATTGGACTTACGAACAAAACCCGCTCAGACACTGGTTCCAGCATCTGCCTGGAACGTCGCGCAATGGGATATGCTCTGGGCTATTGTCGGTGCTCCGCTTTCGCTGGTGATCCTGTCAGGCTGGCACGATCGTAATCTGAAAAGCACGTGTTGACGGCGGCCCGAGAATGGGTCGTCGGGCGGGCTCATTGTGCAACGTTTGCTTGGAAGTGAAGGTCCCGGCAGAAGATTTGACACGCGTCCCGTCACCCTGCTGACATAGCCTCATCAGTCGCCCACGCGGATTTGTCCGCCTACCCGAGCCGAATATCGGCGTCCTGGCTGCGAAAGAGACAATTGGATTTGAAGTCTGTAACGCATTTACTATCAATCGGTAAATGAATCTCGCTCCGATATTTTGGAACCGAATTTCTGAGTTGCATTGTGCCGTTGCCCCCACGACCCGAAAAACTGCCGAGTCTGTCCCTGATCATGTTTTCGAATGTTTTTGTTTTCGGGTGTAGTTCGAATCAGGTCGCGCACAGATCAGATAGGGCGCGTGGCCTGCTTCGCCTGAGCAGGTATGTAAAAGTCCTTTGACATTTTTGAAACAACAGGCACGAAATACGCCCAAAATCGCACGTTTTTCGATCAACGATGGTCAGGATTGTAAAAAAACTTTTGCTGTCCCGCTCAGCATCGACCGACGCGTCGAAAGATCTGGCGACAAGTCGCGCAGGTGTAGTCCAGTTGATGGCAACCCAGGCATGATTTTTAGCCGAGCTCACGATTGCCGGAATCCGGTTGATTCGACAAAACTGGTTGCGGATATCCGGTGCCGTTGCTAACTCAGGACTCAGGACTAACCTGAACTTGAACGGCCAATCAAATAAAGATCCGCAGTGGAACCCAGTGTTTTTCA
>CAZFDW010000491.1:0-5262 GCA_964517865.1 uncultured Chitinophaga sp.
TCGATCCAACGGTCAGAGCCAAAGGGCTGGCCCCGTTTGACACATTGGCGCACGGCATTCAGTTCCCCTTCTGTTTCTGGATCATTGACGTATTTCATCCAGCCGCGAGGACAATGCAATGGCCATGCCGCCAGACTTTTCTGTTGCTCCAGCGCGCCACGTTCACAGCGCCATAAACTGGACCATTTCCATTCTTCCGCATGCTGTACGAGATTGGCACGTAGCGCATTTCGTTCGCAGCGTCAATACTGGACCTGTCCCCGTTTTGTTCGTCAGCAATCAAACGTCAGTATTGTTTCACGGAGGATGGTCAACTGTTTCAGCAGCGATTCCAACTGGTCCAGGATCACCATGTTTGGCCCGTCGCTTTTTGCCTGATCGGGGTCAGGATGAGTTTCCAGAAACACGGCGTCGCAGCCTGCCGCAACGGCGGCTCGCGCCAGCGGCGGGACCATCTCACGTTGACCGCCGGTTGTTGAGCCACCAGGAAGCTGCACGCTGTGAGTCGCATCGTAGACGACTGGCACGCCAAAAGACTTCATGATTGGTACGCAACGAAAGTCATTGACGAGGCGACCGTAACCGAATGTTGACCCGCGTTCGGACAGCATGACATTCTTTAATCCCCGGGCGCGGCATTTTTTTACAGCGTGAATCGTATCTTCCGGAGCAACGAACTGCGGCTTCTTGACGTTGACACAGATATCCCGTGCGACCGCAGCATCTGCCGCGGCCACGATCAGGTCTGTCTGTCGCGCCAGGAACGCCGGGATCTGAAGTATGGAACAGACTTCAGCACACGGCACCGCCTGGGCCGCTTCGTGAATGTCGGTCGTCGTTGGAAGGCCCGTTTTCTGTCGGACCAGATCCAGCATTCGCAAGCCTTCTTCCAGCCCAGGCCCACGATAACTTTCGACGCTGGTTCGATTGGCTTTATCAAAACTGGACTTGAAGGCGATCTGAATTTTCAAACGATCACGCAATTCAGCCAGCCGATCCGCGATCTTCAGCACAAGGGCTTCCGATTCCATCACGCACGGCCCAAGAATGAACAGCAACGGCTGTCCATCACCGACCTTGTAGTCACCAATCGTCACGAGATTTCCAGACACCGATACTCCCTTATCCCCAATACTCATTAGACATCGACTGCAGCAGATCCAACGATGCACGCGGCGAGTTATCGGGATTCATGAGCGCTGTATGCGGCAGATTTTCATCCTGGTGGTTCCAGTTCGAATAGTAAATTCCGACCACCCGTTCCTTTGCAAGGCACATTCGCACGGACTCTTCCAGCCATTGCGCCTGAGTCACTTCAAATTCCACCGCCTTTCCCGATGGTGCAGACGGCACGGTGAGCATGATGTTGATCGGCACCTGAAGCAGCGACCACTGATCGATCAGATGCGACAGACTCAGGCAGTCTCGCCACAGCGTAGGTGCCGGGTAATCGCCGATGCGCACATCCAGATTGACTTCCGCAAATCGGACTCCGCAGCGACGCAACGTGTCCACAAACTGAATTGGTGACAGGCGATTCTTTGTCTGGCTGAGGTATTCGCCCCACGGCTGAATTACGCGAAGACTGATTTGAGTATGTTCATCCACCTGCCTTGCAGCCTCGATCGCCCGAGCGACCAGATTCATGCGTTGCTCTTCGTCAAGCGAAGCCACACCACCGCGATTGGCACCGGACACGACTTCCCAGTGGCGGACGCGACCGACATAACGTCCCACGACGGTTTCCACAAAGTCCGCCGTGAAGCTCTGCAGGTTCACCATGTCACCCGTCCAGGCTTTCAGCCATTCCGGAAGGCAGTCTTCAGACAGATCCAGCAGCGGCCCGCCGAGCACGAACAGCTTTTGTTCCTGAGCCCAGGCGACAAGTTGATCCAGATGCTCCCACTTATATTCACCATCGTCCTGTTCCAGGTGCTTCCACGAGGTGTCCAATTGCACTGCGTTGAAAGCACGACAGAACGCCGCCGAATCTGTCGGAATCTGATTCAGTCGACAACCCAGAAACACGGGCAATCGTGTGGCTCGACTGCGACGATACCCCAGACGCTGTTCCACATAATGCTGGCAGAGCAAATCCGTTGCTCGGGAAGACGTATCGATGGACAGGATCGCAGCGGCCACTGCCGTCTCCGGAGACTCCGAACGCAGCACGGCCGTACGAAAAGACCGATGGGAATCCTGAATCATTGTGGCCAATGGCCGCGACGACTGCAAGCCGGCACCTGACCACGAATTGTATTGATTACGCAGTCGTGACAATTGACCGCGCGCCAGTTCCAGTTCCAGCGAATACGGAGCCGACTGTTCGCGGAGACTGGTTGTATGCACGACCTGACGACGACCGTCAAGTCGTGGCCACAGCAATCGCATCTGTCCACTTTCTGACAAATGACGTTCGCAAAACAGCATCCCGTTCGCCAGGTGCGTCCGCGCAGGGATCACTCGACCGTCGTACATCAGGAAGTCGATCAACGACAATTCCGAGGCACCTGACAGCAGGTCCGGGCGTTCAACGCGAAATTGAATAACCCCCATGAATTTTCCTGTCAGCGCAAGTCGGTCGCACTTTGACAACACTTTGCCGCTGTGGTTGCCGCCACTTCTGTGACGAATCCCCGGACTATCGTCCTTTTGTGAGCCCCGCAGTCTAAGCAGTCTCGGGTGGATTGTTCAATTGCTCAGGCCAATGTAGACTCAGGACGGTTCACAAAGTCTGTAAATTCCTGTACTGTTGGTGCTGCATGTCGGCTGTAATGTTGCAAAGTTCTCTGCCCGGAATCTCGGTTCGGCACGGAAAAGTTCGGGATGTTTATGATTTTGGCGATCGGCTGCTCTTCGTCGCCTCCGACCGGATCAGCGCCTTTGACTATATTCTCCCGAATGGAATTCCCCGCAAAGGTGAAGTCCTGACGCGACTCAGCCGGTTCTGGTTCAGCCGCCTTACGATCCGCCATCATTTGATCACAAATGACGTGACGTCACTGCCGCTTCCAACCGGTGTCGATGTGCAGTCGCTGGCCGGACGCAGCATGGTCGTGATAAAGACCGCTGTCGTTCCCGTTGAATGCGTCGTCCGTGGGTATCTTGCCGGTTCGGGCTGGAAAGAATACCGCCAGTCCGGTACCGTGTGCGGAATTCAGCTGCCCGTCGGCTTAAAGGAAAGCAGCCGCCTGCCAGAACCAATCTTCACGCCGGCAAACAAAGCCGAATCTGGCCATGATGAGAACATCAGTTTTGAACAGATGTGTGAAATCGTTGGTACAGAACTCGCCGGGCGTCTGCGCGACATCAGTCTGCAGGCGTACTCCGAAGGATGTACTCATGCGAACACAAAAGGGATCATCGTCGCAGATACGAAATTTGAATTTGGTCTCAAGGGTGACGACATCATCCTGATCGACGAAGTCCTGACTCCTGACAGCTCACGCTTCTGGCCGGCGGATCAGTACGAGGCCGGTCGAGGCCAGGCATCGTACGATAAGCAGTTTGTCCGCGACTGGCTGGAGAAATCCGGTTGGGACAAGAACAGCCCTCCACCCGTATTGCCGGACGACGTCGTCCAACGCACTTCCTCGCGCTACATTGAAGCATATGAACGCCTCACCGGTTTGCCGTTTTGATCGCTACCGCAGCAGTGATACAACAACGGCTCCTGTGAGCAGCAATGCACCGGCGGCTCGGCGGAGCATCACAGTTCGGCTGGCATAACGTTCCCCGCCTTCGAACGATCCTGCGAGCATCCATGCAAAGACAATCGCCCACAGGCCGCGCAAGGCGTACACGATGTTGACGCGCGTTGCATCGCCGAACTGCGACAGGGCGATTGTCATTCCCATTGACTGCAGCGGCATCAACACTGTCGAAAGGATCATAGGCTGCAGAGCCTGAACAGACTTGAGTTGCGAAACCCGATCGACCCAGGGAAGCAACACACAAGAAAACAAGGACGCAGATACAAACATCACCGGCAGGAATCTGAGAGCCCCGGAGATCACTCCCCAGCGTTGCAGACACACGTCGAACAGCGACATGCATGTCGCCGCCGACAGGGCCGTTACAACTGTCAGGAACACTCGTTTTTTTTCGTGTCGTTGCCCGGCCCCGCTTCCATACTGCACCAGAATGATTCCCGCCGTTGCCACAAATACAGCAATCCAGATGGTGGTGGAAATACTCTGACCTGTCAGAAACGAAGAAAGCACCGCCACGATCAGGATCTTGACACCAAAGATGGGGGTGGCGACGGAAACATCGCCGTAACGAAACGCCATGTATGTGAAGCACTGCCCCAAAAAGAACAACAGCCCCACCATCACCGCGTGCCACCATTCGGCAACGGGAATGACGTCCCACCGACAGAAACCCACCAGCAGCCAGATGAGCCCCAGCCAGAGATTGCCATAAAATGTGCCCGTCCATGCACGCGCTCCGCGACCGAGTGCCTTGCGGGCGAACATCATTCCAAAGACGAACACGACACTGGAGAATAGCGGTAACAACAGATGCATATTAAGCTCTATACATGACACTTTTTGACCGCGACCAATTATACAGTCGACTGACTCTGGAAGGGCATCGTGAATGGGCCGACACGCTTCGCTCAAAAACACACCGTGCGCTGATAATCGACCGGCACGGGAATCTCCAACACTGGATCGACGCCTGGAGTCAGTTGCCGGATGTAAAGGACGCGAAACTGAGCGCTGATCGCGACGCTGTGACAATCGAAGGCGAACTCACGGTCGATGACCAATCAACACTCCGGCAGAACCTGATGGCCTTTCATCCGTGGCGAAAAGGGCCGTTTGAAATATTTGGTCTGCCGATCGATACTGAATGGCGTTCGTGCCTGAAATGGGATCGTCTGGCTCCGCATGTCGAATTCCGGGAGCGCCGGGTTCTGGATGTCGGTTGCGGCAACGGATACTACGGCTGGCGAATGCTGCAGGCCGGAGCCAGTCTGGTGCTTGGCTTTGACCCCTTTCTGCTCTTCCTGATGCAGTTTGAAGTTGTGCGTCGATATGCGGACCCTGCGGTCGCTCATTATGTGCTGCCCTTGACGGATGAGGCCATTCCCGCAAGATTGAATGCTTTTGATGTGACCCTGTCGATGGGCGTCCTGTATCACCGCACCAGCCCGATTGATCATTTGCAGTCTCTGTGCCATTCGCTGCGACCGGGCGGCACCCTGGTTTTAGAAACACTGATCATCGAATCCGAAGAGCCCACATGTCTGGTTCC
>CAZFDW010000492.1:0-3093 GCA_964517865.1 uncultured Chitinophaga sp.
AGTCATCCAAAGGACTGGCGGCGGTCGATCCGGTATCCGGTACAATCGTTTGGAATTTCGATAAGGGAGCGTCCACGATTCCTTCGGCAACTGTCGATTCTGGTTCCATCGTGATTCCGTCGAACGGTCTCACGGCGATTCGTCCGGCCAAAGACAATACCTTTGAACAGCTCTGGAATTCATCGAGCATCAGCCCAGGAACGTCGAGCCCCGTTGTTGTGGACGGCTGGGCATTCGCCCTGAACAGCGCCGGAGTTCTTTCGGCAGGCGACACAAAGACGGGCGAACGTCTGTGGCAACTGCGGCTTCGAGGCTCCTTCAGCAGCACGCCGATTGCTGCCAATGGGTATCTCTATCTGTTCAACGAAGACGGAAATGCGTTTGTCGTGAAGCCGGAAAAAGACAAAGGCATCATTGTGTCGGAACTGGATCTGGCGGAGAAAATCCTGTGCAGTCCTGGCGCAGCCAACGGGGCGTTGTACGTTCGCAGTGATGAACATCTTTTCAAGATAGCGGAACGGCATTAGTTCGACTGTCCCAGATTGGTTGAAAAAGGTGTCTGGAACTCTCCGGCGTCAGGTTTTGCAGAGTTTTCTGATGCCTCCAAAGTTCCAGACACCTTTTTCAACACGCAGGCTTGGAAAAGGGGTCAGGAACCAATAGTGCGCAGCACCCTTCGGGCCATTTGGCTATTGGTTCCTGACCCCTTTTCCAGGCACTAGTATCGACTTGCAACAGAATTCAATATGTCGGCACCGTATCTCTATTCGCCAGCTTCCTCCTCTGACCGAACCGTTTCGGATCCCCGTGCGGCCTATCAGACGCGACTGAACGAGATTGCTGTGCGCGAGAAAAAATTGACATGGCGTGATCAGCGGTTTGGACGCCTGCGTGTCGCCATCTTTGTTCTGGCTGTCGGGCTGGCCATACTTTGCCTGGGTGAGCCGGAATTCGTTTCATGGTGGTGGATCATGGTTCCGGCAGTACAGTTCTGCGGGCTGTTGCCGTTTCATCAGGTGTGCCTCAAAAAGCTTCAGCATGCCAGGGCTGTGAGCGCATTTCATGCAAGCCGGTTGCGACGACTGGATCGCAAATTTGGCGCCGACGTTTCCAACGGGGCGGATTTCTCCGATGATCTGCATCCATGGACACAGGATCTGGATGTCTTCGGCCCCGGTTCGCTGTTTCAATTGCTCAACGAATGCCGCACGCAGCCCGGTCGCCGAAAGCTGGCTGAATGGCTGCAGAACGTCTGCGATGGCGACACGATTCGATTGCGTCAGGCTCGCGCTCAGGGATTGAAGAACGAACTGGTGCTCCGGGAATCTCTCGCATGCATTCCCGACTCACCCCAGTGGGCGAACGCAGAGCGGTTGCTGATGGAATGGGTCCATGAATCCGGTCAACCCATGCCGTGGTGGATTGTCGCCTGGTCACTGCTTATTGGCCTGATTGCAATTCCTGTGATCGCGCTGGTACTGACCGATGTACTGCCTCTGAAAATGCTGCTGACGGTGATTCTCCTGCAGGCTCCTGCGATCGCTCTCACGCGGCGGCAGATCAGATCTGTTGCTCAGCGAATGGACAATGTCGACTCGGCTCTCAGACAGTTTGGAGCCGTCATCAGTGTGTTTGAACGCCATTCCGTTGAGGAGCCGGCAATCCGGGATCTGCAGAATCGATTTCACTCAGAATCCGAAACCGCGTCGCAGGCCATTCGACGACTCGGGCGGCTCACGCAATGGCTCAACAACGCCATGCGTAATCAGTTTTTTGCGCCGATTGCATGGGCCTGTGGTCTGTTTGTGCTGCTCACGTTTCTGCTCGAACGTTGGCGCCTGAAGCATGGACGCGACGTGGCCGACTGGCTGGAAACCACAGCGTGCCTCGAAGCGTCGCTCTCCGTGGCGGGTTACTCGTTTGATCATCCGGATGATTGTCTGCCGGTGATCTCAGACACGCAGCCGGAATTGATTGCCGAACAACTGGGACATCCGCTGCTGAAAGAATCCGCCTGCGTGCGAAACAGCGTGTCGCTGACTGCCGAAAAACCGTTGTTGCTGATCAGCGGTTCCAACATGTCCGGCAAAAGCACCTTCCTGCGCAGCCTGGGTGCGAGTGTTGTCCTGACATTGTGCGGGTCGGTCGTGCGTGCGAAGAGTTTTCGCACATATCCATTTCAGGTTGCCACTGCGATGCGGGTGAGCGATTCGCTGCAGGAAGGACGTTCGCTGTTCTTCACCGTTGTGCGTCGTCTGAAGACGGTGGTCGATCTGACCGAGCAGCCACGAGTTGTGCTGTTTCTGCTGGATGAAATCCTCAACGGAACAAACTCCCACGACCGTCGGCGCGGCGCAGAAGCCGTCATTCGATCTCTCGTCGCTCGTCATGCACTGGGCATTGTGACGACACACGATCTGGCTCTGACGCAGATCGCCGATTCGATGTCTGATCAGGCCGTGAATAAACATTTCGAAGACAGGATCACCGACGGTCAGATGACTTTCGACTACGCACTTCGCGACGGCGTCGTCGAACGCAGCAATGCCATTGCCCTGATGCGCATGCTGGGTTTGGATGTGTGATGGGGTGACCGGAAATACGTCCTATACGTCCTATACGACATATAAGGAATTTTCGATGAATGTTGTGATTAGATCCGCAACGACGAACGATGTCTCAGTGATCACGGAATACAATTGTCGATTGGCACTGGAAACAGAGAACAAAATCCTCGATCGCACCATAGTGGACGCAGGTGTATGTCGCGGGCTGGAACTCGGTGACGAAGTGCAGTATTTCGTCGCGGAAGATGAATCAGGCGTCATCGGTCAGATCATGCTGACGCGCGAATGGAGCGACTGGCGTAACGGCTGGATGATCTGGCTGCAAAGCGTTTACGTAGCGTCTGAAAAACGCGGAGCCGGAGTCTTTCGATTACTGTTTGAACGCTCTGTCGAACTGGCACGCCTGCGTTGTGATGCGGTTTGTGTGCGGCTGTATGTCGAACATGAAAATGAAACTGCCACAGCAACCTATCGCCGACTGGGATTTCGGGACAGCGGATATCTGGTGATGGAAATGCCGCTGGAG